>NZ_CP046457.1:1735390-2048085 GCF_009734445.1 Candidatus Syntrophocurvum alkaliphilum
CCCGTACCTTTGTCTAAGTCCTGTTTTTGTTCAAGGGGATAACCAACAATAACTCCAATTACTTCATCTTCAATAATTGCTAATTTAACATATTGAGGATTATAATAATTGTTTTCCATAGCTAAAAGCTCTGTAATAATTCTTATCCCTTCTTCTTTTTTTCCATAAACTAAGGAATTCATCTCTATATCAGAATCAAATATAAGTTTAGCTATACTGCTTCTATCATGTTTATTTAGACTAAATTGCTCAATTTGTATCATTTTTTTTCACAACCTTTTCTAGTTTGTGTTACTAACAATAATACTAGATTGTATAGGGTTTCCAAATAAAAACAATTATAAGTTACTTTAATCCACTTGATTTTTTAAATCCTGTTCTAATTATGGTGCAAATTCCCAAAGGAGCTATCGTTGCTAACAATGGTTTTGAAACCTATTATAAGGACAGGAGAAAACGCCCCCTTGTCCTCTGCCCTGTCCTATTGACTTCTTAAATAATTAACTGTACCATATATTTATACCAAACCTTCCGGAAGGTCGTCTTTGGAGTTAACACTTAAGTTTAGGGAGATTTATAAGTCTAACAGGTTATGGTATTATAAAAATTATTAAAGGGGAGAAGAAAATGAAGAACAAAAAATTGAGTTTGTTTCTTGTGTTTCTTTTTGGCATGCTTGTGATTGCTGGCTGTGGACAAGTTGATGAGCCTGCGGAACAAGTAGAAAGTAAGGGTACGATCAAAATAGGTAAAAACAACTGGGCCGAAAATATAGCTGTCTCAAATATGTGGAAAATATTATTAGAGGAAAAAGGCTACGAAGTAGAATTAGTAAGTGCTGATAAATCTGTTGTGTATTTAGGTGTGTCTGAAGGAGAACTAGACATTGGTATGGAAGTATGGCTACCAATTACTGACGCGCGTTATGTTGAAGAATATGGACATGGCTTTACTGTTCAGGATATGTGGTACGAAAACACTAGTCTGGGTTTAGTGGTGCCTTCTTACATGGAGGTTAATTGTATTACCGAACTTAACGATTATGCTGATGAATACGGTGGCAGAATTGTTGGCATTGATCCTGGCTCTAGTTTAATGCAACTAACTGAAGAAGCCATCGAACATTATGATTTAAATTACGAACTTATTGAAAGCTCTGATTCAGCCATGATGGCTGATCTAGAACGAGCCTATGGAAATGATGAACCAACCGTTGTTACTTTATGGAGTCCTCACTATGCTTTTGCATATTATGATCTTAAATATCTTGACGATCCTGCTGGTATTTATGGTGAATCAGACGATATAGTTTTCATTACTCGGGAAGGTTTTGAAGATGATCATCCCGAAGTACTAAGTTGGATGAACACTTGGTTTATGGATGACGACAGCTTAGGTGAACTTATGGGAATTATTGAAGAAGTCGGAGATCCAGTAGAAGGTGCTAACATGTGGATTCAAGATAATCAAGATTTAATAAGCCAGTGGATCAACTAATATTCTAAGGAGGATATGTCTTGAGTCAGACAAAAGAAAAAATAAAGAATGTAGCCTTTGGTTTGTTTGCTCAATACGGTTACAGTAATACAACAATGAATGAAATAGCTGAATTAGTAGGAATTAAAAAAGCTTCTCTTTATGCACATTTCAAGAGCAAAGACGACCTTTTTTTAACTATCTACCAAGAGCTTGTAGCTGAGTTTGATGCTAGAATGGAGCAAACTGCAGAAGAAATCAAAGATTTGTCCTTTGAACAAAAGCTTTATATTGGTTATGAAAAATATATCGAATACTTTTTAGAAGACAGGAAACGCGTAGATTTTTTCTATCAGGTATTGTACTTTAAACCAACTAATTTATACGATAAGATTGAATCTCACATACACAACTACCAACAACAATACCAAGGAAACCTAGAGCAGCTTTTTGAAGAAGGGATGACTCAGGGCATTATTCGCCAAGGTAATGCCTTTGAAATGGCTATATCATACCGGTGCTTCCGAGAAGGTGTACTGCTTTTTCTCATCTTAGACATCGGATTTACTAAAGATAAAATGAAGCAGGTCTGGGATAACTACTGGAATGGGATTAAGAAAACATAGTTTCCACTAAAATAAAATTAAACGGAGAATTTTGAAATATCACAGTTCTCCGTTTTTTTGTAGATTACTATATTATAAACGTTGTATGGTATATAGATATGTTGGAATTCGGCTTAATCGTTTTAATTGATTAAAATGAAAAAGCATACTCCGGGAAGGTATTTTTGAAAACAGTGGGGATAAATAAACCGCACCTTTATTTTGTGGAACATTAAGTTCATCACGAGTTAGCTTAAGAAAAGCATTGTAATGTTCAGGTGATAATTCATCTCCTATGATAAAATTAGCTGTTATCTCTATATTATTAAATTCTTGATTTATAGCTACCATTCTTTTAAAACTTTCCTTAACCTTTTTAGCTGATATGGGTTTACCAAGATAATCAAGTGTTGTCTGATCTGCAGATTCTAATCCTAAGTTTATAAAAGTACGACATTCCATTTGTTCAAGTTTTTTAAAAAAGAAATCATTCTTATTTAAAAATGAATTTACACTTCCAAAAAGATAAATGCTAGAGCCTTGCATATAGGAGTTATCAAACCCAAACTGCTTAATAGCTTTTTTTGCATTCTCAATGATAAAGTCTTCTTCTGAGTTAAGTGTGTCATGATCACCTAAAAAAATAGCATTATAGTTAATAAGATTACGACCATAAAATTGCTTTAGATCTTTTATTTGTTTATCGACGTCCTCCGTAGTCCTAGTTGAAAACGGACGTTTATTTTTTATTTTACAAAATGCACACTTATGAAGACATCCCTCGGAAAGAGAAAGAGGTATCACATTATAATCAACATGTCGAGTATCTGGTGGTAAAACCGAAGGTCTTGAACCAATAATATTAAATAACACTTCAGCTCTATCTTCCAGAATTTCCGGTGTTGTTTTTAGTACATCATCAATAAAACTAGCAAAGGACTCTTTGAAATCAAAAGAATTAAGATGTGATTTTAAAATATCGTACCAAGAGTTAACTAAATTTTGTACAGATGTTTCCTTAAACGGATCAAATCCCAAAATTGAGTTTGAATTATAAGAGAAGTTTGGAATGTAATATTCTCCTGTGGCTTTATATATCTCATTATAAGGACTAGGTATTCTAAAATGAATCGGCTCAGCAAGAAAACCATTGCCAAAACTTTCATAAGTTCCACTATAACCACCAGTTGAATAATATACCCAATCATTGCCAGCAGTTCTTTTAAGCCATTCTTGTGAACTTGGCCAATTGTCTTTTTGGCCTTGCATACCAATAATTTCATTATTCATATTAAATTGAAACACCGCTTCATCAGTTTCAATTTCTGAGTAACATCCATACTTTATTGGATGACGACTCTTTACATATATATTTTCACCTTGTTTATTTAAAGTAATGCGAATCCCGTTTCGTGAACAAGTTAGCTCCTGTATATTCATATAAATATCCTGTTGCATGTTAATATTTCTCCTATGGTTTTTATCAAAGTAGGTCTTCTTCAAATGGATAATTAGACAATAGTTCTGTACCCTGCTCAGTAATTAGTAATTGCTCTTCTAACTTTACACCTTCACGGCCACCTTTTTTACCTATGTATGATTCCACACAAACAACCATGTTTGGTAATATTATTCCGTCATATCCTGCATCAGGAAAATCGGCATGGTGATAAAGATAGGGGTATTCACCTGTCATACCACATCCATGAGCAGATAAATAGTACCGATTAGCATGGTATTCATCGGGTATATTCCATGCCTTTTCAGCATATTCACGAAAGCTCATACCCGGTTTTAAAATATTAATATTGTGCTGTATCTGTTCATAAGCAGTTTTATAGAGTGTTTTTTGTTCTTGAGAAGGTTTATCTGGTCCAGAATGAAAAGTTCTTGAAAAATCCGAATAGTAACCATGACAACCCACAACATCTGTATCAAGTCCAATCAATTCATTTTCACCTATTATCTTATGTGATGATTCCTGAAACCACGGATTTGTTCTTTCCCCTGAATTCATAAGCCTAGTTTCAATATAATCACCATTTTGTGCAATAATCTGTTGGTGAAAAATAGACCATAGCTCATTTTCAGTAATTCCTGGTCTAATATTTTCTCGCAATATACCAACAGCTCTTTCAGTTGCCTGAAGTGAAGCTATAACACATTTTAGCTCTTCATTTGATTTAATACTTCTAGCCATCTCAACTGGTTCTTGTGCGTCAACAACTTTAACACCTAGAGCTGCCAATTCAATTGCTACTCCTGCATTCATCCGCTCCAAACCAATTTTTAATTTGCTTTCACCAACAAGTTGAGTAATCATAGATAATGTTTCTCGTGCCCATACTTTTTCTTGTTCAACAATATGGGGACCAGCCGCTACAAAACTAGCTGTTTTAGCTGGTCGTACTTCATCAATTGTTTCTAAACCATTAGCTAAATGCAGGCATCCAGTGAATTCATAAAGTATTGTTTTATCAGCTGTTACTATAAGATAGCGAGATGGAGTATTTCGAGCTGAAAAAACCTGCATATTTCTAGCTCCAGTCGTATAACGAATATTTACTGGATCAGAAAGAATAAGAGCTGAAATATCTCGATTTGCCATTTCTTTTCTAACCTGTTCTAATCTATATAAACGAACACTTTGTAATTCTATCCCTATGTTTTCAGGTGCATTTTCATTTATATCTACTCCTGCTTGATCTGTATTATCTAAATGCCATTCAACAAGCGCCATAATTACACCCCAATCTATAAAACCTAAAAACTAGCAAACCTACTGGAAGGTAGGTGCTTATTTAATATTTTAATGTTTTTTGCTTTAAGCGTCAACAACGCTTTAGCTAAAAGCATAAGCTTTCCCCTAGTCATCTAAAACACCAAAGAAATAACCTTTAATAATTAGGGTTATTTCTTTATAATCTTAATAAAGTGTTTAGTTTTTTGTATAGATAGATATAAGTAGTATTTAGTTACTGCCCATCAGGTAGTAGTATTAAATAGATTTGTGCTCAAATATTTTTCCCCTCGGTCGGGGAACACCACAACAACAAAGCCATCCTCTATGTCTTTGATACATTCCAGAGCTGCAAGCATAGCCGCTCCACTACTCATACCCACGAAGATACCTTCCTGCGACACAATAGTTCGGGCCATCGCGAAAGCAGCATCAGTTTCAATCATTACCGTCCTATCAATCTTTGTAGGGTCATAGATTTCCGGCACTATAGCCTCTTGCATGTTTTTTAGCCCTTGAATGTAATGACCTGAAACGGGATGTGCCTCAACTATTTGAATATCAGAATTTTTATTTTTTAATCCCATACCAACTCCCATAATGGTTCCTGAGGTTCCAAGAGCAGAAACAAAATGGGTAATCTTCCCATCAGTTTTCTCCCAAATCTCATTGGCCGTGGTTAAATAATGTGTTAACTTGTTATATTCGTTAGAAAATTGGTTGGGCATAAAATACTTTTCAGGATACATGCGGCACAGTTCGTGGGCTTTCCTAATAGCTCCGTCTGTGCCTAAGGAAGCTTCCGTCAGCACTATCCTTGCTCCAAAAGCCTCAATCATCTTGCGGCGCTCGAAGGAAACTGCTTCACTCATGACTATTTCAACTGCATATCCTTTTACGGAACCTATCATCGCCAGTCCAATTCCTGTATTACCAGAGGTAGGTTCGATTATTATTTTACCCTTCGTTAGTGTGCCATTTTCCTCAGCCTGCTCAATCATATTTATTGCAATACGATCTTTGATGCTTCCTGTTGGATTAAAGCCTTCCAGCTTTGCGTACAGTGGGATATTTGGCTTAGGATTTAACTTATTTACTCTGACAAGTGGTGTATGACCAATAGTATCAATTATACTGTTGTACATGCTTATTTATCCTCCCAGATTAATATCATAACTATATCATAGATTATCTTTAACAAAAACAATTAAGGAAAGTATATAATAGTTTAATAGGTCGACGTGCTTTTAGCCAGGAGGGAAACGCTTTTCAGTTTGCTCGTTTCTAGTGAAAAGTAAGGTGGTAAAACACCCATGAAATGCCTATTAGCACGAGACGAGACAATTAAGCAAAATGTCCTCTTACTCTGGAATCTTTACCGGAACTGAAATGCTGGTAAACTTAAAAAAGCATATTAAATGCTATTGCATTTTTTAACAAGGTGTTCATTCTCACAGCACACCATTACCATATCTAAAATATTGTAATAAACAAAAAGGAAGCTTATAATTAGCTTATGAGTAATTTAAATAATAATAATTTTGGCAAACGTCTAAAAATATTAAGAGAAGCACACTACCTTAGTCAAGCTGAATTGGCTAAGGCTTTATCTGTTTCTAGATCCACTATATCTAGTTATGAAAATGACGCGCGTCATCCGGATTATGATACCTTAATAAAAATAGCTGAATTTTTCGATGTTAGTATTGATTACTTATTAAGAAATGACTTAGCCGTTATAAAAAAATCCGAACAATATTTGAATATATTACAAGAAATAAATGATTTACTTACAACTTCTCCTATTGAAAGTGAGAAAAAAGATGAAATAATTAAGGAAGTACGTGACTTCTTTATTTGGAAAGTTCGTCAGTTTCGAGAATCTCGTTCTTCTCAAGAAGAATAACAACGTTTTTTGTTTTTATTATAGTTATTTCTGTTTCATTTACTTCCTCTAACTTATCTAATACTACACCTTCCCACATCTCTCCTTCATTCCAGAAGCATCCTATAATTTTTTCAAATTTAGTGTCTTTATTTGCAATTTTGTACACCTCCTTGTTAAATATTGGACATGATACTAATATACTACATTGTTTGCTATAAAAGCACCATAACTATAGTCCTGTTTTTTATTTTTTAAAATATAGGACTTTATGCTTAACAAGGCTTCAGAGCTTTTACTCTTTCATGGCTATTAACACTTACTTTTAAAATCGCAGCTATCTAGTTTTAGAAAGTAAGAAAATAAATTTACTTATAAATTATTGTCTGAGGTTTACCTTACTATGTTCATTTGGTTGTGCTTTAATATAATTCTTGTGTTGATACATTCTGCTATCAGCTATTTCTATTAACTCATTGGTATGTTTAGCATCTTCAGGAAAGTTTGCTATGCCATAGCTAATACTAATATTTAAATCTATTTCTAAGTTTATAATTTGTTTTTCTACTCGTAATGCAATTTGTTCAGCATCATCTTTATTAGTTTCTGGTAGTATTAATATAAACTCATCCCCACCATATCTTATAAATATATCCGTTTTTCTAATATGCTTTTTAATTTCTTGTACCACACTATACAAAATGATATCGCCAGCTTCATGCCCTAAGTCATCATTTATACTTTTAAAATTATTTATGTCAATAAATAATATAGACAGAGGTCTATTCCTTTTTTGTGCAATCATAATCTTGTTTTTAAGCATCTTATGTAAGTTATTTTTATTATAAATCCCTGTTAATTGATCATAAGTAGCTAAATATATTATTTCTCCTAATGCTTTATGTATATAAATTATTATAGTAGTAGCACCTAATACTAAGAATATATAAAACACTAAATTAAACACAATTGATTGAAAATATGATTTATTAGCAAAATTTATAGCTAATGATGCTAGTAAACAAAATAAACCAACAACTAATAACGCTATCAATACTTTGTCTTTCATTAATAGATCAACTTTTACTAATTTTAGTAATATGTTGGCTAAAATGGCTAAGATTAAAAGTAATATCACTGTATCGGTGCTTTTAAAAGTTATTAATAGTTCATATAGCATTTAAATCCCTTTCTTCTTAAATATACTCAAACAAAATTTTAAGCAATTGCACTCTAACTGTGACTATTTGCGTGTTGCAGTCACAATCTGCGTCTTTTTGGCTCAAAAAAAAGCGCTTACTTTAAGTTCGTAGAACCCTCCTAATATATGTAAATATAACCATATCATACAGTATTTAGTTCTAATGTGCCATAACTTTGAACTAGTTTGTTGATTTAGTTTAACTTATTAATTATTATAATGAATAGACATAGACAATATCTGTCCTTTAGTTAAAACTTTTTTTTATAAACATTTTTCCTTAACCATATTTGCCAAAACACTATCTTTAATTCTTTCTGTACTTATCTTTTATAATCTGATACCGTTCGTGGTTAATTTTATCCCATTGTGTCTTCTTATAATTAAGCCCCTTTAGTCTCTTATTTATCCAGTCAGGATCATACTCTTTGAAATATATCGATTCCGCCCATTCCTGCATAGCTTTATGTTTTGGATGGTTTTTATCACGATATATTTCCATAAATTCATAAAAACCATGTATCCCGCCCACATCTTCAGGTGGTGCTGTTTCTGCTCCATCAAGAAGTGAAGGAAAACCGAAGTAGTAATCGTTAACAATCTTCTCCAGTTTCACCTTAAAATGCCAACCATCTCCGAAGTCATAGGTATATCTGATTTCTTTATACTTCTCAAGGTAGTCATCTACCTTAATGCCCGTTGGTTTACGAACCTCAATTTTCAATCTTTCTTGGTAACGCTTTTCAAACTCAAGCATTTCAGGTGACATCGTTTTTAGCCGTTCATCGTACATCTTTCTGTTTTTCTTGTAGTGCTGGTGCTCAAGGTAAGCTTCTTGATCATCAGTGACAACCTTATTCTCCTCAGTTAAATCAAACTCATAAAGGTGGTATCCCTCATTAGGGTAGCCGCTTTGAAAGTTGGTTACGTTTTGTATAATATCATGAAGCCTTTTGAACGTCGCTCCAGACGGCATTACAACTCTTCTCCATATCAACGGATTTGATTCTTCTAGTTCGATTCTTATGATATATGATTTCAATTTATAGATACCTCCAGTTATTAATTCACAAACAGCGCTGACAACCAGTATGTATATCAGCAGCTGATAGATAATATTCACCAACATTTTAAATTTGTTACGTAATTTAATTGTAAGTGTAAAATATAACTTCACCAATAATTTATATTACCAGTAAAGTTATGGTCAAACAAAAAACCTTTCTCTATTTTATTTATAAAAACCCCTTGGTTCTGTAGTACATGTGTAGATTATGTTTTTATATAATCATATGCCCTAAAAACTGTTGTGCAAGTAAGGAATAAATATAGCTAAGACTACAACAGCATCTAGTGTTTCTTCAAAAATATCAATTACTCCACCAGCTAATAAACCCCCAATCATAGTTATTAAAAGAAACAAAAGAATATTATCTTGCACTATTTTCGCTACATCCATTACTTTTTCAACCATATTATACATTGTTCGGGACCTCATTCATTCTTAATATTGTAGTCCTGCTACTCTATAGATTGATCCTCTATCACCAACACATAGCCTGCATTACCATCCACTCTAATTTTTTGACCAGTCTTAATTTTTTTAGTAGCATCAACAATTCCTACAACAGCAGGTATGCCATATTCTCTAGCTACCACTGTACCATGGGTCAACAAGCCCCCCACCTCCATTACCAAGGCTGCAGCATTAATGAATAGAGGTGTCCAACCTGGATCTGTAAAGGGAGCAACCAAAATCTCTCCTTTATTTACTGAGGCCTTGGTAGGGTTTTGAATTACTTTAGCAATCCCTTCTACTACCCCTGAAGATACAGGCATTCCCGCTAATGCTTTTTCAGGCAGATCTTCTCTTTTATAAGATGCCTTTATTTCTTCACCGTTGCTAGTCATCAGTCTAGGAGGATTTAATTTTTGGAAATGGCTATATTCTTCTTTTCGACTGGCTACAACTTCCTTTAGACATTCATCTTTTTTTACAGCATTATATATCTCAGACAACTTTAGATAAAATACATCCTGTTGGTAATTTAGTTGACCTTTTGATACTAATATATTGGCTTCCTCCAGTATAGCCTTTTTACATATATATAGTAGACCCATAGCAAGATATTTTGGATGCTCACGAACGGGCATAACGTTTCTAAGTACCCTTACGAGCCTTTTTACCATTTTCCCTTTAACCTTGCCATGTTTGGCTTCAACTTCTCTCACCAGTTCTTCAGCTGCTTTTTTTCCTTCACTTATGGTAATGTTGTATTCCCTACGATGGAGTCCTTCTTCTCCAGTATCCACAACAGCCATAATAGATTCAGCTATAAATTGTGGGTTTTCTGCCCACCGATCCTTTGCAATATCTAGCTCCCCGCTGCCCTTAAGCCATATTTTTCAATAAACTTATCAAAAAGTTGAATAAAATCATCATATCCATTTAAAGACTTTAACCTATCAAATAAAGTACTATAGTCTTCCTTTTTAAACTCTTGTATTAATTCTGGACTCTTTCTAATACTATCTGCTAAATCCCCTGTTAGTAGTCCCATTTCCGTAGTTATATTTCCTTCTAAGCCTTGCAAAATTTCATTAACGTATTTGCGAGAGCCTAGTAATTTTTCTTCTAACCCTTCCAAGATTTTGTAGCTAATAATAGCTGGTATGATGAGAGGAAGAAAGTTTTTAAAATCCTTAGAAAAACTTGCTATTTCATGGATAACTTCTAGCCTTTCTGCCCCCTGCCTGGCTTGATTTACTGCTTTTTGTGTTTCTACCAACCGCATATTTACATAATCATTTGCGCATTCGACAGTGGCATCTGGGTTTTTATAAAGTAGATTTTTCATTCCTCTAATCACTATAGGCATCATAAATCTTTTTAAAGCCTTGATCGTTTTACGGTCATTGACTATTTGGGTATTAAAATCAGTCCTGTTTATTAAATTCTCTAGTGCTGAGGCTAGTAAATTATCGGCATTTTTCAATATAGCAGGTAACATTTTCCTTAGTACATTGTTTTGTAAAAGACCACTTATGTCTATATAAATTCTTCCAGCTGCTGTTTTTGTATATTTATATACGTCTTGGTTTATTTCTGATTTATCTATAGAAATGATAGCTCTTGCCATATCGACACCCAGAGGAGATATAGGGTCTGTCATTACCTGAATATGACTAAAAGAAGCATAGACATGCAATGCGTCTTTTGTGGGTATAGGCTGGGGGAGTGGAAATAAGGATGTGATTGATCTGCTCTGTACAATATATAATTGTTCTCCAGCTAAACACCATTCAATATCTTGTGGACAACCATAATACTTTTCTATTCTTTTCCCCAGTTGTGCTAAATTTACTATCTGAGTATCGGTTAATACTTGGCTTTTGGATTGGTCGTTAGTTAATCGAACTTTGTTTGTTCCTCCCCCATTCAATGGCATTACCGCCAACTTCTTATCAGCTATAACCTTACTTTCTATCTTATCTTGACCCTTATTATATTTATATATATCTGGTGACACCAACCCAGATACTAAGGCTTCTCCTAAGCCATAACTGGCATCAATGGTTAGAATATCTCTATGACCAGAAACAGGATCGGCAGTAAACATTATTCCCGATACGTTAGGTGAAACCATATTCTGTACTACAACTGCCATGTAAACCTGTTTATGTTCTATGTTGTTTTGTATTCTGTAAAGTATTGCTCTATCAGTAAATAGGGAAGCCCAACAGCTCTTTACTGAATGTAGTATGGACTCAATTCCATGCACATTGAGATAAGTATCCTGTTGCCCTGCAAAAGAGGCAAATTTCATATCCTCTGCGGTAGCACTGGATCTTACAGCATAGTTATTGTAAGGCCCCATCTTATTAATTGCATTTATTATTTCTTTCTCCACCAGCTTAGGAATTTGGGATTCCATTATTCGCTCTCTGATTTCTTTTGCCACTTGCCCGATATTCTCCTGGCATAATCCTTGTAAGGCTTCCTCTAAAAACCCCTCTAGACTGTTGTGTTCAATAAACTCTTTATAACTTAAGGTGGTAACACAAAATCCAGTAGGAACAGGAAAACCAAAGTTAATCATAATACCTAGATTTAAGCCCTTCCCCCCAACAAGTGGTAAGTCCTTTTCCTTCACTTCATCTAAAAACAGAATTAGCTTTTTATTCATTTCAACACTACCCATCATATTTAGTCCTCTTCAAGAACCTCGCCATATCTGCGTTTAAGAATTTATAGGCGTTTCACTTCTTCCTCAAGCTCCTTGATTTTTTATTTAATAAATTACAAGAAAGTGAATTTTGCCCACTAATACTTAACACAAACTGCTATAATTAGATTGTTATTGCTACTACTAATGAGCAACTAGAGCAAATTAGATTGGCAATTATATAAAATAGTAATTGGAGGGATGATGATGGGGAAAAAGCTAATGATAATTATCATAATGACAACGGTACTACTTTTTGGAACTATGGGTACTGTTGCAGCAGCAAATTTCACAGATATTGCAGGGAATCCGCAGGAGGATGCAATTTTGGAAATGTCTAGATTGGGAATATTAGAGGGCGTAGGCAACGACCAGTTTGCTCCTAATGCTGAACTGAACAGGGCTGCAGCAGCTAAAGTCGCTGGCTATTTACTTGGCTATACAGAACAAGACGCTGTTAAAGCCGCCCAAACTGAAGCGATTTTTACAGACATAGTCGGAACAAGCCACGAATGGGCACTTGGGTGGATTAATTTAATGTCAGAGGAAGGAATCTTGCGCGGAACAGGTGATGGGCTATACGCTCCAGGCGATCCACTACAAATGGTGCATTGGGGAACAATTCTAATCCGTGTTTTAGAACACGAGCAATCAGGAATGAACTGGCCGAACGATTATAACGATATGGTAAATAACCTCGGATTAGAAGCTGGACTGTATTACAATGACACTGGCATCATGAATCGTGCCGAAATGGCTCGCATGACAACAACGGCACTCTATAATGTTGAACGCCCGGACGGACAACGGATCGTTGACATTGTGAGTTTTCGTGCTGATACACTTGACGATTGGCATGTCCCTGAACAACCTGAATCTAAAATATACCATAACGCCGATATCTCAGTTCAATTGAGCGAAACAGTAGTAGCACCAGGTGGCGGACAGACGATTACTATAACCGCAACAGCAATTCACGGTCCTGATAATAGACCAGCTGCATTCACTAATATTGAATTTTTTGCAAGCGTTGGGCCGCACGATCGCAATGACCAGTTATCTGTAAATGAATCATTGACTGATATTAACGGTGTAGCGACCTCTACATATACAACTGTTGCTGCTGATGATGGTAACACTATTGAGCTAGTAGCTGTTATCCAAACAGATAATGATGAATGGCTTGATAGACGCACATTTGCACTTGCCTCTAATACAGCAGCATTTGTTAGCGGACGAATTATTAACCCGTTTAATGGTGAGCCAGTCACAGACCCAGAAATAATAGTAGGTTTATACGGTAATCCACAGATTCACACCCGTCTCATAGCTGATGACCAAGGCAACTATAGTGGGCCAATTAACGCTAATACATACGATGTTAATATTAGAATGAACTTAGGCGACAGTCCTCCATACCCTGGAGAATTTAGTGGATCACATTTTAGAATCGATGACAATGGTGATGTTTGGATTGGTATTCAAAAAAGAGCTTTTAGCGCAGGCAACAGCTACACTATTCCGTCTGAGTTAGGGGTAGTGACTGGAGTACATAATCGTCCGGCAGGGACAGAAATTTACATAGTACGTAAGTCTGACCAATTCACGCAAATCGCTAATATTAGTAGTAACGGGCGCTTTATGACAACACTTCCGCCAGGTCAGTATTGGATTGGCAATTCCGTCGGCACTACACTAAAGGATAATATTAACATCCAAAAAGGCAGTGTCACAAAAGCAGGCACTTTTTAAGCACATGAAAATTACAGATTAAGCAACCTAACAACTCTCGAAACTTAGGAGGTAGGTCATCAATCTACCTCCTATTTAACAAATTACTTTAAATATCCTTATGAAATTAGAAAAATAATCTATACAACTAATATAATTGAAGGATATCATCGGCAACTTAAGCATTATACAAACTTCCCTCCCTTATTGTTGAAATTTAAAAATTAACTATTTTATTTTTTCCCTCAGCCACTTTCTTCTCTCTTTGTAATCTGGAAGGATAGATTCAACTAGATTCCAGAATTCTTTGGAGTGGTTTAGTTGGACTAGGTGGGCCAATTCGTGAACTACTATGTAATCTATAACTGGGGATGGTGCCATTATTAGTTTCCAATTAAAATTAACATTACCTTTTGAACTACAACTGCCCCAACGTTTCTTTTGTTCTTTAACAGTTACTTTTGCGGGCTTTTTGCCAATTTTATATTGATAATACTCGACTCGTTCATTTATCTTTTCTTTGGCTTTTTCACGGTACCATTTTTCCATTGCATTCTTTAATATTTCTTCATCTTTCGTGGGAGTAGATATTATAAATTTTCCTCTAAAAAGCTTAACTTCGGGCACTTTTAAACTATTATCCAGTTCTATTTGTAAGGAATAGTTTCTTCCCATGTACATAAATGATTCACCATTTACAAACTCTTTTTTAATTGGAATATGTTTTACATTTTTAAACTCATATAGCTTTTTTACTATCCAATCAGCTTTAGTCATGACCTTTTTTTTAATTGTTTCTTCTTTCATTCCAACTGGAACTATAGCTGTTACTTTATCAGGTGCTTCAACAGTAATAGCCATAGTTTTGCGTTTTCTATATATAACATCAAAGTAAATGGTCTTTGTTCCATAGTTAATTGATAGCTGCATATAATTCTCCTTAGTTGATTGTTGCGAAGTGTTTTTTAGCAAGGTTAAGCTCTAAATTGCTGATACCTACATATTTTTTTAATTAACCTTTCCTTTTTCGTCACTATCAAATAGGATAAAGTTTTGTATTATATCTAGGAGTTTTTTTCTAAGACTCCTTATAAAAAGACGTTCTGTCCATTGTTTTCTACATCAGGTATTTCCTTTAATTTAAAAGGATAAGCATCTTTCCCCTCCAAATAGAAGCAAGCTTTTGCCCATCTGGCTGTTGTTCACCTACCACGTCTTTAAGATTATCCCGCAATTCTAGCACTTTTAATAATATCCCCATCATATCCTGAAGAGTTTGGTTGCCTTCATGAAATAATGTATCCGCATTCCATGAAGATCTGTCAATATTGCCTTTATTGACCAAAACAGTATTAATACTCTGTAATGAAAAACCTGTACTATCAACCAATTTTAGAGGCTGATTAGGAGCACTTATATAATTAGCATACTCATGAATTCCTCTTAATAATTTATTAGCCAAAGTTGGGCTTTTAATTCGTAGCTTTTCAAATCCTAAAGTTCCACGTAAAACCTGTTCTACCTGATCTATAAACGTATCTGGTTTTCCAATTTGACGATATGTATGTACTAAATACTGCAGAAAACTAGACCACTCTGGATACCTATAAACAATACTTCCCAAATCACCCAAATTATCTTCTGCTTCATTTGCTAGTTTTAATAATGCTGAGTTTAGTTCTCCAGACTGCTTATTAATGAATTCTCTAAGTTTTTCTACATGATTTTCATCCTTAGCAACTAAAGTAACTACACCAACACTGCTTTGCCCAATTCTTCCTGCCCTACCTGCAATATTCCAAAAATCTTCTGGTGGCATGTCAACAGTTTTTTGTTTTTCTGGATATTGATGAGAAGCCATAATTAATCCAGAAATCGGAAAATTGACTCCCTGTGCAATAGTAGTTGTAGCGACAAGAAAATTCAATTCATTTTCCTCGAATAGCCATTCCATTAGAAATCGAACATCATCAGACAAGCCAGCATGGTGTACCCCAATTCCATAGGATAAAAGATCAATAAGCGGAAAATTTGCACCTAATTCAAGCTGCAAAAACTTTTTAACCAGTTGTATTTTTTCAGATGGTAGTTCTATATAATTAGATTCAATTTTTAACTTATCTGCTAAAGACCACACCCAATCTGGCCGCGTATGCATCACTATAACCGGTCCACGTTGCTTTAAATACTGAGCGGTTACAGCCGCCAATGTACTTTTGTCATTTACTTGAGCAAATGTCTTAGCAATGTCATGTGTTCCCGGTAAATTAAGCAAACCATTAGTGGTCAATGTATTTCTTGAAGTATGCACTGTTTCCATATCTAAACTATAATTATAACTTTTATTTTTTATTAATTCTTCTTGTTTAGCCTTAACAATACCTATAATTCTATCATTTGGCTGCCAGTCTAATGCAAGACTTATATCATCTGAATTTTGACCTCCCAGCCAACGGGCTACTTCTTGTCCGTTAGCAATAAAGGGGGTTAATAATAGGAATTGTGCCCACTGGCACTCTTTATTAATTGTAGCTAATAAAAGTTCTAGTTTCAGTCCACGACTATTACTCTGAATATTATGGGCTTCGTCAACTACAACTAATGTTAGTGGACGCCCTATCTTTTCTTCCCACCCTTGCCTAAGCATTAGGTCCAATTTTTCTGGCGTTGTCACAAGAACTCTAAATTGTGAATTTTCGGCTTGTTCCTGTAATAATCTCTGTTCAATATTGTCTACCTCAAGCGCTGGACTAACTTGTTCGACTAACACTCCCAAAGAATCAAAATCACGACGCAATTGACGTGTAACCTGATTCACTAGCGCTTTTGTAGGAACAAGATAGGCCACCCAACCTTTTTCATATTCAAATTGATTTAATGCCTGCAAAATTCGAAACTCTGCTATCATTGTTTTCCCACTTGAGGTAGGTAAACTAACAACTACAGCTCGGCGACTGGACCCTAATAAACCTTGTTCTGCTAACGTCCGGCGCTGTGGTGGTAAAACATCAAAAATGGCACGATTACCACGTCCTCTATCTACCAAACTACGAACAAACTGAGTTACCCTAGAATATAAACGTCAATAAAAAAATGAACAAAAATGCAAATATTTTTATGTACAACTAATCTTCTTTTTGACCAACTTTTGATAGAGCTTCTGCAGTTCTATATGAACTACCAAGTATATTTACAATGCTAGAATGATGTACTAGTCTGTCTAAAATAGCACTAGCTAACATGTTATCAGTAAAAATATCGGTCCAATCTGATAAACTAATATTACTAGTTACTATGGTGCTTTTTTTCTCGTATCTACGATCAATAAGCTGGAAAAACATTTTTGCCTCTTGCTCACCGATAGGCAAATATCCGATTTCATCGATTATTAAAAGCCTATATTTAGCAAAATGCTTAATTCGATTTTCTAACTTGTTTTCTAGATGAGCTTTCCTAAGTTGTTCAATTAAATCATGGCATTTAATAAAATAAGTGCTTATACGTTTTTTAGCTGCTGCAATACCTATAGAAGTGGCCAGATGCGACTTTCCGTTATGGAAAGCTTTCCATAACGGAAATTATAGTAAGTTTTTGCTTATGGAAAAAAATAAGAATATTACTGAATAATAAGAGGATAGTGCTTTTATTTCTTTCCATAACACCTCACAATTAATTATACAAATATTATTGGAGGTGCTATATGGAAAAAAGAATACCAATTGAAGAATTAGTTAATAATGTTTTAAAGGAGCTTGAGAGATTAAACTATGCCCACAATACGATAAGTGGGTACCGTGCATTTTACAAAAGAGTAATTGAATTTGCACATGAAAAAAACCAAACATATTTTTCTGAAGAGCTTGGTAGTGAGTTCTTGAAAGAAAAGTATAACTGCACAGTTAATTATTACACGGAATCAATGCCTAAATCTTTTAAGAATTCAATTAGGCGAATTAGAGTCCTTGGCGATTATCAACTTCACGGAGTAGTCATTAGAAGGATTGTAAAAAAACCTGGTTATGTGAATCCACCTCAATTTGAAAAAGAGCTTTTAGCTTATCAAAAATACTGTGAAGATAATGACTATGCTAAAAGAGGCCTTCGCACACGTATGCAAAGGCTTTTCTTTTTTATCGATTATCTGGATGGGCGCAATATTCAAAATGTGAATGATATTACTCCTGAAATAATATCTCATTATGTAAAAACAATTTATAGACATCATGAGAAAAGTATTTCATCAATACTTACAACCCTTAGAGTATTTTTAAGATTTCTATATCTTAATAAATTTACAAACGATAATTTATCAGTAAGCGTACCAAAACAAAAGAAATATCAATACCCGGCTATACCATCAGTATGGAAACAAGAAGATGTTAAACAGATGCTAGAAACAATAGATAGAGGGAACCCAACTGGAAAAAGAGATTTTGCTATACTTCTTTTAGTTACAAGACTTGGAATAAGAGTTGGTGATATTAAATCACTAAAACTATCTGATCTAAATTGGCAATCTAAAACTATAGAAATAAAACAGGAAAAAACAAAAAGCAAAACTACATACCCAATATTGGATGATATCGGCTGGGCATTAATAGATTATTTTAAAAATGGACGTCCAGTAAGTCAATCACCATATGTTTTTATACGTATGCATGCACCCTATGAAGAATTTGGCAGGGATGCTAACCTCCATAATATTATAACGAAGTATACTAGACTTGCTGGGATCACAATTCCTAAGGGTAAAAGACATGGCATGCATTCTTTACGTCACACATTAGCTAGTACTCTTCTTGAACAAGGAACACCTTTACAAGTTATTTCAGAAGTATTAAGACACATAAACTCTAAGACCACAGGAGTATATTTACAGATAGGTATTGAAGGACTTAGAAAATGTGCACTTGACCCAGAGGAGGTGTTCTTAGATGATTAAAGAACCGTACATTTTTACTAGCATTCTGGGTGATTTAATGGTTGGATATATAGAAGAACAAAGAGCTGTTGGATATAAATATACCAAAGGTGCATCACTTTTAAAAAAACTTGATCAATTGATTGTAAAAAACAATCTAAAGAGCAAAGAATTACCTAAAGAATTGGTATACCAATGGACAGCAAAAAGACCTAATGAAACAGAAAGCACCCAAAATGGCAGGATTTCAACAGTACGTGGTTTTGCAAAATATATGGTTCGTTTAGGATATGATGCTTACATTTACCCACCTCGCGCACTTACCATTGAAAGATATTCGTATATTCCTTATATTTTTTCTAAACAAGAAATAAAAAAGATATTTGATATATGCGATAACTATCCAATTTCGGTATATTCTCCAAACAGACATCTCGTTATTTCACTTATACTAAGAATGTTATATGGATGTGGCTTAAGAATATCCGAAGCTGTAAATTTAAAAATAAATGATGTTAATTTAACTGATGGAACATTGACTATACATAATACAAAATTTGATAAAAGTCGAATTGTTCCAATGTCAGAATCTCTAAACAAGCAATGTCAACTATATGTAAAAGAAGTTCATCAGTTCGAAAGCAAGAATCCCTACTTTTCCCATCGCCATATGGTGAAAATTATAATGAAAGCACTATATATAAATTGTTTAGAAAAATAATATGGCAAGCAAATATTTCTCATAGCGGAAAAGGACCGAGGCTTCATGATTTAAGACATACATTTGCAGTACATTGTTTGAAAAAATGGGTGTTAGCAGGAGAAAACCTAACAAATCTTTTACCTTACTTGTCTGTTTATCTTGGTCATAACGATTTAAGGGGAACTCAACACTATCTTAGATTAACATCTGATTTATATCCTACAATAACCACATCAGTGGAGCAGCATTTTTCAAACACAATACCGGAGGTAGTATTTTATGAAGATGACTAATTTTGCTAGAACATTAACCCGTTACATGTCAGACTATCTCCCAACGCAACGTAATGTTAGCACAAATACAATCAAGTCTTACAGAGATACATTTAAACAACTATTGAATTATTTTGATGAAATACTAAACATTAAACCTGAACATCTTACTTTTGAAAAAATAACTGCTGAGACAATTAAAGATTTTCTATTATGGCTTGAAAAGTCAAAAGGTGTTAGCATCAATACACGTAATCAAAGACTAGCTGCAATACATAGCCTCTTTAGATATGTGCAGTCAGAAAATCCAGAGTTTTTATTAGAAAGTCAACGTATATTAGGAATTCCTTTTAAAAAAAGAGAAAAGAAGTCAATATCTTATTTAACCCAGGAATGTCTTAAAGCTTTATTACAACAACCAAATCCTAATACAATAAAAGGCCGTCGTGATCTTACAATGATAGCTACTTTTTATGATACCGGAGCTAGAGTACAAGAATTAATTGATTTAAAAGCATGTGATGTTAGATTGACAAAACCTGCAACTGTTTTATTAACTGGAAAAGGAAACAAACAACGCTCTGTACCTATCATGGGAAAGACTTGTACATTATTAGAAGAGTATATGAGAGAACATTATCTTTTAGAAAATGGTTATCAGAATCATCCATTGTTTTTTAATAGCAATAGAAAACCCTTTACAAGACCAGGGGTATCATACATTCTGGAAAAGTATCTTAAGAAAGCCAAAGAATCATATCCAGAAATGCAATTCCCGAAAAGCTTACATCCTCATATGATTAGACATACTAAAGCAATACATTTATTGGAAGCTAATGTTAATTTAATTTATATTAGAGACTTACTAGGACATGTTAATGTTACCACTACAGAAATTTACGCAAGGGTTAATTCAGAAGTTAAAAGAAAAGCATTAGAAGCAGCTTATGTTGAGGTTGTAAAACAAGATATTCCTGCTTGGGATAAAGATACTGATTTATTAAATTGGTTAAATGATTTTTGCAGATAAAAAAAGATTATGGAAAGATTTTAGAATTATGCGATTTTTTTAACCATGAATTATTGCTTACTTAACACTAAAATCTTTCCATAAGCAAAAACTTGCTATAATTTCCGACTCCGGAATTTCCGATCAATAGAATATTGCTGTTAGTCTCTAAGAATCTTAAACTTTCAAAATCTAAGAATTGTTGTTTATTAATTTTAGGTTGGAATTCAAAATCAAAATCTTTGAGTTCTTTTTGATGTGGAAATCCAGCTACTTTAACCATTGCATTGGTAGCATTAAAGTTTTTAACTTCTATCTCTTTAGAAGTAAGTTCGTATAAAGCATCTATAACGCTTATTTTCCCATCATTTATTTGGTCTAAATAATTATCTAACTTAATACTCATCTGGGTTAACTTAAGCTCTTTTAAATTGTCATGTAATATTTGATAATTGCTCATTAAATTTCTCCAATTCCCTTAGATGCTGTATAGCATATTCTTCAACCCCATCATGTTTTCTAAATGTTTGTTTTAACATGTCTAAATGATGCTGTTCTGTGTATGTTATTTTTTTGTTTTCCATGATTTCATGGACAGTAATAAGTTTTTTGTTATAATAGACATGCAAGTTATTTTCAATTATTTTTATTGTTACTTTCTTTCCAATTAAGGTTGAAGGAACTGAATACATTTTCTTTTTGTAAGAGAAAAGTGCATTTGTATTTACATTCACCTTTATGGAAGAAAGCTTATAGGAAGAACATATTTTTTCTTGTGGTAAAGGAAAAAGATGTTCTCTTTCTTTTTTGTACATAAGTATAGGTGGTATGCCTGTACTCTGACAAATTCTAGTATTAGCCTCGTTTGTTATCTGCTCTAATTTTTCATGTAATTGTTCGATATTATCTAACACTCCGTTATAAGTCATTATTTCATCTATAATTTTCATAGGATTCTCTACTTTTGCTTTAGTTTGAGGCCTTCCTTTAATACAAGGAACTACTTTAAATCCATAATCATCTGCAAATTGCTGAAATTTAGGATTAACAGTACCATCTGATAATTCTGTTCTAGCTTTTAACATCATTGTAGTAGCATTATCTATAACTAACTCCTTAGGCACACCCCCTATTGTTTCAAAAGCATTAGCTAAAAAGTCTACAACACAATCTAAGCTTGTTGATAAGTAAATAAGCCAAACTTTTTGCCTTGATGCTGATAATACTAAGCTTCCTACATTTATAATTATTTCTTCACTATTTCTAAACCTAAATTTAATTTTTTCTTTCCAATCAAACTGTGCTTGTTTACCTAGTTCTGTTTCTGTTTTAATTGAATTTGAATTACCTTTTGGTTTAAAATAATTAGCAAACTCTTCATGCTTTAGTATGTAGTAATTAAAGTTATTCCTGGTGCATTTTAATCCATGCTCTCTTTGTAAATATCTAAACAGATGATCTTTGTAATAAAACATTTGAGATGATTCATCAGATAGTAATTCTTTTATAATTTCATAGTAGTCATCAATCACAGATTTTTTCTTTTTTCTTTCCTTTTTATCAGCTCCTATGTAATATTTTTTAACTGTCCTTCTATCAACCCCCAAATTCCTTGCTATTTCACTAAAATTTGGCTTATCCAAGTTATTTGCCTCCACAAGTGTTTTAAGTTTCGGTAAGTCTTTTACTGAGTTAATATCAATATCAGTAATTAATTTTATTTTCATTTCTCATCACCCAGTAAAACTATAGAAACTTATGTGATTTTTGTACATTTAAATATTAGCATTTATAAGGCCCCCTCAAGAGCTTGATTGCTCCCAAGGTGTGCTGGGGGTTGGTGTTGTGTATATCAGTAGCTTAATAAAATAGTGTCTAGCTTCGATTAATCACTAGTATGTTCATAACCCTGCCACCTTAAGAAAGGATAGCCTTGATTTTCTGATGAGTTAATGCCCCAAGTGCTACTAAAATTCCAATCAACATAAGTAGCTTGCTGCTTCATTTGCTCAGTTGTTTTAGGTGTTCCACTCCCTGACTGCCCGTTCACATCTTCGTTGTAATAGGTGTTACTGGATGAGCCACTATCCCAGGTACCTACTATGCTACCCACGCTTGAACCATCTCCAGAAACACTTCCTGTCATGTAAGAGTTTGTTATATCACCAGCTATCCAACCTGCTAAACCCCCAATACCAGAACCACTTCCTTCTACATTGCCATGAGCGTTCACATTGCTCAAATCTCTTCTGTTAGAAATAAAGTTAGCTACCCACCCAATTTGCCCAACAAATCCACCTACCCTGTGTACACCTGTGACATCACCTGAAGCATATAGACCTGATAAATTTCTTATAGAATAACCGGCAAAACCACCTATTCTGCTGTACCCATCAACATTACCTGTAGCATAGCTCTCAGTGCATGAACTTCCAGTAGCCATTTTACCTACAAACCCACCAACTTCTTCATTTCCAGCAACACTTCCAGTGGCATAACTGTTTGTAGCAGAGTTGTACGCCAATTCGCCTACAAATCCTCCAACCTGATCTGCACTGGGCGCATTCACATCACCTGTAGCGTAACTATTACTTACAGAAGTTCCCCCCTGCCCGGAAATTCTTCCAATAAAACCACCAAAATGATTATGATCTTCTTCATCAAAGATACCTGTCACATTTCCCGATGCACTAGAGTCAAGAATTGTTAATCTAGTTCCACCATGTCCCAAGAGTCCTCCAACATATTGGATACCATAGACATCTCCGTATGCTGAACAGTTTTCTATTTTCTGGTCGTAATCGGTATTAGACGTAGTTTGAGCAGCGGTTGCTCTTCCAATTAAGCCACCCACATATTTCTCGCCATGTACTGTCAAATCCGCAGTTACGTTAGCCATCTGCCCAACAAACCTGCCAGCTAGAGGACCTACATAATCCTTGCCTGTAATGCTTCCTCCCTCTATGGTTAGGTTGTGGACACCTGGATGATGGTCTAAACTGCTGTATTTCGATGTTACCCCGAACAACCCTACATCATTTACTTCTGGTCTGTCAATAAAAAGATTAATAACCGAATAACCCTCACCGTTAAATATACCTTGGAAAGTGTCTCCTTCAGTACCGATAGGCTCCCAACCTTTACCATCGTTCCAGTAGGCACCACCGTCAGATGTTGCATCGCCTAAATCAATATCATTTAGTAGGATAAAATGTGTATTGGCATGGTCAGACCCCAAGTGCTTTCTTACATTGTCTAAGTGTTCAGCTGTAGCTATTTGATAAGGGGCTTCCTCTGTACCACTACCACCATCAAAGTCCGCTTCTTCAGTTACTGTAATCGTTACGGTATCTTGAAAACCACCATCATTTGTGGTTACAGTGATTTCTGCTGTTCCTACCGCTACTCCTGTCACTTCACCAGTTGCACTTACTGTTGCTATACCATCATCGCTTGATGACCATATTACATCTTTGTTTGTCGCGCTTCCAGGTTCTACTGTTGCGTTGAACTGGAAGTTTGCTCCTACTCCAATTGTTTGGTCAGCTTCGTCAATGCTTACTCCAGTTACAGGTACTAAAGTACCTGCAGCTTTCTCCCCATCAAAGGTTGCTGTCGCTGTATCTAAGTCTGTTACTGCTTGATCAACTGTTGCTTGAGAAGCACTAGTATCATCGTATACTCCTTGGGCTGCTCCTATAGCTTCTTCATATGTATCCATAGCTACCTGGCTTACCCACTCATCAGTTGTTAGTACGTCTGAACCGTCTGTGCTTATTTCTACAGAATCTCTGTTAGTTTCTGCTTCGCCAATGGCTGTTGCTAAAGCATTTTTATCTACAGCTACATACTGAGCAGTCACTGTTAAGTCGCTTGTAATGTTTGTAAAGTCAGCTGGACTCCAACCCGTAAACTTGTAGCCATCTCTAGTTGGATCGGCTGGTGCTGTTGCTGCACTTCCGTGCTCTATTGTCTCTGTAGCGATTTCTGAATTATCCCAATCAACAAATGTTACTGTATATGTTTTTAGAGTCAGTGTAACTGATTCAATAATATCTGATTCTATAACTGTCACACTACCTGTTACATCTTCATAGCCTGTTTTAGTTATTGTATAGCTGTAAGTTCCCTCTTCTAGATCAAATTCTACTTCTCCAGGCCAAACAGTAAGCTCTTCGTCGCCATTGATTGAAACTAGCGCATCATATATACCAACATTGAATTCTACTTTATGAAGGGTAATTGGTTCATAATCTCCAGTTACCTCTATTGGATTATCTTCTCTACTTGCCACTTGAACACCCGTAGTGCCAGCTTGAATATTAACAGATTTCGTAGTAGATGATCCTAAAGTGAATTCTAATCTTGCACCTGTAGCATTTGCCCCTACTTCTACATTAGTTGAAGCAGTGTCTCTCATATTAACTCTAACATTTGGCTTGTTAACTGTCATATTCCCAATTGATGAGTTTCTAAGCCTTACAGAATTTAGTCCACCGCCATCAATCGTTAGGTTGTCAAAATTCGTGCCATCAGCGGTGAAGTTATTAACGCCTGAAGATATTGATACTGTTCCATTAATAACCTGAAATGGAGAGTGCGGTGGAGTACCATTAATAACCACATTATCTGCCTTAATAGTCAAATTCCCATCTATTATGGCATTTGAACCATTAATCGTTTGTGTATTGCTTACTGTATAGTCACCAGTATATGTCCCAGGTACTACGGTAATTGTTGTTATGTCACTATTATCTAAAGCAGTGGTTAGCTCTTCTCTATTGTAGACAGCAGCAGTTGACGCAGCATTAAATGTAATCTCTTTTTTAGCAACTGAAGAATTGTTCATACCTGATTTTACACCGATAACTTTTACTGTAACCGTCCCTCCAAGATCACTGTTGCCAGTTAAGTCACTCGCATCTACTGTTATCAATGATGATGTTGGTGATGATGTGGAAGGTGTTGTTCCATCTAATGTGTAATAGAATGTAACTCCACTAATATCGGATGAGAAGTCAACTGCAACTGATGCACTGTTATTTAAAGCACTAACATCATCCGGTGTTGTTGTAATATTAATAGCACTTACAGAAACTGTTGAGCTACTAGACGACCCACTTGATCTTCTAGGCTGTAAGTTCTCTGGCAGATTAATTTTATATTCTGAGTCCTTAGCTCCTGTACCTAAAGCTTTAATTATTCTGCCTTCATTATTAACATTTGTTGTTGTATTAACATCAAGTAGGTCTATTACTGTTTCTTTTGATGTATTTACTTTTACTTCTTCTGCCTTGTCATCTATTTGTAGTTTATTAACCTGGGTTTCTTCTTGCATTGTTAGTTTTACATTTCCTGTATTCACATTTATATTGTCAAAGGTCCCTTGAAATATTATTTCAGTATCTTTTGCTTCTTCTGCGACTGTTACTGAAGCTCCTCTATCATGTATCATTACTATACGGAGTTTGCCTGCTGCTTTTTGAATGATTATATTTCTAAAGTCTCCTCCGTTTATGTAGATACTATCTGAGCCACCACCTCTAATATAGGAGTCTCCTTCTACTGTAACATTGTTTAATGTTACTTCTCCTTCTCCTACTTCTTCTGCTATTGTAAGGTCACCTGTAATAGTTACATTTTGTAAAATTACTTGATCTGCTTTTATATATACATCACCATCAAACTTTTTATTTCCTTCTTCTGGACCATAGGTGCCTGCTTTGTTTATTGTCCAAATTGCCTCTTTTAATACTCTATCTAATAACACTAATGCTTCTGCCCTAGTTATAGGTTCTATAGGTTTAAAGCTACCATCTGGATATCCACCCATAAATCCTGCTTCTGCTACTGCTCCTACTGATCCTTTACTCCAACTTGGTATGTCTTTAGCATCATTAAATATATCTATATAATTTGTATTTTTTTTCATTTGTTTAATTTTAGTAATGATTATAGCTGCTTCCTGTCTACTTATTGTATTATTTGGTTTAATTGTTCCGTCAGGATAACCGCCAATGTAACCTGCTGCATATGCTATTTTGATTGCCTCTGTAAACCAAGTGTCTTCTGGCACATCGCCAAACTGGATTTCCCCTTCTTCTGTGAAATTAAATACTCTGTTTGTTAAGGTCATGAATTCTGCTCTAGTAATTGAATTATTAGGTTTAAATGTACCATCTGGATATCCCCTAACAATTCCTCCATCTACCATTTCTTGAATTGTATCTTTTGCCCAATGGTTTTTTATATCTAATAACGTGTTATTTGCATAAACGTTTGGTGTCGATTCAAAAACTATGGTAAATAAAAAGGTAAATAATAAAAAAACACATAGCATTTTATTCTTTTTTAAAACCAACATTGAAATACTCCCTTCAAAAATAATATCTCTTCTACTACCCTCCTCTTTATAAAATTCCACCCATTTTTAACCCCGATAAAATAATCATTTTAAAATTTCTATCTTAGGAGTAATTGCCTAAGACAAAAAGCTAATTAGCTTTTAAATTATATGCTATAATCATTTTTAAGACATCACCCCTAAAGGGTGATTTTAAGTGGGTGAGGGTTATGAGAGGGTGGCCTATCGGGCTTGGGTTTTGGGCTGGTTGGCTATGGGTAACTTTTTTAAATGGTCCATTTGTTTATAGATTTTTATTAACTTTAGAATCAACTTATATAAATATTGTAATGCTACTATTTTTAGCTTGTAATACGATTACTTATTTGGTTTTGGCTAATGAAAGTTATTATAAGAAATTCAATAATAAATTGGTAATTATTTGTGGCATGATTTTAATGGTGTGCTCTACATTACTTATTGTTGGAACTGCTTTTAGTACAGTTTTAGGTCTATACGCACTGTATTTAGCGGCTATTTTAGGCGGAATAGGGTCAGCAATAATTCTAGTATTTTACGGTGAATTATATAGTCAATATAGTATTAAACGTGCTGGTTTATATTATGGGATATGTTTGGCTATTGCAACTTTGGTGTACTTAGGAGTATCTTTTATACATTTATACCTAGCTATTCTGATAACCCTACTACTACCTATATTTTCTGTTTATTCACTTATTAAAGGACTAAGTAGTAACAACTTAATTATTATAGCTGATAATGAAGACTATGCTAAATTAGATAATATCTTACATACGATTAGCTATAATGTTCTTTTTGTTTTACTTTGTTGGTGGGCTAATGTATAACATTTTAAGCCTATTGCCAAATTTACCGGAACAACAATTATTTTGGTATAGTAGTTTAATATATTGTGTAGTAATATTTATTGCTGTTGTAAGTATATTTAAGGATGAATTTACTTATCTTCGCTATTCCCATAATCTTGCATTGCCACTGTTAGGCATTGGCTTTTTGCTAGTTCCTTTTTTAAGTGGAGGAAGTATTATAATCTCTTTTCTGTTTTTTCAAATGGGATTTGCTGTTTTTGATTTTTTTGTCTGGATGATTCTTTGTTACATTGCTAAAACAACTGAAAACAAACGCCAAGTATTTGCTATTGGCTTCTTTATAGTTACTTTGTCTATGTTTGGCAGTTCTCTCTTTCATCAAGGTATAACCTTATATGTAACTAATGTTATTCAACAAATAAACACCCTGTCCATATTGGCCGCAATTATAATGTTTGTATCAGTAATTCTTTTCATAAATCTATTTACTATATCTAAAATTAATTATGATAAACCTGATGACTCTATTACCTTAGCTGAATCAGGAGCAACTTCTGATAATGTAGTCGAACAATTATCTCCTACCATCGCTTTTTCTGAATATGGGTTGACCGCACGCGAACAACAGGTGTTAGATTTACTATTAAAAGGATATAATAATCCCAACATATGTAATTCTTTAAACATAAGCAACAATACTTTAAAAACTCATTTACGAAACATCTATAGGAAAGTTGAAGTATCAAATAGACAAGAACTGATCGATGTTTATTATTCTCAAAAATAGTATCAATATCCATAAAAAAAGGACAAGATAAATGTCCTATCCTATTCGCCTTATCCTTTTTCAACAGCGTTAGTCTTATTCAATATTGATAAAGTTTTTCCTGTGCATACGACATCTAAGCTGTGTAAAGCCCTTGTCATAGCAACATATAAAAGTTTTAAATCTAGTTCAGTTTGCTCGTAATCTTCTTCTAGAGTGGTGATAATTACTGCATCAAACTCTAGTCCTTTAGCATGATATGCAGATAAAATAACTATACCACCTTCATAACTAATATCATTAGCATTAAGTTGTTTAGCAGCAATATTACCTCTTTTGTCTAGTGATTTTTTTAATTTTGTACATTCCTTAGTAGTCTTACAAATAATGGCTACAGTAGAATAATCTTTTTCTTTTAGATCTTGAACTCTTTTTTCCAACGCACTTATAGTTTCGTTTTGGTTTTTTTGCCTTAAAACCTTTGGTTTTTCCCCATGCCTAACAACTGGCTTGGCTAACACTAAACCTGGTAACTCAGTTAGCTTTAGTACATCATTAGCTAAATCCATAATCTCTATAGTGGTACGATAGCTTTGTTCAAGAGTCAGGTATCTACTGTTTCCACTAGTAAAGACCTTTTCTCTTAATTCATTCCAATCATTCATACCACGATAAGAATGAATACCTTGAGATATATCTCCTAAGAGAGTAAACATCTCTGTATCAAAAATTTCCTTTAAAATATCTATCTGAAATAAGCTAAAATCCTGAGCTTCATCTATTACTAAATGTTTGGCCTTCATTTCTTTTTTAAAGCCAAATGCTTTGTACTGAATGTATAGTAGTGGTGTTAGGTCTTCAAACTCAACCCTTTTTTTTGCTAAAACCTCTTTAGTGTAATTACAGAAATAAGATAAAAACTCTTGGTTTATTTCGTTATTAGCAAAGTATTGTAATTTTTCAGGACTAGTTGCTAATTCCCTATAGTAGTGTAACGCATCATTTTGAGGAAAAAGAGCGATATATTTTTTCACTGCATTTTTAGAAGTTTTTTTAAGTGATTCTATTTTATTATCTCTTTCATCCATTAATATTCCTAATTGTTCTCTACGTTCTTCAGCATCATCAGTTGAACGTCTAACCTCATTTAAGCGCTTATCATAGTCATCTTCTAACTCTTCTATTATACTGTTAAGCTCTTTTTTCAGCTTACTTGTTAATATTTTTTTAACTCTTGGGATTCTGCTATATATAGGAAGATAATAAAAATCTTTTAAAAATATACTGTTAACTTCTTCGGCAGTTAGTATGGTATATTCTTCTAGCTTTAAATCCTCTTGCGGCACAAAGTCTTGTTCCAAAGAGAGCACATATTTTTCAATTATTTCTTTAAACTCCAAAGAGCCTTTAAACATAGATACATCTCTTATTAAAGCATTTTCATCCCCATCAACCAAAAGCTTTTCTAGTTTTTCATCAGGACTAACTAGTTTATATTTTACACCGGTAAGATCATAGACCAAATCAACAAACGTTGTCTGCTCTACTTGATCTACTCCTAGTTCTGGTAAAACTTCCGATATATAATTTAAAAACAAACTATTTGGTGCAATTATCATAAAGTTTTCGGGAGTAAAGCTCTCTTCATAGGTATAGATTAAATATGCTATTCTATGCAGTGCAATAGTGGTTTTTCCACTTCCTGCTGCTCCTTGAACAATTAATGGCTCAGATATGCTAGCACGTATAATTTTGTTTTGCTCTGCTTGGATTGTATTTACTATATCCTTTAGCCGATTATCCTTATTCTCCTGTAAAGCCACTTGCAAAAACTCGTCGGTTGAAGCAAAATCCACATCCATCATATCTTCTAATTTGCCATCTTTTATTATATATTGCCTTTTAAGTAAGAGTTCCCCACTGTGAGTGCCGGAGGGGGTTTCATAGGTTACATGACCTAAATTCCCATCATAATAAACACTAGCTACAGGTGAACGCCAATCAATAACTAATGGAGTCTCATCACCATCTGCTCTTGGTAGAGCAATTTTGCCTATATACAGTTTATCTTCTTTACTATTGCCTTCTCGCTTTATATCGATTCTGCAAAAATAAGGCTTTTTTTCCGCATGTACTAATCCATCATAACTATTTTCTAGTCTTTCTAAAAACTTTGAGTTCATCATTATACGAACATAACTAAGACTGCTATCAAGAAAATCGAAATCTATATAAGCTTCACGCAGTTCTTCATTGTACTGCTCACGTTTTGTATCCATGGCTAAAATAATATCTTTAACGTAATCGACGGTATATTCAAGTCTTTCTAATTCCGCCTTATACTCTGGATGTTTTTTTAATGACACTGTTAATATTCCTTCCTATTAAGATATTTAGCTTATATTTGAAAAAGTCTCCTCAGAAGAAGTAGAGAAAAACTCTAAATCAGGATTCCTATCTTTAAGCCACCTTAAAACATATTCCGCTTCTACCAATACAATTATATTATTATCACTATCATAAGCAGGTTTAGAACCTAACATATCTAAACTTTTTAAATCAATGGGATTATTTGATCTAACCCAGCGAGCCATTTGATAGGAAATGCCCTCAAAAATAATATCTGCTCCATATTCTTCTTTTAGACGGTATTTAAAAACATCAAACTGAAGCTGACCAACCGCACCTATTATGAGCTCTTCACTCGCGCCTATAGTCTTAAAAAGCTGAATAGTTCCCTCTTCAATTAACTGATGTAAGCCTTTTTGAAACTGCTTATACTTGCCTGTATCACTATTAATAAGACGAGCAAAAATCTCCGGAGCAAATTGAGGTGGTTTGCTAAACTCAAAATCACCCTTATAACATACGGTATCACCTATACTAAAAATTCCGGGGTCAAATACACCTATAATATCTCCAGGATATGCTTCCTCAATTATATCTCTTTCCTGAGCAAAAAATTGTTGAGGCTGACTTAGTTTTATAGTTTTACCAGATCGCATATGATTTACGGCTAAGCCTTTTTCAAATTTACCTGAACAAATACGCATAAAAGCTATCCTATCACGGTGGGCAGGGTTCATGTTTGCCTGTATCTTAAAAACAAAACCTGAAAAGTCATTAGTAACCGGATCAATAACTCCTTTTTGGGTTTGATAGGCACGTGGCGGTGGAGCTATATCTAAATATTCTTCTAAAAATGTCTGTACTCCAAAATTATTTAAAGCACTACCAAAGAATACTGGGGTAAGCTTTCCCTGTAATATTTCATCTATATTATAGTCATCTCCAGCAACCTCTAATAACTCTAAATCCTCTAACAGATTATTATAGTCTGATTCAGTAATCTTATTGTTAGCTATAGCCTCTTCAATAGATATTGTCTTGCGAGTTTCATTATCATCATTTTTATCAAACAGTTCTAAATGCTCTCTTTTCCGGTCATATACTCCCTTAAAATCAAAGTTCATACCCACCGGCCAATTCATAGGATAAGAGCGAATACCTAAAACATTTTCGATTTCCTCTAGTAATTCCAATGGCTCCTTACCTACACGGTCTAATTTATTTATAAATGTAAAAACAGGTAAACCTCTTAAACTACATACTTCAAAAAGCTTTATAGTCTGTGCTTCAACACCTTTGGCAGCATCAATTAACATTACTGCACTATCTGCAGCTAAAAGTGTTCTATAGGTGTCCTCACTAAAATCCTGATGGCCTGGTGTATCGAGAATATTAACTTTGTAATCATTATAAGAAAACTGCATAGCACTAGAAGTTACTGAAATACCCCGTTGTTTTTCTAGTTCCATCCAGTCTGAGGTTGCAAACTTCTTAGATTTTCGTCCCTTAACAGTTCCTGCTAACCTAATTGCTCCACCAAACAAGAGTAGTTTCTCGGTTAAAGTAGTTTTCCCAGCATCCGGGTGTGAGATAATTGCAAATGTTCTTCTTCGTTTTACTTCTGATTGAATATTTGTCACTATACATATTCCTTTCCTTTATTCATCCTATTTTTATAACATAATAAGTAAGCTTTGTGAAGTTTGTTTATAATTAACGTATTAGTTGATTATACAATATTAATAATGTACTATTATCCCTGATAATAGTAAAAAGAAAGGATAAGTTTATGAATTGCAGTCTATGTAGTGGTTCTACTTCTTGGTTTTATAATTTTAGAAATATGGATTATTATAAATGTGGTGCATGTTCCTCTGTCTTTCTACATCCTAAATACTTTCTTTCCTCAGATGAAGAAAAAGCACGCTATGAAGAACATAATAATTGTGTAGATGACAAAGGATATCAAAAATTTGTTTCGCCTATTGTTAACGCGGTTAAGGAAAGGTTTTCAATAGATGCTAGAGGACTTGACTTTGGTGCAGGAACTGGCCCCGTTATTACAAAACTTTTAAGTGATGAAGGTTTCAGTCTAGAATTATATGATCCTTTCTTTTGGAATAATCCAGAGGTTCTAGAATCAACATATGACTTTATTGTTTGTTGTGAAGTAATTGAACACTTCAAAGACCCATTAAAGGAATTCAAACTCCTAAGATCTCTATTAAACCCAGGTGGTGTTTTATACTGTATGACTGAAGTATATTCAGAAGATAGGGACTTTGAAAAATGGCACTATAAAAACGATGCTACCCACGTCTTTTTCTATCATAAGGATGCTTTTAAGTGGATTAAAGATAATTTAAAGTTTTCCAGATTAGATATTAATGGTAGGTTAATAGAACTAGAAAGATAACTGAGGTGAAATAGGGAGCGTATGTTTGTTCTAGAACAAATATCCGCCCCTATTTGTGTTTGTTTTGATGCTTTTAAATAGCAATACTTTGTAAATATTCATCATAGGTTAAACGTACATCGATCATTTTTGTTGGTGTAAGTTCGATAATACGATTAGCAATTGTCTGTACTAACTGACGATCATGAGATGTAAAGAGTATATTGCTTTTATAATCACGCATACCATTGTTTAAAGCAGTAATCGACTCTAAATCCAAATGGTTCGTAGGTTGGTCTAAAAGCAGTACATTCGCATGACAGAGCATAGTTTTAGCTAGCAAACATCGGACTTGTTCACCACCGGAAAGCACTTTAACTGGCTTTAGAACTTCTTCCCCGGAAAAGAGCATTTTCCCTAAGAAACCTCTTACATATGAATCAGCTTTGTCGGATGAGTACTGTCGCAGCCAATCAACAATGTTCATTTCCTGATCTTGAAAATAAGAGGAACTATCTATGGGTAAATATGCAGTTGTAATAGTAACACCCCATTTATAGTGTCCACTATCAGGCTCTAATTCACCAGCAAGTATCTTTAATAGAGTTGTATATGCAATTTCGTTATTTCCAACAAAAGCAATTTTATCACCTTTGTACACAGTAAAACTTACATTATCGAGAACTTTTTCTCCATCAATAGTCTTACTTAAATCAACAACCGAAAGAATATCATTACCAACTTCCCTTTCGGGCTTAAAACTAATAAAAGGATACTTACGATTAGATGGCTCAATATCTTCTAAATTTATCTTCTCTAACATTTTTTTACGTGAGGTAGCCTGTCTAGACTTGGACGCATTTGCACTAAATCGTGCAATAAACTCCTTAAGCTGTTTTACTTTTTCTTCATTTTTCTTATTCTGATCGCGTGCCATCTGTAGTGCTAATTGACTAGATTCGTACCAGAAGTCGTAATTCCCTACAAAAAGCTTAATCGTTCCAAAATCTACATCGGTGATATGAGTGCAAATATTATTCACAAAATGTCGATCATGGGTCACAACGATGACAATTCCATCGAAGGAAATTAAAAATTCTTCTAGCCAAGTGATAGCTTGAATATCTAAATGGTTAGTAGGCTCATCTAGAATAAGGATGCCAGGATTACCAAAGAGCGCCTGTGCTAAAAGCACTTTCACCTTCTCTGCCCCTTGCAGCTCAGACATTACTTTATCATGAAGCTCTATTCCTACCCCTAATCCCTGTAGCAAGGTCGAAGCTTCTGATTCGGCTTCCCAACCGTTCATTTTACTAAATTCGTCTTCTAAATCAGCAACTTTGATACCATCCTCATCACTAAAATCCGCTTTGCTATAAATCTCCTCTTTTTCTTTCATTATTTCATAGAGGCGTTGATTACCCATAATCACAGTATCTAGCACTATATAATCATCGTATTGAAAGTGGTCTTGTTTTAAAATAGACATTCGCAAACCCGAAGCTACCGTAATTTCACCAATATCAGGTTCAATTTCTCCAGCAAGTATCTTTAGAAATGTGCTTTTACCTGCTCCATTTGCACCAATAACTCCATAGCAATTACCTGGAGTAAACTTTAAATTTACATTTTCGAAAAGCTTACGCTCTCCGTATCTTAATCCTACATTACTTACAGTTATCACTTTGTCCCGCCTTTATTATTTAAATTTGCATATCTTTAAATAATAACATACATAAACTAGATTAGCACAAAAATAAAGGAGGAATCTTTCTAATGGCAATTAATCTCATGATGTCCTAAAAAGATTACTTATCGAACAATATACGTTCCACTTTCTCGTTTCAAAGCTTTATCAAGTTCACTAGCCGAAGTAACTAGTACCTCTTTACCCCCTGCTTCTATGTATCTTATAGCAGCTTCTATTTTCGGTCCCATACTACCGGGTGGAAACTGCCCCTCGGCCATAAGCTTTTTAGCTTCACTAACGGTAATAGTATCTAGATACTGCATGTTGGCTTGACCAAAATTAATCGCAACCTGCGGAACTCCAGTCAGGATTATGTAAAGATCTGCTCCTATTTCATTAGCTAACAAGCTAGAGGCATAATCCTTATCAATAACTGCTTCTACCCCAATTATTTCGTTATCTTTAGTCATAACTGGGATTCCCCCACCACCACAAGCTATGACTATGTTATTATTCTTAACCATTTGCAGAATAGCTTTCTTCTCTAATATATCGGAGGGTACTGGGGAAGGCACTACTCGTCGATAACCGCGACCGCTGTCTTCAACTACTTGCCAGTTCTTTTCTCTCGTCATCTGCTGAGCATAGTCTTCATTAAAGAAAGGACCAATAGGCTTGGTTGGCGTCTGAAATGCTGGGTCGTCTTCGTCTACTACTACAGTCGTCATTAATGTGACAACCTCTTTGTTTAACCCTAAATTCTCACATTCCTTACGCAAAGAATTAGTCAACATAAAGCCAATCGAACCTTGAGTGGAGGCAACACAAGTATATAAAGGTAAGGGTGGTACTTCATCAACAGCTCTTTCGACTTGAATAAGCATATTTCCTACTTGAGGACCATTACCATGTACAAGCACTAGTTCATAACCATTTCTCGCAATTTCAATAATAGCTTTACTTGCTTCTGATGCATTAGTCTCTTGCTCTTCTATTGTTCCTACTTGGTGCTCTGGATGAAGTGCATTTCCACCAAAAGCGACTACTGCTATTTTATTATCCATATCTTCTCTCCCTTTATCTAATAAATATAAAATGTAGAAGTATTAATCCTTCTACATTTTATAAAAACTATCCTTAGCTCACAAGGTTTTTTTAATTTATTCACCTTTTAGTAAGGGCAAGATATGGAGGACGAAGTTTCCCATAAGCTAGATGCCTTATGGAAAAACTTCGTTTTTTATCACTCCTGAGGTCTAATACCATTAGATTTATCCTGTTTTGGATTTTCTTTACCTTTCGTATTCTCTGATCCTTCAGAAAAATCAAGTGATCCTTTATCATCTGTTATCTCTTTTGATATCGATGTTTCATTTTCAGCTCCATCATTTGATGACCATTCACTTCGATTATACGCATCGCTTAAATCATCCCTAGTTTCTTTCATGGTCTGTTGAGCTACTGAGTCATCTGTTTCACCATTTATTTCTGATTTGGCAGTTTCAAATATCCCATAATCTCCCTTGCTTTTCACCAAGTTTTCTAAATAATCACCAATAACATCATCAGCTGCATTCCATACTGTTTGATTTGCTGCTTCATATAAGGATTTACCTTCATAGGCCCACTCGGTAATAAACTTACGCATAGCTACTATGACTTTAACTGCCAGCCAACCAGGAACTACTACTCTCCAACCAGTTCCTGTTATTACTATTTCACGTTCTTTAAGGTTATCACAAAACGCTTTCCAACTTGTTTCGGCACCTGATAACATGATACTTGTTGGATTAATGCTGTTATATATATTATTTATGTGTCTTTCTAGCCAACTAATAGGGTCAAGTCCTTCATAAATATATGCCTTGATACAATCTACCATCATATTGCGGACTAAGGGAGCTATCACGCCTCCTGCTGGCCCTAGTTTAACTTTTACCACTGAATTAAAACAATGATCTCCTGCCCACTCTGCCCATTCAAGTACGTTAACTATCCTATCTGCCCATCTTTCAACATCTTTATAGCCTTCGGCACCTTCAGCTAGGACTAACAGTTGGGCAATATTCCAGATTTTACGCCTTAGTTCATACATTCCTTCTGGACCTAGCACCTGGGAGTGGCGATCTAAGATATCTTGAAGTTTTGGTCTATGGGCTTCAGGTACATAGTTATCTATGACGTACTGACAGCGTTGGATTTCTTTTTCCCTATCAAATGGTAGCATATCAGTGGTTTCTACTTTAAATACTATCTCTTCTGAAAAATCTTTTTCATCCTGCCCCTTGATGCTTAATTTAACTGGTACGTTAAGATTAATACCTCCCCCTGGTATTTCTTCTTTGATATAGAAGTTATATTCAGTGAAACTTTGACTTGATGTCTTAATTTCATGTGCTAGTTCGCCTACTTCCATAGCATTTTTAGTCTGTTCATCAGTAGGCTGGATTTCTATATTTAGATTTTCAGATGTAAGTAGTTGAGGTTGATTTACTGCTCTATTGTTCTGTTCATCCCATACTACTGCCTGAAGTCTTACAGGTATTTCTCCCTGCTCTCCATCAGCTTTTAGGGTATATGTGCCATCCTGGTTTTGACCAATTTCAGGGTTCACATGATACAAACCTTCTTGCCAAACAATGGCTTTAAGCAAACGAATAGCTTCACCCCTATCAGAAGTAGCTTTTACTAATATTTCAGCCATTTCATAGGGTTGGTTTTCATCCATTTCCTTTGCTGCTTCGGTAATGGTTAGAATTGCACTATTGTTTTGTTCTTTTTCTATCTCAAATTCTACTATTCCATCATCTCTTTTAAAACGAAGTTCTGCATCAAAATCCCATTCAGGTTCTACAAGCTCGAATGTTACGTTGTTTTGGAAAATGCCACCTTCTCCTACAAAACGGAAGCTAATCACAGCATTATCTGTAAATTCTTGCAAGAACACATGTACAGTATCTGTATCTCCAGTTTGTTTTAAAAAGCCCACACTGTCTTTACTAACATCAAGCTGTAGGTCATGGTCAGCAGTCACTGCTTTAACTGAAGCACCCATATAATCTCCACTCATTTCAGGAGCTCCCATTTCCAATTGGCTGCTTTCAGAGAAAATGTCTATGTTTGCTGTTAAATCTGGTCTTGTTATTTCTTCACCATCTATCGTAACTTCAACCATGCGTGCATAAACATAATAGGTTTCTCCGCCACTAGTAATCTGGTTACCAAAATCCTTGTAAAGCACCATTTTGTAGGAACTATCTGACTCCTCTTCTTCTTCTCTTCGACTCCTGTCGGCTACATTTCCACTTGCACCTGCACCACCTGCTGCTGATGCTGCACCGGCAGCTCCTGCAGCAGCTGCGGCTACACCTGCTAGACCTATAACTATAACATTGGAAACAGCTACCGAGGTTTCTCCAGGTGTATCTCTTGCTTCAGTGTCAATGAAAATTGATGTTAGTCCAGAGCGAGAATCAATACCGTATTCAAATGTATAATTGTCGCTTAAATATCTAGGAGGGTTTCCAAATCTTGATCCTTCTTGATATGTGGGAGGAGTTGTTCTTACATCCATAATAGTATTTGTTTCCATTTCTACCCGTTCATCACGAAATACTTCTATATCATCAAACCCCATAGTAAATTCACTTTGATTTATAAACATGGGGCCAGAAAAACTAAATTGTTGTATATCTACCCTGTATAGTTCATTGTTTTGATATTTGTTTTCTATAGCTTCGAAATAAAACTCAGTTTGACCAACAAATCGATATACAGGCTCAGGTGAAGGATCTCCATGCCAGTAATCATTATAGTCAATAAATCTACCAGTGATTGAAATGTTTCCACTATATATTACATTTTGTTCTGTTTGCTCGCAAACAAACTCACCAGAAACGCTATTGGAATAACTAACTTCTTCTTCAAGAGGCGCAGATATAACACCATCACCTAAAAGTAAACCCATATAATGATTGGTTGATGCAATAGCATTGTCCTGATAATCAAAATTAATAGTGAAGTTATCATCAGCAACTACTGGTGATGTTAGTAAACCTAAGCATAAGACAATAACAATACAAACGGTTAACAAGCGTTTCATGAGGAGGCCACCTCCTCTCTTTTTCCATAAACAAACTTAATAACTAGTGCTACAATCAGCAGAGTAATACCAGCTATATAACCTATGCTTCCTCCTGAAATATATGAAAGTGGTATAGCAAGAGCAAATCCAGAAGATAAGCCAGCAATAATATAGTTCACACGTGAAACTGCAGGAATATCCTTGAAAATTTGATATATGATAGATCTAATAAAACCTCTTAAAAACCCTGCACGGTTACTTAATGCTCTTAATGATAAAATTAATCCGGTAATAGCTGCCATGTTGCTCATGGGGGTAATATCTCCTGCCATAAAATTATATGCAATTAAGGATATTCCACTACCTAATAGTAATGAGTCTAATGACTTATTTTTGCGAACTTGCAAAGCTCCTAATAAAACCTTGATACCACTAATGCTTGATGCAATCTTTTTATTCCCAAAAATATTCAAAACAGTTGTAAATACTAAATAAGTAAGTAACCCCTTACCTACAATCCCCCCAATTAACCCAGCTACACCTCCACTAGTACCTCCTTGGGCAAAGGTAAGAAAGTTTAATATTTTTATAAATTGGCTATCTACAACAAATGAATTTAATATTGTTAACACTAGCCATACTAATGAAATTAATATTATTAATAACAATGCCTTAAAATTACTAAAAACCAACTTGAATCCTTGGAAAAACCTAGTGATAGAACCTAATAAAAATTGTAAAGGCGATAAGTTTCCGGTAAGTAAACCACCTAAACCCGGTAAAGAGTGTAGCGTCATCTCACCTTTAGATGTGTCAGCAACCATCTCTGATAAGTTAATCTTTTTTTCTGCATTTTCATTTGAAACATCTGCGGTTTGAACATGGTTAAGTTCAGTTTTATCAAGATTCAAAATAAATTCCTCCTTTATAAATCCAACATATAAACTTCATATAAAATCGCCCAATATGTGTAATTATTTAATCATCTCCATCGTCTCCATCATCATTGTCATCATCTTCATCATTGGAATATTGATGTATATTATTTTCGTCAAAATATCTATCATCTTGGTAAAACCTATAATAATCATCATTACTTTTACTAGAGTTTCCTTTATTGAAATAAGGACGTAAAAGTAAAAAAACTAAAAATATAACAAAAAGAAGAACTAAAGATTCCACAAATCTACCCCCCTTATAATTTTTGTGTGTAGAAAAAAATAACTAAAAAAATAAAGGCTAATCTCATAAGATAAAGCCTTTAAATTATATGCTATGTTTACCTTTTAGCGCATCACCCCTAAAGGGTGATTTTTAATTATGTGAAGGATTAAGTTAGACGCAGGAAAGCTTCTCCTGTCCTGAAATGCAAAAAAATCGGGAATATCACCCCGAGTTTTCTCTAAATAATATATATAAAATGCTAATATTTAAATGTACAAAAAATCACATATGTTACTAATTGGATTACTCCAAACTGGCCACGCTCTACTTTAAAGTTCTTCAATTTTCTTTGTAAGAAGAATCTCTTCTCTTTTACGCACCATTTCCTCATAATTGAGACTATATTTTTTCTTTTTATAGTATTTTTCAAATGTTGCAACATATTTAGTTGATTTAAAATAATTTTCCATTCTACTCGAAACATAATGAACTTGCTCCCCGGGGTCATAAACTGCAGGTGCGTTTTTATCAAGATCTATAATTGTTTCTGTGATTACACCCCAGGAGATGTCAACAAGTGAGTAGTTTTTGAGGTCTCTCATTACTGCTCTAAGTATAGCTTCCTGAACCGGGTCAAAAAATTTAAATTTTTTTGAATACATGATAGCGCCATGCATATGGTCGAGAATATCAAGAAATCCGTCCTTAAAAACTTCATTTGATATATTTTGAAGTAACTGAAAACAATATTTAAGAATACCAAGTCCAGGACTGCTCTGCCCCGGTAACTGAGGTTTGTTTTTGTCAAAATTTGCAAGGGGATTTTTGGCTGATAACCACTCTATAAGAATCATATTGTAAGGTTCTATTTTTACCCCTTCTTCAAAAAAACGTTCATTAGGAATAAAGGTGTGCTCACTAACCCTGAGGTCAAGGAGCTGATTATCAGAGATTTATCTTTCCAGTAGAGGTTCAAGTAATATATATAGTTTTCATCTCTGTCAATATCAATAAGAATATCAGAGAACCCCATGGATTCTAGATGCTTTATCATACCTATTGATTCAATCATATTGTACATGTCTTTTTCTGAAAATCTACCAAGGAATAGATTTTTTGAACCATCTAGGCTATAAATGTCCTCCATTGTGATACTAAGATCGACATCTTCGAAATCAAAATCAAAATCGAATGTATCAGCAACACTAGTGTCAGCCTTTTTAAAATTTTTTAATTTATTTAATTTAAAAACCTTTCTTTCAGTCAATCAAATACTCCTTTCAAATCATCTGCTACGCCTTAGCTATGTTTAATATTTTTATCTGTTATAATGAATATTTTAACACTTCTACATAAGTTTTAGGTTAGCATTTATCATTATTTACTATCATCTAAAACTATGTCTCCTGCTTATATTTTACCATCTACACGTACTATACAGTCAGCTTTAGTTATAAGCCTTTTTTTAATTGTTTCTTCTTTCAGCTGGTCTCTTGATAAAAATACAGATATAATTAAACTTTTTTGTAGCAGATAATAGATAATGTGAATGCATGAGTTACATATTCTATTTAATTTCTTCTTCCCTCTGCATTAAATTTTCTTCTTAGTGCCAGCTCAGTTGGTATTATGGGCAATATCAAGCCAGCTAACTGAAATATTGTTAGTACTAACACAATAATCCCAAGAGTGTCTAAATTACTGCCACTGAAATAAATCATCGTTACAATAGATATCGCCAATAGAACAAAGCCAAGTTGAGTCCATAGCTTACCAATAAATTTATGTGCAAATTGCCATGTTTCTTGGTTTTTCATAGACCAGTGTGTTCGATATCCATATCTCCAATTAATGTCCATAGGAGGATTCTTACTCCAAATTAAACCAAAAATTATCATCGTTGCTGGAATCAATAAAGTAACTATAATATAAAATACAAACATTTTTCCACCTCCTATCAACTTATAATTGCGGTATAAATGGAATATGCCCTTTGAGCTCTATCTAGTCTTCCTAAAAATCATTAAGCTAGTTTGTTAATTGTGAATTTGGTTATATTTTATTTGCAGCTCCAACTAATATTATAAGCAAAGTATCAAATGAGGAGGACTAGCTATCAAGGTGGATTGTGGTTAATTTTTACCTAGTATTATTTCTTCACTACTCTGTATATATTTTCTCCCAGAAATAAACAATGGTTTTGTAGATAAAAAGAATAACAATGGTTCCGAAAAATGTAACTGCAAAACCACCTAATAAAACTTTAAATTCTACAACATTCCTAAAAAAGAACAGAAGCCCTACTGATAGAAGTCCTGTAAATATTGGAAAAAAAATAAAGTATAAATGTTCATTTTTTCTCATAGAAAAAGGATATGAAATAGGAATGCCTTTAGTTGCAAGGGTAAGAAACTGAAATACCGATGCAATAAACCAAACTAAGAAAATATCAAGTGTTTCCATAAGAGTTTGATTCAAAAAGAACCACCGATATAATAGTACGGCAAAAATACCAAACCAAAATACTGTGTATCCTATGCTGTTCGCTTTGTTGAGTTCAATATTAATTCTCTCGTCATTTTTCATTTTAATCCTCCTCTAACCAAAATAGTTGCTCAAGAGGCTTGTCTAGAACTTGGATTAACTTAAGGACTAAGGCAATTGTAGGATTGTATTTCTCCTTCTCAATCAGTCCTATTGTCTGCCTTGTCACGCCTACCTTTTCAGCAAGTTCCTCTTGTGTTAGCTTTTTTTCAACACGACTCAACCTAACATTGTTTTTTATTATACTAATACCCTCCAATCTAATTATAAAAATGCAATATATATTTTGCATTGCGTCAAATAATTTTTTGTTTTTTAAAAAGAGTTTTTTAGATTAGCTATTGTTTAATGTAAGTAATTGTTAAAATATGCAATAGGGGGGAGTATTACTTCCTTATATAATGTGAAAGTAGAAAATGTTTACTTATATGTAAATCAAGCCTTTAGATATATATTGTAATTAAAAAATCGTAATGGTAAATTTAATAATATTAATTTATTCTTAGGAGGAAAAATGAGTAGAAAATATTCTGGTGATGATTACTGGAAAAATTATATGGAAAATATATTCGGTATTGAACTGATAGATAAATGGGATCAATATGTTACACAAGATTGTATTTTATCAAATAATAGAAACATTAACCTTGAAATATACGATTCTGGTGATAATACAAGACCAACTTTGGTATTTGCACATGGAATAGCTGGTTATGCAAGAGTTCTTTTACCATTTTTAATTCCTCTTAGAGAAAAAGGCTATAATATTATAGCCCCAGATCTTCAGGGGTATGGATATAATGGTGGCTTAAAAGGAGATTTTGATTGGGACGCACATGTTCAAAATCTTAAAGATACCGTAGACTATGCAAAGAAAAGATTTACAGGAAAGATCATCTTGGGTGGAGCTAGTATGGGAGGCCCATTAGCCTATGCTACTGCTACACGCTATAAAAATGTAGATGCTTTGGCGTGTTGGTGTCTTTGGGACTTTAATGACAGAGAATTTATGTTAAATGAAACAAATACAAAGCAGTTTACATACTTGCTAATTCCTATTTTTAAAGTTCTTAGTAACATTTTAGGAAAGATGAGACTAAAAACATATACCTTAGTATCTTATGATACATTATCCGCTTCAAAAGAACTAAATGAACTAATAAAAGATGATCCACAAGCTGGTACTCACATTACACTTAAAGGTGCCCTAAGTTTAGTTCTTAAGAGTAAACCTGATATACCTCATAATGAATTCACTCTCCCTGTACTAGTTTTACAACCTGGAGACGATCGAATGACTCCAGTAAAGTACATAGAAAAAACATTTAATCAATTAGCATCTAAAAATAAAAAATATGTCAAGCTTAAAGGTTGTGAGCATTTTCCTATTGAAAAAGAATTTTATGTTAGATGGGCCGAAGAATTTGATAGGTTTATTAAAGAGTTGTAAGTTTAAACTTAATCCTTAGCACTATTTTACAGCGCTCGCCTAGTTTAATTAGAATCTTCTTTTTCATATCTTTATTGGTACTACCCATGAAGATAAAAAACTCGAAAAATTGATTATTATTTATATCAACTTTGCATTTATGTTTTTAAAAATAGCCTTCTTCCATTCTAGCTATAGCTGACTCTAAAAGGGTATCTATACCTTGTAATAAGTCATCATAAGTTTGTTTTTGAAAAATATGTGGATCAAGACCAATTCCTTCCATAGGTGATCCCGAGGCAGATATGTCAACTCCACGGGTAGGGAAACGAAAATATATTCCTCCATCTGTTTTAAATAAAACAGGCCCGCCTCCGGAGTCTCCTTTGGTAGGTTCACCCATTGTAATAACCCTGCCGGAGTCACTTAGATCAAAGGCAAAACTTTCAGCAGCCGAAAAGGTCTGTGGACCTACTAAAGCAATCACTTTGCCACTATAATTTATGCCGTGATATGGTTTTATACTGCGTCCTTGCCAGATGTCCGTCTCTTTCTGAATCAACCTTCTGACCATCTGATCTCCATTTAAAGAGTTACCGCCACCATTTTTTCTTAGGTCAAGAACTATACCTTTTTTATCCAACATTTGTTCTAGTGCCTCGTCAAAGGCTTCCACAATACTATCAGTCATGGTATTAATAGCAATATAACCATAGTCCCCTAATTTTTTTATTTCAATAGGCGGAAACTGGTAGATACCTAACTCGTTTCTAGGGATATTTAAAGATAATTCCAGGTTAAGTTGATCTCCTTGAGGACTTGTTAATAGATACTCTCTGGTTTTAGGTTCATATTCATATCGCCTAAACACCCACTGCAAGCTTTCCTGCTCTAGGGCTTGCGGGGTTGATCCACTAATCATTGAAAACCTTTCCTTCATCCATTCCCTAGCAGGCTTATTATCAATCTCTTCAATAACCCATCCTACTTCTACCTTTTTGTCAATCTGCTCTTGGTTTCCTAGGTATGTAATAACCACTTTACCTTCTATTAGAGCAGTTAGTATAGGAACACCATATTCAGGAACTCCTGTGTACACATTGCTGTGCCCGTTTTTTAGTTCAGCAAATAGCTTTAGGAGAGCTATGTTAAATTGAGAAAAACTTTTTGCTGATTCTGCCTTGGTTACATAGGTTGAGCGTAAAAGGTCTATATCAATATTTTTCTTATCCTTATGGGCATACCATTTGTCAATAGCATTGATTATATAGTTAACTTCCTGGCCGTATTCCTCTGATTCAAGGTTTATTGAAATTTCATTTGGAAATTCAGTAGCTCGATTAACACCTTCCATAGAGTACTTATTCGTATTTAGGCATCCGGTTATAATCAAAGCTGATATTGTTAAAGATATAACACCGATAATAATTTTTCTCATGGTCAATCTCCCAGTATATTTATTACCCATAAATATACCATAAAGGCACTCTGTTAAAGCAAGGGGTTGTATAATAATGTTTTCCAGAACCGCAAAATGGAAGTATAAGCTTTCCATTTGGAAATGTTATGGTTCAACTGACAGGTTCCATATGTATCACCTAAAATTAAATTGGTGGAGGCGGGGCTTATAGGGTTGAAGCCACAGTAGACCTATAATTTTAGTGAAAACGCTTGTCCTTTATATCTATGTTTAAATCCCACAATAAATTGCTTTTGAAAAAATATTTATTCAATTCATCTTTTCCTATTTGTTTATCTCTTAATTCTAAAACCTTTAATAGGTTTTGTAGCGATAAGTATTTTATTTTTGTTTCAGCAAAATCACGATAAAAATTTTCCATGTTTATGTATTCACGAATTAATTTGTAGTCTTTTTCAGGTTCTTTTCCTACTATTATAAAATATATATCATTAGCATAATCACATTGAAGTTTTAATGCTTGAAATTTTATTAAAACATCAGTCCATTTTCTTTTAAACTCTACTTCAAAAACAGCTATAATTTTTCCTTTGTGTTCTGTCCATATTACATCAATTAAATCGACTTGTTCGCTCGACTTACATTCAATTAAATTATTTAAATCAAGATTATGCATATTTAAGATTCCAACAGTTTTAAGGTTAGTTCCATTAAAGCTTTTATTTTTATCATTTTTTGCGAATTTAGATCTATAAGCTAAACTTACTGCTAAAGCACCTAATAAAGCTTGATAACTTAAATGTGTATTTTTCAATATTTCTTTGTTTGGAAAGTAATATTTGTGTTTAGTTAGATTCTGTAAATTTGCATTATCAAACTCTATATACACATTGTCAGTTTTCTGCGTCCCAAATTTAAGTAAATTATATTCTACAAACCAAGCCTTAATTTTATTATTATCTAATTTAAATCCATCATAATAACCCCTATCCAATATCTTCTCTCTTATTTCATTATATTTATCATACCAGTTATGATAAACCAGTATATTAGAACTATTTGGGTCATTTGTTGGTCTAGTAACAACTAATTTGCTTTTAGGGTCAATTGTTTTATTAGTTTTTATTTCTGCTATATCGAAATAATTACATTTCCCGCAAGAACGATTAGTATCCCATGGTTTTAATATATTATAACGGTTGAGTAGTTTTCTAATTTCAATATGTTTACTGTCTTTTAATGCATTAATTATCTCAGACTTTTCAATATATTGTGTATTTCTAAAAGTATTTATAATAATTTCCGAGTTATATTTATCTTCCAACTATTTATCCCCCAAACTAGTTTTCCTTAGTTTTAGGAATAAATTCAAAAAGATACTATAAAAAATTAGCAAAATATCATAAAACTTGTAAAGTAAAAATTTATTATACTAAAGAAGTGTAAATACCATAAAATACCTTGTGCTATGTAGTTATTAATTAATATAGACACAAATAAACTTTAAAAAGGGTGCCCTAATACTTATAAAAGGAGCATAGGCTTGGACAATAAAATTTTTAAAGGGCACAAAGGTAAAAACCAATGGACAATCTACCCGTATGATTGTATAAAAGCTATGAAGCAAATTCCTGATGAGTCTATAGACTGTATCATTACAAGTCCACCATATTTAAACAAAAGATCATATGGTCAAGTTGGTCGTGAACAAGGAAATAAAGCAATGTACAAATATGCTGCATCTGGAAAACCATTAGAATATGAAATTGGTTGTAATCAAAATATAGATGAATATTTCAATAGCATAAATCAAGTTTTCAAATTATGCTATGTATTATTAAAACCTGATAAATTCTTCTTTTTCAACATTGGTAATTTAAGAAGAAACAAAGAAACAACTGATATTAGCCATATATTTGTTCAAATGGCCAAGGATATTGGTTTTAAGCATAGAGATACTATAATATGGGTAAAAAATAACCCGCGACCTGTGCCGCCTAACTCCGAAATATATTGGCTTGACAATGGTTGGGAATATTTGCTAATGTTTTCAAAGGGAACTGGTACTATAGATAGAGAAAAATATGACTTAACAGTTAAGAACAACTGTAAAGTATGTAAAACTCAGCAAGAATTTGAAAAAACTAAGCCTAATTACTTCAAGACTAATATAGGTTATACTGAGGAAAGTATAAAGCATGAGCACCCTGCAAAATTCCCGCTAAGTTTACCAAGATTTGTTCTGCAACTATGTACTAAAGAAAATGACACAATACTAGATCCTTTCGCTGGAGTAGGAACTACTTTAATCGCTGGTTTACAATTAAATAGAAATGTTATAGGTTGTGAACTTAATTACGACTATTGTGAAAAAGCGGTAGATGAAATAAAAAAGACAATATTTATTATAAATAAACCATAAGTAAATTTCACAAAATTAAAAGAGGACCAGACGCATCCAATCCCCTTAAGTGTATGCCGAAGCAATACACCGCTATTACTTGTATATTATGATACTAAAACAAAAATAATTCGTAAAGTAAAAATTTAAATATAATTATTTAAGCCATTTACTTTATTTCTAAAATCTGAACCCATTATCGAGGTATGAACAGATATAGGAATAGTATTTCTTAGTTGTTCTGATTCTATATAGATATTTCGCACAATTTTTTTTAATTCTGTTTTATTTATACCGAGCTTCTTTAAAAGAAAGATTACGATTATAAAATAATCTACAATATTTTCAAAATTAATATTGGATATACCAGTTTCACTTTGAAGATATTCTTTTAATCTTGACGGAGGATTAGTTTTCTTAAATCTGCAATCAAAAACTACTGAATTATGAGCTACAGCATTACGCAGTTCTTTGATTAGAAAAATAATATCTTCTATAATTCTTCCATTTTGGTTATGGGAACTAGTATGAATTCCTAAGTCCTTAGCAACGGCTATCCTAGTGTTTTGATTTAAACACTGCAAGAAAAATCCAAATTCCCCCATATTTATAACTTCAAAAATCGCCCAAAGCGGTATTGGTTTATTACTATGAAAGAAATGAGAAATTACAGCTCTTTGTTGTGAATAACTAAAACTTATTTTTTGGTTTATCTTATTTCTAAGTTCTAATCTATTTTTCATTTTTTCCCTGTATCTTGAATTACCTGTATTCTCCTGTTTATAATCATTTAAAAAATTTGTAAAAACATAATCGAAGTCAATTGGCCCCATACTAATTAAGGTATTTAATGTGTAATTTTTAATTGCCGTTTCGATAAACATAATTCTCGGATATAAAATAGTTTTTAAGTTAGTATCAAAATCATACACACTAACAATTTCATTAAAATCGTCATATAGAATTTGATTGTTAGAATTCCCAATAAAACGATACCTTTTTACCCATGATAATAGCCCATATTTAAAAGCTGTTTTTTGTTTTTGCTACCACTTATAGATATACCATGATTATTTCTAAGATGCCGCATTAATGCGTCGGTAGTTTTGCCTTTCAACAAAATCTCCTCCAGTTATTATCTTTAAGCGAAATTTTCAACCTCATAACAACATTTCTACCTATTATCAGTATTTTCCTTCAATACAAACAAAAATCACTGAAAAATTGGAATTATATTCAAAAACAAATCACAACCCCATCCTCACCCCATTATTCCTTAGCCACTTTCTTCTCTCTTTATAATCAGGAAGGATAGATTCTACTAGATTCCAGAATTCTTTGGAATGATTTAGGTGTACTAGGTGGGCCATTTCGTGGACTACTATGTAATCTATAACTGGGGATGGTGCCATTATTAGTTTCCAATTTAAATTAATATTACCTTTTGAACTACAACTGCCCCACCGTTTCTTTTGTTCTTTCACAGTTACTTTTGCGGGTTTTTTGCCTATTTTATATTGATAATACTCGACTCGTTCATTTATTTTTTCTTTGGCTTTTTCACGGTACCATTTTTCCATTGCATTCTTTAATGCTTCTTCATCTTTCGTGGGAGTAGATATTATAAATTTTCCTCTAAAAAGCTTTACTTCGGGCACTTGTAAACTATCATCTAGTTCTATTTGTAAAGAATAGTTTCTTCCCATGTACATAAATGATTCACCATTTACAAACTCTTTTTTAAGGGGAATATGTTTTACATTTTTAAACTCATATAGCTTTTTTACTATCCAGTCCGCTTTAGTCATAACCTTCTTTTTAATTGTTTCTTCTTTCATTCCAACTGGAACTATAGCTGTTACTTTATCAGGTGCTTCAACAGTAATAGCCATAGTTTTGCGTTTTCTATATATAACATCAAAGTAAATAGTCTTTGTCCCATAGTTAATTGATAGCTGCATATAATTCTCCTTAGTTGATTGTTGCGAAGTGTTTTTTAGCAAGGTTAAGTAATGGTTGTACTAAGGATTTACGATCCTCTATAGAAAGCTTACTGTGGTATTTTATATTTAGTTTCATGTAAATTGCTCTTTCTATTTGATTACTTTTAGTAGGATTTATTGTCCAATCAATAACATAATTCTCTTTAACAATTTGAGCTACATCTGTAGCTATTTCTTTTGCTAGTTCTACTACATCAGTAGTTATGTATTCTACTCCATCCTCAGCAACTAATTCTGATTCTGTGTCATTAGTAGAACTTAATTGCTTACGAACTATTTCAAAGAATGAATACTCTTCTTTGCTAAGACCCAAAGCCTTAGCTTGTTCTGTTTCACCTTTTTGTACATCAGTTTCTAAGAATTTTTCTAATTTATTTTTTCTCTCCACCCAATCATTACGTGTTTCTTCTAGTATTTGCTGTAGCTTGTCTAGTAAGCTAGTATAGTAAACTGGATTATCATCTAGTTTTACTCGTATCATTTCTCTAACTGAGTGCTCCATAGCTGATGCTTTTGCTTCATCGGTCTTTAAGGTATTTAATTTGTCTCTAAAGTCATTATCAAATAGGCTCATAGGTGTTATCCACTGCCTAACCCCTAAAGACTGTAAGTGTTCTGAAATTATTTGTTTTACTTTTTGTCCACAATCAGATATATCTAGATGCTTACCTGGCTCAAATCTTGCTTTGGCTGCCGCCCTTATGTAAGATAGCCAACGTAAATCATTTATGTTATTAGTAGGCACATGGCTTGGTAAGATTTGCTCCATTGCCGAAGCATATCTTTTATAGGCTAGCTCAAATTCTGCTCTTTTGTCTTCTGGTTTTATTTTATTAATTAATGCATCTAAATCATTTTTATCTGTTCCGTTAAATATCGCCATCACTGCTTCACGGTATGATAGCATTTCTTTATATATTGCATCAGTTGACTGCATAGGTTCTCCTAACTCATCTTTATCAAATATAGCTAAGGCTTCTTCTAAAAAGTTAGAAACACCATAATAATCAACAATATAACCACATTTTTTATCTCCATGAGTTCGATTAACTCGGGCTATAGCTTGTAAAAGGTTGTGTTCTTTTAATGGACAATCCAAGTACATTACCTGCTCAATAGGTGCATCAAATCCTGTTAAAAGCATGTCTTTTACTATTATAAAGGTTAGTTTATCTTCCTCTAAAGGTTGCTTAAATCTATTTATAAGGTTTTTTTGCTGAGCTTTAGTAGTATTATGCTCTTTTAGATGAGGTGGATCATTAAGACTGCCTGAATATATTATTTGCACCTCTAGTGGTTCATCCATTATATCTTCCATGTGTTTATTAATAGCATTATAGTATTTAACACAAGCTTCTCGCGAAACACAAACTATTTGCGCTTTAAAACCATTAGGGTATACTTGTTCCTTATAATGTTTTAGTAGATCTTTAGCTATAGTATCTATCCGGTCATCTGCTTCAACTACAGCTTTTTTGTTAACATATTTTTGCTTTATTGCTTCTCTTTCTTCTTCACTTCTGTTTTCAAATGCTTGGTCAAACAGTTCTTCTAATGTTTCACCTTTTATCTGTAAATCAGGTCTTCTACCTTCATATATGATTGGCACAGTGGCTCCATCTTCTACTGCCTGTTGAATTGTGTATTTGTCAATATATCCCCCGAACCTTTTCGGAGTTGATTTATCTTTTTTATCTATAGGTGTACCAGTAAAGCCTATAAATACAGCATTAGGTAAAGCATCTCTCATGTTTTTAGCAGTATTTTTGTATTGACTGCGATGTGCTTCATCAGCTAATACTATTACATTTGACTTAGTTGTTAGAACCTCAAAAGGCTTTTCAAAATAAAGTGCGGTTTCTTGTTTGCCATCATTAAAAACAGCCTTTTCTTCTTTTTCACTTTGAAATTTTTGAATAGTAGTCATTATTATCTGAGCCCTAGCTCCTGATAATAGTTCTTTCATTTGGGCAATAGTTTCTGCTCTCACTGGTGTAGTTATAGTAGATAAAGTATTTACAAAGGTATTATAAATTTGGTCATCTAAGTCAATTCGATCAGTTACTACCACAATAGTAGCATCTCTTAATCTAGGTATTCTTCTTATTTTTCTAGCTAAATAAACCATAGTTAAGGATTTACCTGATCCTTGAGTGTGCCATATAACTCCACCACGTGTTAAAGCATCTTTACCATTTATTAAATTACTTATAGATTTGTTAACAGCTCTAAATTGCTGATATCTACATATCTTTTTAGTCTTTCCTTTTTCATCACTATCAAATAGGATAAAGTTTTGTATTATATCTAAAAGGTTTCTTTGTTCTAAGACTCCTTGTAAAAAGACGTTCTGTCCATTGTTGTCTACATCTGGTATATCCTTTAATTTAAAAGGATAAGGATCTTTCCACTCCAAATAGTTTCCATAACCAGAACTAATAGTACCTACATATGCATGATACTTGTTTAGAATGGCGGTAAAAAAGTTAGTATGAAAAAGACGCGGAGCACCTTCTCCTTTTTGAGAGCCTCTTTGATCCATATATCTTCTTAGTTGTTCAAATGCCTCATATTTACCTATATTCTCATTCTTACTTTTTTCTAGAAAAGGTGATTTGCATTCTAATACAACTACTGGAATTCCATTTATAAATATAATAATATCAGGAATTATTTTTTCAGTTGGCCCCTGAATTACAAACTGTCTAGTAACTAAAAACTCATTATTATCTATATTGTCCCAGTCAATAAACTTAACGGTATGAAACTTTTTCTTGCCACTACCATCTAAATCTTGATCTAAAGAGTATTTAAGATTAACTATAGCATCATATATTTTTTCGTTTATTTCTAATAAACTTGCTCCTAAGTTATCAGCACGACTAATAAAGCGCACAGCTTTATTTAGGTTACTCTCATTTATCCATGGATTAATCCTTTTTAAGGACTGAATTAACCTATCATGTAAGATTACTTCATTAAGTGATTCTCTTTCTCCATTTTCAGGAGTTAAGTTATCACCATGATTAAATTCATAACCTAGGTTTTTTAAGTATTCTATTGCTGGCAATTCTACCAAAGTTTCTTCGTTTCCTAGATATGGCAAGATTTCACCACCTTTGGGGTTTGTAATTTTGAATTTTCAATTCTTAATTTTTAATTATAGTTGGAAAGCTTTGCTTTCCATTTGTTATAGATATTGACACTGACAGACACAGATTAAACAGACTAACACAGACTTTTTATTACACCTTTACCCTTATTTGACCGGTTAAGAGTTTTTGCATAAGTCCTTTTTTTAGGAGTTCTAGGTTTTGTTTTTTGGTTTGGTAGTTTTCTAGTTTTTCGTCGACTGAGGATAGGATTTCTGCTATTTTTTGTTGTTCGGATATTGGAGGGATAGGAATAAATAATTTCATTAATTCATTTTTTGATAAGTTATACCTAGTTGAACCCTGTCCAAGTACGCTAATTTTTTTTCTTATTATCTCACTTCTTAATAAATAAGCTGCAAATTCAGGAATTAAAAAATAGAAATTTTTTAATCTATAACCAAAACAAAAACTATTTAAATAAACTTCATCAACTTCATCTAATAAAACTGAACTCATTCCTACTTCTACTACAGACTCTGAGGATGTTGTAAAAAATATATCTCCATATTTAACTTTATTCTGGTTTTCATTACTTTTTATATTAACGTATTGAAAGTTATTTATATTAATTCTTGTGTTATCAAATATATTTTTATATGGAATAAATGGCTTTCCAAAACCAAAATCATTTTTATTTTTACCAGAAAGACCAGAATATGTATCCCCTAATTCTGATAATTGTTTAAGCTCCCACTCCTCCGGAATCTCTCCTAAATCTGTCTTTTTAAATTTGGTATGTCCAATTCCTTTAGTTAGAAGTTTTTGCATTAAACCTTTTTTAAGCTCTTTGGTTTTTTCTATTAAAGCATCAATCTGCTCAATTTGCTCATCAACAGTTGAAAGTATATCGGCTATTTTTTTTTGTTCTTTCAAATGTGGTAATGATAAACTAAGTTCTTCTGTAAAAACTTCTTTTGCAACCCTTTGACGACCAGTTGTTCCAAGCATTCTATTTATTGCATAATTTCTAATTCGTTCTGATCGCATTGTATAATATAAGAACTTAGGAATGATTTCATCACTAAATGGTGATAAAACAACAAATTCAGTAGATCCTAAGCCATAATCAGTAGCTAATTTTTCAACATAACCACATTTACCATTTTCTGTACATGGTGTTATTCTTGCAAATAATGTGTCTTGCTCTTTAAATTTGCTTCCTGATGCTTCTCCATACACTCTACTTTTAATGTTTTTAATTTGGTTTTCTTCTGCTGATGGCAAAGAGCTCATTGCAATATAATCATATGTTTTTCCTCTAGTTAGTTTGTAGTTAGGATTAATTCTTGCTATTTTTGAAAGTTTTTTTACTTCCCACTCCTCTGGAATCTCACCCAATTCAGTTTTCTTATAACCTTCTCTCATTCCGCTAACCTCTTTATCAATTAAATATTTATAAATATCCCGGTAAACTTACATTAAGTAAAAAAGCACTGTTTTTCAACATTAATTAAAAATTCATAATTAAAAAAGTCAGCAACCTTAATAAGCGACCGAAAGGGAGCATCAGTAGTACCCGAAGGGTGTGTAAGTCGTTCGTCGCTCCTTGCCGTCCATGGCACCGCGACACTTGTCCATCCGTGGACTTCGAAGTCTGTGGAGTCTGTGTCTATTAAAAAACGGTGAATATATTCCTATATCTCCTCAAACCCCAACTCTTTCAAATATCCATTAAGCTTATCTTCAGTCTCGTCAATCTTAGAATTTATCTCTCTAATATCCTTTAGCACCGCTTCTATATCTACTTCTTCCTCTTCCTGAGTTGTATCTACATAACGACTAATGTTTAAGTTGTAATCATGCCCCTCGATTGTATTTCTATCTACCACTGTAGCAAATTTATCTACATTCTCAAATTTATCAAAAGCCTGTACAATTCTCTCTATATCTTCATCCCTGAGTTTATTTTTATTACCATCCTTTATAAATCCTTTACTAGCATCTATAAATAAAACTTTATCCTTTCTCTCAATGGGCTTATCTTTGTTAATTATTAATAATGCTGCTGGTATGCTTGTACCGTAAAAAATATTTGCAGGTAAGCCTATTACTGCTTCGATTAAATCATCTTTTAGAAAACCTTTTCTAACATTACCTTCTGCTCCACCTCTGAATAAAACACCATGTGGTACAACAGTTCCTATGTTTCCTTTACTATTTAGACTTGCAACCATATGACAAACAAATGCTAAATCCCCATATGATTTTGGTGGTATTCCATAGGGAAACCTTATAAATGGATCTGCTTCTACTTCTTCTTTCCCCCAATTTTTTAGACTAAATGGTGGATTCGCTAACACTTTATCAAATGTTTTTAACACTCCACCTTCTGTATGTTGAGGTTCTCTTATAGTATCACCTTTCAAAATATCTGCACCTGTAGCATTATGAAAAAGCATATTCATTTTACATATAGCCCAAGTTGAAAGGTTTATTTCTTGTCCAAATAATGATGTGTTTTTAAAATTACCACCTTGTTCTTTTATGTATCTTATACTTTCTATTAAAAATCCCCCCGAGCCAACTGTCGGGTCATAAAGTCGGTCTCCTTCTTGCGGTTTTAAAATTCTAACTAATAATCTTCTTACTTCATATGGAGTATAAAACTCCCCACCTTTAGCCCCACCATCATTAGCAAATGTTTTAATCAAATACTGGTAGGCATCTCCTAATACATCATCATTTTCTAATTTTTCACTGGCTAAATTAACTTTATCAAATAATAATAATAGCTGTGATAGCTTTTTATCAGGTACTCTCTCTTTATCATTATAATTAGCTGTGGTTAATACCCCTAAAAGTTCTGAATTTCTAGGTTCATCTTCTATTGCTTTAAATGCCTTGTCCAATTCTGGACCAATGTTTAAAGTTAGGTTTTTAAGTTTATCCCATCTAGCACTTTCTGGTACAAAAAAGTTTTCATATATAACAGGTTCTTCTAGTAGTGCAGCTACTTCACTATCTGGCATTCCTTGTGATATAAACTCTTGTCGCTTTAAATCTCTTTCTATTTCAAACTCATCATTCATTCTTTTTAAAAATAATAATCCAAAAACATAATCTTTATATTCAGCAGCAGACAATTCCCCACGCAATATATCCGCAGCATTCCATAATATAGTCTCTAATTGTTTTAAAGTTAACTTGCTCATTGCTCACGCTCCAAATCTAAGCTTCACTTATAGAAAATATTAACTATTATATTCAATTATTAACTTGGATTTCCTGTTGGTATAGATTAAATAAGCATTAAAAAACACTATAAACATAATGTTCATAGTGCCATGCTTTGTGCTTTTAAACAATATTTATTGTTCTTTGTAACTATCTACTATTATTTGAATTTTACTAACAAGTGGTGGTAAATCTATTTCTACTACATTCCAAACTATATTTAAATCGACACCCATGTAATCATGAATTAGCACATCCCTAATTCCGGCCATTTTCTTCCAAGGTATCCCATTGTGCTGTTCACGTATTTTTACTGAAACTTTTTTTGTTGCCTCTCCTATAACTTCTAAATTTCTAATTACAGCATCTTGGATCATAGTATTGTTCATAAAACTATTTTTTCCATCTTCTGTATAGCTTTGAACTTTTTCAATGCATTCTAATATATGAATTAAGTATAATTTATCACTTTTCATAATTGTATAGCCTCCCTTTTTACTTGGTCAGCTATTAAATTATGTAATGATTTTTCAGTTGCTATATCAACTTTAAATCCTAGCAATTCCTCTAATTCTAATTTTAGACCTACCATATCAAAAAGCGTTCTATCTTTATCAAAGTCAACAAGCAAATCTAAGTCACTGTTTTTATGCTCTTCACCTCTTGAAATTGATCCAAATATACGAATATTGCTGGCTCCATACTTTTGAGCCAGCTTTAATATTATTTCTTTATTTTGTTTGATAACATTTAATTTTGGTTCCATATGTATCACCTAAAATTTAATTGGTGGAGGCGGGGGGAATCGAACCCCCGTCCGAAAGAAAGACCAGCTGAGTCTCTCCGAGCGCAGTCTGTGTACTAAACTTCGCCTTCAGTCGCCCACAGACAGGCTACTTTCTGGCTATCCCCGATTAATTTCCCCTTAAAGCCCCTCGAGGAGAAAGACTTCAGGGTACCCTCACTGTGTGACGCCCTAAACTAAGCCGTGAGGAAACCTAGCCGGACGAGCTGCTTTAAGCAGCAGCTAGTGAATAATTATCTTCTGCAGTTATTTTAACTGATCCACCTTTTTAACGAGTCGGTGAAGAACTCGGCTCGCTACTCAACCCACCTTTTCCCTCGTCGAAGCCATTACGCCCCCATGATATATTAATTAATAATTCTTAATTTTTAATTCTTAATTTTTAATTCTTAATTTTTAATTCTTAATTTTTAATTCTTAATTTTTAATTCTTAATTAATGATGAAAAGCAAAGCTTTTCTTTTTACTATCGGCTAATAATTTCGATTATATGGGACTATGGGTTTTTGTTAAGTTTTAGAAATCACCTAAGTTATAATTGAAAATCTATGATTTTCATTCCTTAATTAAGAATTCATAATTCAAAATTATGAATTCAAAACTGCATAATATATATTAATATCTATAAATCACTTTGTACACTGTTATTTAAAGGATTTTTCCTTAAATGCTCTTTCCATGTCTCTTTGAGCATCACGGGCAGCGATGTCTTGTCGCTTGTCATGTAGCTTTTTACCTACTGCTACTGCTAATTCCATTTTCATAAGACCATTTTTGAGATAAACTTGCGTAGGTATTAAGGTAAATCCTTTTTCCTTTTGTAAACCAGTAAGACGGTTTATTTCTCTGCGATTAAGCAGAAGTTTTTTTGGTCTCTTTGGTTCATGGTTAAATTGGTTCCCTTGTTCGTATGGACTTATGTGAAAATTATTAACCCATACTTCACCTGACTTGACGACAGCATAAGCATCTTGAAGGTTTCCCCTACCGTTGCGTAAAGATTTAACTTCAGTACCTACTAAAGCAATTCCAGCTTCATAGGTTTCTTTTATATGATACTCAAATCTTGCCTTACGGTTTTTTATTACTGTTTTTGTTCTTTGGCTTTTACTCATACTGCACCTCTATTTATTAGTGGTTTAGAAGAAATAAACCCTCGCCTCGGTACAATTATTAGCGCCAAAGCCAGGGTTGTTTTCATCGTGTTCAATGTTTATTATATATTATCTGAAAACTTCAGTCAAGAATTTTCCATAATATGGTTTAGGGCAGGAGAAACGCCCCGTGTCTTATTCGGATAGTTCGAAGTCTATTTTGGCATCGTCGGCATCTACTTTGACTAGGCGCACTCGTACTTTATCACCTATTGAAAATTTGCGGCCAGTGTGGCTTCCTATTAGGGAATAGGAGCGGTCAATGAATTCGTAGTAGTCATCTTCAATACTTGATATGTGAACTAATCCTTCAATTGTATTATCTAGCTCTACAAATAATCCAAAGGGTTGTACTGAGGAAATTGTAGCTTCGAATTCTTCTCCTATAAACTGCTCCATGTATTGAGCTTTTTTAATATCTACTAGCTCTCTTTCCGCTTCTTCTGCCTTAATCTCTTTTAGTGATGATTGTTCACCATAGTTAGCCATTCTTTTTTCAAAGCTAGCTCGTTTTTTACCTGTCATTTTACCATCTAGTGTTGCTGATAGTACGCGATGGACTATTAAATCAGGGTATCTTCTAATTGGACTAGTAAAGTGACAGTAGTATTTTGAGGCTAGTCCAAAATGACCAAGTGCATCAGGCACGTATTTAGCATGCTTCATTGAGCGCAACAACATTAATGCCATGGTTTTTTCGCCTGCACTTCCCTTTATATCATTTAACACCTTCTGAAATGTATGTGGTTCTACCTTATTAGAGGTTATTTTTTGGCCAAATACACCTAAAACAGCATTCAGTTTAGTCAATGCTTCCTCATCTGGCTTTTCATGCACACGATATAGGATAGGTAGCTCTTGCCAATACATATGCTCAGCAACTACTTCATTTGCTTGTATCATAAAATCTTCAATTATCATTTCACTTATTCCACGCTCAAAACGTTTTATTTCTATTGGAACATTGTTATCATCTAAAATCACTTTTGATTCTGGAAAATCAAAGTCTAGTGCCCCCCTGGCCATACGTTGTTCGCGTATAATCTCAGATAATTCTTTCATTAGAAAGAAGTCTTCCACTAAATCAGAATATCTTTTTTCAAGTTCTTTATCCTCTTTAGCTAGTATTTTATTTACATCAGTATAGGTCATTCTTTCATCAATATTTATTACCGATTTACAAAGGTCATAATTTAAAACCTTACCCTTGTAATCTATCTCCATTATACAGCTCATAGCTAGTCTATTATCATTAGCATTAAGACTACAAATATCATTTGATAATTCTTTAGGTAACATAGGAAGAACCTTATTTATTAAATATACACTAGTTCCTCTTTGAAAAGCCTCCTTATCAAGTTTGCTCCCTTGCCTTACATAATAGGACACATCTGCTATATGCACTCCTAAACGATAGCCTTTATCAGTTTTAGCTATTGAAACTGCATCATCTAGATCTTTGGCATCTTCACCATCTATAGTAACCATTTTTATATCTCTTAAATCTGTTCTATTAGTTATTTCTTCATCTGTAATTGGTTTAGCTACTTTTTTAGCTTCTTCAATTACTCCTGGTGGAAAGTCTTCTGCTAAGTTATGTTTTTTTATAATTACTTGTACATCAAGACCAGGAGTTCCTTTACGTCCAAAAACCTCTACGATTTTGCCCGCTGGAAATTTATATTTGTCAGGCCATTCTGTTATGTTTACAAGTACTTTATCACCGTTTTTTACATTTAGTTTTTTAGATGGCTTAACATATATCGGATATATCTGTCTTGAATCATCAGGAATAACCTGCACTGCATGTTTTCCTTTTTCAAAGGTGCCTACTAATTGGGTATTTGCACGAGTAATTACCCTTATTACTTCTCCCTCAGGTCGTTGATCAGCAGTAGCTTTTTGATGAATTCTTACCATTACCTTGTCTAGGTGCATAGCGCCATTCAGGTTTTTACCGTAAACAAAAACACTAGGCTGATGGGTTGGGTCATCTGCATCAACAATGCCATAGCCCCTTTGACTTAGCTTTATTACACCTTTAACTAGGTTCATCATTTCGGGTAAGCCAAATTTTTCTTTGCGGGTTCTTACTATTTCTCCCTCTTTTTCCAGTTTACCTATTAGCTTACTAAATTTCATTTCATCTTCATATGAATGTACTTTTAAAACCTCCATTAGCTCATTATATGCTAATGGTCTATAGCTTGCATCTCGCATAAATTCTAGTATTGTTTCTTTATTAATCTTTTATTTCTCCCTTCATCTTGCGGAAACTTAAATACTGTAATGTAGGAGGCATGTGGACAGGGAAGCAGGGAGGGGTGTTCTTTTGCTTCCTTTAAAGGAAGCAAAAGAACCGTCCCCATGCTTCCTTGCTCTCTCCAGTGTTTCCTTGGTTTTTTTAATATTTATTTATATTATAGTTTTTTCAATTTTTACCTATTCTAATCCTAAATCTGAAGCTATTTCTTTTAAACTTTCAAGTGATATTTGTAAAAATTCTTCTAGCTCCATTCCTAGTTCTGTGCAGCTAGACATTTGATTTCTATTTGCTCCTTTGGCAAAAGCTTTTTCTTTAAATCTTTTCTTTAATGATTTTAGTACTACTTTATTTAAACTTTTATCAGGTCTTATAAGTGCAGCAGCAATAATAAAGCCACTAGCTGGATCTGCTGCATACAAGGCTTTATCCATATTGCTTTTTCGCTCTAAGCCATGAGCTTCATTATGAACCTTTACTGCATAAACTATATCTGCAGGTAGTCCATTTTCTTCTAATATTTTAGATCCTATTAAAGAATGTCTTTTAGGGTCATCATATGTACTATCATAATCTATATCATGAAGGAGTCCTGCTAACCCCCATTTTTGTTCATCTTCATTAAGGTTAATAGCTAAACCTCGCATTATTGCCTCTACAGCTAAGGAATGACTTATTAGGTTTTCATTTTTTAAGTTTTCTTTCAGTAACACTAATGCTTGTTCTCTTTGCATTTAATTCACTCCCTTAATTGGATATAAATTCTGCTATGTTTTGAGCTAAAGACTCTTTTTCTAACCCCATTGTAGCAATATGACTTGATTTTTTAAGTTTTAAGATCTTAACCTTAGTTTGCTTTGCTCTTTTTTCTATAATGTTAATACTTCTAGGATTTACCGATTTGTCCTGCATAGATTGAACAGCTAAAACCGGAACATGTATTTTATGTAATCTTTTAACTACCTTATTTCTAAGTTTAATCATACTCCTAAATGCCTTTACTGGTGTTACTCTATATGCAAATCTCCCCTGTTTTTGTAATGTTAATACATCATCACCTATCTTTTTAGGGAAAAATGGTTTTATAAATTGAAAAATAACTGCTAACCTAGTTAAAATTGGGTAATTGTTAATCAAGGGAGCATTTATACTAATAACCCCTTTAATCCCCTTTATTTCACTACCTGCATATAATGCTAATAGTCCTCCCATAGATAATCCTGCAATATAGACTTTGTCATAGTTTTCTAATAAGTAATTTATCTCCACTTTAACTGCTCTATACCATTTATTCCAATTTGTTTTATTTAGGTATTCTGGATAAGTGCCATGGCCAGGTAAAAGTGGTGCACTTATTGTGCAGTCTAGTATTTCATTTAAAATCAAAGCAGTTGGTTTTAATTCTGATGGTGATGCAGTAAATCCATGAATAAATAAAATAGCAGTATCAGTAGTTCCTTTTAAAAAAAACGGCTGAGCTTTAGGATATATAGTAACCATAGACATTACTCCCCTAATAAATAGAAAATAGGCAAGTAGCTAGAATCTACTTGCCTATTATTATAGTTTTTAATTTATATTACAGTACAAATAGTGGTACGAAAACTAGTGAAACGATACTCATTAACTTGATTAGGATATTGATTGATGGTCCAGATGTATCTTTACATGGATCACCAACAGTGTCTCCAACAATACCAGCTTCATGAGCTTCACTACCTTTTCCACCGTGGTTTCCAGCTTCGATAAATTTCTTAGCATTGTCCCATGCTCCACCAGCATTAGCAAGCATGATAGCTAAGCATACACCTGATGCTAGAGCTCCAGCAAGCATTCCGGCTAGTGCTTCAGGTCCAAGTAGAAGTCCTACTGCGATAGGAGCAATTACTGCGATTAGACCTGGGAAAATCATTTCTTTTAGTGAAGAAGCTGTACTGATGTCAACACATCTTGCATAGTCAGCTTTAGCTTCACCTTCCATAAGGCCTTTAATTTCTCTAAACTGTCTTCTAACTTCTTCCACCATTTCTGCTGCTGCTCTCCCAACTGCACCTAATGTTAGAGCACAGAAGAAGAACGGTAACATAGCACCAAATAAAAGAGCTACTATAACAGTTGGCTCAAGCAAGTTTACAGCATCAATACCTGCTACTTGGGCAAATGCTGTTAGTAGTGCCAGAGCAGTTAAAGCTGCAGAACCTATAGCAAACCCTTTACCAATAGCGGCTGTAGTATTTCCAACAGAATCTAATTTGTCTGTTGTTTCTCTTACTTCAGGAGGTAGTTCAGCCATTTCGGCAATTCCACCAGCATTATCAGCAATTGGACCATAAGCATCAACTGCAACAACCATACCAATAGTTGCTAACATACCAACAGCTGCTAAAGCGATACCATAGACTCCACCAACCGCGAATGCAATTATTATTGCAATACAGATAAGTAATATTGGGAATAGTGTTGATATCATTCCAACACCTAATCCAGCAATTATGTTAGTTGCTGGTCCGGTTTTTGAAGCTTCAGAGATTTGTTGAGTTGGACCATATTCATCTGAAGTATAGTATTCAGTAATTTTACCAATAGCAACACCAACAATTAGACCGGCTAACAACGCATAAAATACGTTGCCCATATCAGCTGGTAATAGGTATCTTACCGCAAAAAATGCAATAGCTACCATTATTACTGCTGCTACACCAGTACCAAGATTAAGTGCTTTCATTGGGTTTGTGTTTTCATCAGTTCTAACAAAAAATGTTCCTATTATAGAAGCAACAATTCCACCTGCTGCAATTATAAGTGGTAATAATAATGCACCAATGCCAACTTCAGGCATTGTGCTCATTAAAACTGCACCTAATGTCATAGCAGCTATAATTGAACCTACATATGATTCAAACAGGTCAGCACCCATTCCAGCTACGTCACCAACATTGTCACCAACGTTATCAGCAATAGTGGCTGGGTTTCTTGGATCGTCTTCTGGGATACCTGCTTCGATTTTTCCAACTAAATCAGCTCCAACGTCAGCAGCTTTAGTAAAGATTCCGCCACCAACACGTGCAAATAGCGCTATTGAACTAGCACCTAGAGCAAAACCATTAACTATAGTTGGATCACCAAATATTAAATAAAGAATTCCTAGTCCTAATAATCCCATACCTGCAACGGACATTCCCATAACTGCTCCACCTGAAAATGCAATTCCAAGTGCTTCATTTTGGGAGGTACGAGCAGCATGTGCAGTACGTACATTCGCTTTAGTAGCAATGTTCATTCCTATGTAACCAGCTAGTGCGGAACATATGGCTCCGACTAGAAAACATATAGCAGTTTGCCATCCGATTGGTGTTATAACTAATATAATAAAAACTGCTAGTACAAATAGACTTAAGTTTCTGTATTGTCTGTTTAAAAACGCCATTGCTCCTTCGTTAATGGCTTCTGAGATTTCAAACATGTGGGGTGTACCAGTATCTGCTTTCTTAACCCTACTTGTTAAATAAAGTGCAAACAGAAGCGCGAGAGCTCCACCAGCAGGAGCAAAATAAACTAAGCCTTCCATTGTAGATTAATCATCTCCTTTTTTATAGTCTATAGAAAGTGAAATTTTACTTGCACTAAATATTATCACCTCTATTAACTTAGCAATCCTATAGCTAAAGTAACAAGCATGAAGAGTGTAGCTATATAGGCAGTAATTTTTGCTAAGAGTGTATCAACTCCTTTACTCTTACCAAATATAGCTTCTCCGCCACCAGCTATACTACCAGATAAACCTGCACTTTTACCAGACTGCAATAGAATAGTAGTTATTAGACCGACAGCTAATAGAAATTGTAAAACTAGCGCTAGAGTATAAAGCAATATTTCACCTCCCAAATAATAACTTGCCTAGAGCCGGTGTACATTTTAACATAATTTTATACTTTATGACAATAAATTAACTTTATTTGTCTAAATTATAGAAACAGTCTAATCCTCTGTAAACTGCAAAAACGTCTAATTCTTCTTCAATTCTTAGTAATTGATTATATTTAGCAACTCTATCAGATCTAGCTGGAGCACCAGTTTTTATTTGTCCTACATTTAATGCTACTGCTATATCAGATATAATGGCATCTTCTGTTTCACCAGATCTATGTGAAATAACACATGTGTATCCAGCTCGTTTTGCCATTTCTATTGTGTCTAGAGTTTCTGTTAGTGTTCCTATTTGGTTAACTTTGATTAAGATACTATTACATATACCTAAGTCAATTCCTTTTGCCAGCCTTTCAGTACTTGTAACAAATAGGTCATCCCCAACTAATTGGATTTTATCTCCTAATTTGTCGGTTAATTTTTTCCAACCTTCCCAATCATCTTCATCTAATCCATCCTCTATAGATATTACAGGATATTTGTCTACTAATCTAGCATAAAATTCGATAACTTCTTCTGATGTTAAAACTTCATTAGTGCTTTCTAAATGGTACTTCCCTTCTTTATATATCTCTGTAGCAGCTACATCAAGAGCTAAATGGATATCTTTACCTGCAGAATAGCCTGCTTTTTCTACAGCTTCAATAATTACATCTAATGCAGCCTCATTAGATGGTAGATTTGGAGCAAATCCTCCTTCATCTCCAACTGATGTTGCTAAACCTTTGCTACTTAAAACTTTTTTAAGATTATGGTAAACCTCTACTCCCATTTTAAGTCCTTGATTGTAACTGGAAGCACCAGTTGGTACTATCATAAATTCTTGTATATCTACATTGTTATCTGCATGCTTTCCACCATTTAAAATGTTTAGCATTGGCACAGGTATTTCTTTAGCATTAACTCCACCTATATATTGGTAAAGTGGAATTGCTAAATATTCTGCAGCTGCTTTTGCTGCTGCTAAAGATACTCCTAGGATTGCATTAGCACCCAGTTTGCTTTTATTAGGAGTTCCATCAATATCTAACATTATTTCATCTATGTCGATTTGCCTAACTACATCTATACCTATTATTTCAGGTGCAATTAGATCATTTACATTATTAACAGCATTTATAACACCTTTACCCATATATCTGTTTTTATCATCATCTCTTAGTTCTACTGCTTCATGAGCTCCGGTTGAGGCTCCAGAAGGTACAATAGCCCTTCCCATAGAACCATCTTCTAATACAACTTCAACTTCAACAGTAGGATTACCCCTTGAATCTAAAACTTCTCTAGCAAATACATCAACTATAATACTCATACATATTTTCCTCCTTAGTTTTAATTTAAAAGCCATTATTTGTAATTAACCAACTTAATCATTAGCAATCAAACACTTTCCTGTCATCTCATCAGGAATATCTACTCCTAACATATAAAGCATTGTTGGTGCTATATCCTCTAATGCTCCTTCTTCTAATAGACGGTTTTTTTTGTATTTATTTGATACTAGAACAAATGGTACTTTTTGAGTAGTATGTGCTGTAAATGGGCTTCCCGTTTCAGGGCAAAGCATAACTTCACAATTTCCATGATCAGAGGTCAATAATACTTGTCCGCTTTTATCTAAAACCTTATTTACGACCTTATCTATGCACTCATCTACAACTTCAATTGCTTCAACTGCCGCATCTAGTACTCCGGTATGACCAACCATATCTGGATTGGCGTAGTTAACCACAATTACATCAAATATATCTTTATCAATTTGTTCTATAATTTTATCAGTAAGCTCATAAGCACTCATTTCAGGCTTTAGGTTGTAGGTTTCTACTTCAGGGGAAGGGATTAGAATTCTTTCCTCACCTTCATTTTCCCTTTCTACTCCTCCATTAAAGAAAAATGTTACATGTGCATATTTTTCAGTTTCTGCAATCCTTAATTGCTTGAATTGGTTTTCAGCTAATACTTCACCTAATGTATTGTTTAAATTCTGAGGTTTATAAGCCACAGGTGCAGGAATAGTAATGTCATATTGAGTCATACAAACATAATAAACTTGTGGAAACTTCTTTCTAGTAAAATTGTTAAAATCTTGTTCAACCAAAGCTCTGCTAATTTGGCGCGCTCTATCTGCTCTAAAGTTATAAAATATAATACTGTCACCATCATTAATAGTTGCAATAGGTTGACCATTCTCATCTATGATTACATGTGGTTCCACAAATTCATCAGTTATATCTTTTTCATAACTATCTTGAACTGCAGCATGAGCATTAGCTGCTTTAAGCCCTTCTCCTAAAACCATAGCATTATAGCCTTTTTCTACTCTTTCCCATCTTTGATCCCGATCCATGGGATAGAATCTGCCAGCAACAGTAGCAATCTTGCCTATACCTAACTCATTTATCTTGTGAGCAAGCATCTCTAAATAGGTGATCGCTGTTTTAGGACCGACATCACGACCATCAAGAAAGCAATGCATATACACTTTTTCTAAGCCTTTTCGTTTACATAACTCTAGTAATGCATAAAGATGTGTTATGTGGCTATGTACACCACCATCTGATAAGAGCCCCATTAAATGAAGAGCTCCATTAGTATTCTGCACATTGCTTATGGCTTTATTTATTTCTACATTATCAAAAAAAGTTCGATTTTTAATTGATTTAGATATTCGAGTTATATCTTGATATACTACCCTACCAGCACCAATGTTAAGGTGTCCTACTTCAGAATTACCCATCTGACCTTCTGGTAAACCTACATCTATACCACTGCTTTTTAGTAAAGTATCAGGATAGTCTTCTTGCAATCTATAAAAGTTTTTAGGATCTGCTAAGGTTATAGCATTATCCTTTTCTGCAGTTCTTTCACCCCAACCGTCAATAATCATTAGTACTAATGGTTGCTTAGACATTTTTATCAAACCTCACAATATCTGCAAAAGTATCTGGAGTTAAGCTAGCTCCTCCAACTAAAGCTCCATCAATGTCTTCCTTATTCATAAATTCTGCTATGTTTTCTGGTTTAACACTTCCACCGTATAATATGCGAATTGTTTTGGCAAAATCTTCATTAAATATTTTCCCCAAATACTCACGGATATAACCAATCATTTCCTGTGCATCAGTACAACTAGCGTTTATTCCAGTTCCTATAGCCCAGACAGGCTCATAAGCTATTACTATACCATTTTGTTTAATATCTAAATCTTTTAGACCATTAGTTAATTGCTCTTTCACAACCTCTAGAGCACGATTATTTTCACGCTCTTGTAATGTTTCCCCCACACAAAAAATGGGAATTAATTCTGTGTCTAGAGCTGCTTTAAGTTTACGATTTATAGTTAAGTCATTCTCAGCAAGAACAGTTCTTCTTTCTGAATGTCCGATTATTACCCAGTTGCACCCTACATCTTTAAGCATTACTGGAGAAATTTCACCTGTATAAGCACCTTTTTCTTCCCAAAATACATTTTGAGCCCCTAACTCTACATTTGTCCCTTTAAGTTCATTACTTAATACATGTAAGCTAGTAAATGTTGGACATAATACAATATCCTTTGTAGTTTCATTTGTTACTAATGGTAAAAATTCATTTATAAATTGTTTACCTTCAGCTATTGTTTTATGCATTTTCCAATTACCAGCTAACATTGGTTTTCTCATAATTACACCCCACAAACTGCAACACCGGGAAGCAATTTTCCTTCTAAAAATTCTAAGGTCGCACCTCCACCGGTAGAAATATGAGTTATATTTTTTTCTAATCCTAAATGGTGCACAGCCGCTGCTGAGTCACCACCTCCTATAACGCTAACTGCTGGAGAATCAGCTAGTTTTTTAGCTACCTCTTCTGTTCCCTTAGCAAATTGATCATATTCATAAACACCTAAGGGCCCGTTCCAAATTATAGTTCTAGCTTTTAATATTTCTTTACTATATTCTTCAATTGTTTTAGGTCCGATATCTAGAATCATCTTATCATCAGGCACTTCTAATACATCAACTACCTGACCTTGCGCTTTCTCAGAAACTTCATCTGCAATCACAACATCTAGGGGTAAAAGTATACGGGTATCTTTCTTTTCTGCTTCCTTTAGAAGCTCAGTTGCTTCATCAATCCGATCCTTTTCCAAAATTGATTTACCTACATTTATTCCTTTTGCTTTTAGGAAGGTATTGGCCATACCTCCTCCAATCACAATAACATCCATTTTATCTAATAAGTTATTTATTAACCCTAATTTATCATAAACCTTTGAACCACCTAAGATAGCCATTCGAGGACTTTCAGGATGTTCTATGACACCTTTTAACATTTTCACTTCATTTTCTACTAAAAGCCCAGCATATGAAGGTAAATAATCAGCCACACCAGCAGTAGATGAGTGAGCACGATGGGCTGTTCCAAATGCATCATTAACAAAGATATCACCTAGTAAAGCTAATTTTTTTGAAAAATCAGGATTATTTTTTTCTTCTTCCTCGTGATAACGTACATTCTCAAGCATTAAAACTTCACCTGGTTTCAATTCTTGTGCTTTTTCTTCGACTTCTGAACCAATACAATCATCTGCTATAATAACAGGTCCATTTATAAGTCTGCTAAGATACTGAGCAACTGGCTTTAAGCTATATTTACTTTCACGCCCCTTGGGCCTACCCAAATGACTCATTAAAATAACTTTAGCATTTTGCTTAACCAAATATTCTATAGTTGGTATTGCAGATTGTATTCGATTATCATCAAGAATTTCTCCGTCTTTATCCATAGGCACATTAAAATCTACTCGCATTAAAACTCTTTTGCCGCTTAAATCAATATCCCGTATACTTCTCACCTTTGAAAGCACCTCCAAGTAAATCGAATAATACTAAAAACTATTTTAGACCTTTAGAGGCAATATAGGTCACAGTATCTAGCACTCTTAGTGAATATCCCCATTCATTGTCATACCATGCTATTACTTTTGCCATTTTATTACCCATAACCATTGTTAGTAATCCATCAATTACAGCTGAGTGTTCTTCGCCATTATAATCACTAGATACTAATGGCTCTTCCGTATATTTAATAATTCCTTTTAAATTAGTTTCACTAGCTTTTTTAAATGACATATTAATTGCTTCTGCAGAAGCTTCTTTTTCCAACTCCACTGTAAAATCTACTAATGAAACATTTGGAGTTGGTACCCTTATTGCCAAACCATCCAGTTTACCATCTAATTCAGGGATTATTTTTCCTACCAAACCTGCTGCACCAGTAGTGGTTGGAATCAATGAGATTGCAGCAGCTCTGGCTCTTCTTAAATCATTATGCTCTAAATCTAAAACCTTCTGATCATTAGTATATGAATGAACGGTATTCATAACACCTTTTACAATACCAAAATCATCATGCAATACCTTAGCAACTGGTGTTAAACAATTTGTTGTACAAGATGCATTAGATAAAATATCATGTTCCGGCTTATATTCATCTTCATTTACACCCATTACTATAGTTAAATCCATATTTTTACCCGGTGCAGTTAAAACAACCTTTGAAGCACCGGCTTTTAAATGTTTTGCAGCACCATCCCTACTACGAAATACGCCTGTTGCTTCAACAATCACTTGCACTCCCATATCTGCCCATGGTAATTGTTCTGGATCCTTTTGGGACAAATACTTAAATTTTTTATTTCCAACAACAATATCTTCACCTTGAACAGACACATCTGCATCATAAACACCATGGATAGAGTCGTACTTAAATAGATGGGCACCACCTTTAGGATCTCCTAAATCGTTTACTGCTACTAACTCTATATCATTTCTCTGTAAAGCTGCCCTAGCTACTAAACGTCCGATTCTGCCAAAGCCATTAATAGCAATTTTCACCGCCATTTAATTCATCCTTTCTAATATTTTTTTTGCTGCACCCTCATCAGTAATAAGCACATTAAGCTGTTTACTATTTAAAACCGCTTCTATAGCATCAGTTTTATTACTTCCTCCAGCAACAGCTACGATAGTTTCAACATTTTCCAAATCTTTCTTTTCTAAACCTATACCAGGAAGTTCATATACTATGTTTCCCACTTTGTCATAATAATATCTAAGTGATTCAGCTAAAGCCTTTTGTTTTTTCAAAAAATTTATTTCCAGTTCAGATAATCCTCTCCGTTTAGCCATGTCAATTGCTGGGCCAATTCCATGAATGAGGATGTTGCTAAACTTTATGTTTTTTATAAGCTTGCTTATGTTAGCATCCTTTTTTAATATTTCAGCTGTGTTTTCTTCTAGATAATCAGGTATGTGTAGCAGTTTATATTGAGCTCCAATTGTTTTTGCTATTTTGGCTGCAATAACACTTGCTTGTTGTTCCATATCTTCACCTAAACCACCACGAGCAGGAACAATCATAGCTCCAGTTCCATCAATGCTACTATCTACTGCTTCAGCCATTTCAGCAAGTGTTGTTCCACCAGTTACTGCCACAGTACAACCGGGAAAAATAGCTTTTTGTAAAAATCGTGCTGCAGCTCTACCAATATCTTTTTTGGTAAATGGGTCAGACATCGAATCACCTGGCACAATAATAGCTTCTTTTAGATTAAATATTTCCTTAAATTTTTGCTCTAATATACCAGTGCTAAAAAGATATGGAACTAGTTCATTCATTTCATTTAAAATACCTTCACCAAGAACAGTTAGATTTATACCACTAGGTGTACTATACAGTATTCCTCGTTCTTTTAATCTATCAAGCTCTGAACGAACTAGCCTTTCAGAATAACCTAGATTTTTAGCAATCTGACGCCTGCCTATTGGTTGATAGTCAAAAACTTGTTTTAAGATCTGATATCTATTTTTTAGAGCATCTAATAATTCAGGTGCACATCGTTCTACAATTGTAAATAGTCTTTCCATTAAGGTAACTCCAATATTATTATTTGATGGGACAAGCTTCTAACTCAGGGTCAAATTAGTCCCAGTAAATGCAGACAAATTCCTTGATTTTTATTATTTACTACTAAATATTATAGCATAATCAATTAAAAATGTTGCATATTTCTTGCTTATCGTGACATATTTTCATTTTTCATAATAGAAAAACGGGCTTCCCCCCGTTTGTCTAGTTCCTTATTTATATCTTTTCCTAGCTGATGTAGATAATATTCCTAATTCTTGACGATATTTTGATACTGTTCTTCTAGAAATTTTTACCCCTTTTTCTTTAAGTATCTTTGTTATATTTTCATCACTTAAAGGTTTAGTTATATCCTCATTGCTAATTATTTCAGAAATAATATTTTTAATACTCTTAGAAGATTTTTGTTCATCTCCTTGACAGGATACACCTGTACTAAAAAAGTATTTAAGTTCAAAAAGCCCTTGAGGTGTTTGGATATATTTATTGTTCGTAGCTCTACTTACTGTTGATTCATGTACATCAATTAGCTCAGCAACTCTTTTCAAGTTTAATGGCTTCAAATATTTTATTCCTTTATCTAAAAATTCCTTTTGTATATCTACTATACACCTAGCAACCTTATACAGTGTCATTCTGCGCTGCTCAATGCTTTTAATCAACCATATAGCAGAACCCATTTTTTCTTCCATATATTTTTTGCAATCACCAGAAAAGCTTTCTGACTGGCGCATTAAATTTTCATACATATAATTTATGGTTAACCTAGGAAAGTTACTATCATTTACTACTATCATATATTCATCATCGACTTTTTCCACTATTACATCTGGAAATATAAATTTAACTTCATCAGAACTATACTGCAAACCTGGTTTTGGATCGAGTGTTCGAATTAAATCACAGGTTTCTTGGACATTTTTAACTGAAACACCTAAGGATTGGGCAATCTTGTTAATTCGGTTTCTACTTAAATCATCTAGATGGTCTTTTACAATGCTTTTCGTAAGGGAATCATCTTTACCATAGTGTTTTAATTGAATTAACAAGCACTCCTGTAAATTTCTAGCTCCTACTCCGCTAGGGCTAAATGATTGTATTACTTCTAATACCTCTTCTACTTTATCTATTGCTACATTAGCCTTTTCTGCCACTTCTTTAAGTTCAATAGAAAGGTATCCATTGTTATCAATACTACCTATTAGATAATGTCCAATGGTTAAAGAGTTGGAATCACAGTTAGTTAAATTTAGTTGAAATTCTAAATGCTCATATAAGCTAGGACGTTTAGTGATAAAGTTTTCAAAGGTTTTTTCTTCTTGCACTTCTTTTTCCCTATATTCAATATCTCTATCATTAAAGTATTCAAGCCAATCTTCTACATCAGCATTATTATCTGTATTCTCTTGAGTTTCTTCTTCTGTATATTCAATATCTTTTTCTTCTAACAACGGGTTTTCTGCGAGTTCATTTTGAATATACTCACTAAGCTCTAAAGTGGACATTTGCAATATAGCTATAGCTTGCCGCAATTCTGGTGTCATCACTAACTTTTGTTGCTGTTCTAAATAAACATCGTGTGTAAGTCTCATGCATGTCCCTCTCTTTTAAAAGTAGCTTCTAGTTATTTATATTCGTGAACTTTCAAGCTATGTCCTGCTATAAATAATCATCCTCAAGTAACTGCTCACAAATTCTTTCTAATTTTCTCATTCTATAAGCTGTCCCAGACTTAGTTAGAGGTGGACTCATCATATTCCCTAACTCCTTTAATGTACTATCCGGATAGTCAATTCGCAACATAGCCAATTCTTTTATCCCCAGGGGAAAAATATCTACACCATGTCTGTCTATAACTTTTTTTATGAGTTCAATTTGCCTTAAGGAAGCATCTACAGTCTTAGCTAGATTAGCGGTTTCACAATTCACCTGACGATTCACATTATTACGCATGGATTTAATAATACGTACATTTTCAAACTCTAATAAAGCCTTATTAGCTCCTATTATTCTTAATAAATCTACTATTTTTTCACTTTCTTTAAGATAAATTATTATATTACTTTTACGCTCAGTCAATCTAGCTTCTATATCACATTTTGCCAATAATCTTTTAGAATCATGCGCTAATTTAGTATCATTACATACAATTTCTAAATGATAGCTACCTTCAGGTTTATTCACAAAGCCTCGAACCAAAAAAAGGCCCCTTATATAAGCTCTTTTACAACACTTTTTCCCTACTAATCGCCAATTAATTTTATTATTAATTTTACAGTTATCATTAAGTATATTGAAATTTGCTAATACATTTATATTTTCTTTATTTAAAATAGTATCTATTATATATACTTTGTTTTTTTTAAATCTTTTTCTGTTATCAATTACTACTGTTGATTTTAAGTCATAACTTTCTTTAAGTATTTTAAAAACCTTTCTAGCAGCAGCCACATTTTCATTAACTATCCTTAATATTGTTTCATTAGTATTTAAAATATAACCACTAGAATTTAAAATTGCTGCTGCCTCTGCTTTTTTGCAACAATCCTTCTCTGGCATAATCCGTGCCAATTCATTTTTCACTTCATTAGAAAAATTAATCATAAAATCACATCCACAAAAATTAAAACACTGACAGGGGGGAGTAGAACAGGGGACGGTTCTCTGTTTTGCCCTTGTAGAACAGAGAACCGTCCCCTGTTCTACTCCCCCCTGTTCTACTCCGCCTGTTCCGCTTATCTGCCTATGGTTTTCATTATCACCTTAGCTAATTTGTCTGAGTCATGCCAGGCAAAGTCTGCTTGAGAAACAAGGTCTTCTTCTATTACTTTTACGCCTAAATCATTTATTTCTTGTAAAGCTTTTCTTACAGGTATAGCTTTTTCCTCTTTATAACGTTCTAATCTATATTTATCTATGTTTCCTGAATTCATTATAACATAGTTAAAAATTTGCTTATTTATATGCTCTAATATAACCTTTAGGTGATCATATGCTGTAAAATCATCAGTTTCACCTTGTTCAGTCATTATATTACTTACATACATAGTTACTGCATTAGAATCAGCTATAGCATCTACAACACCATCAACAAGTAGGTTTGGAATAATGCTAGTATATAGGCTTCCAGGTCCTACAATTATCGCATCAGCATCCCTTATAGCATTTAAGGTTTCTGGAACTGGTCTACAGTATTCTGGTTTTAAAAAAAGCCTTTCTATTTTATATTTATAATTCCTAATGAGAGTTTCACCAGAAACCATTTTACCATCACTCATTAGAGCCTTTAAGGTAACATGCTCTAATGTAGCCGGCAAAACATTTCCTCTTACTTTTAATACTTTACTAACTTCTTTAATAGCCGTTATAAAGTCTCCAGTTATTTCGGTCATTGCTACTAATAATAGATTACCTAAGCTATGTCCCTTTAGCCCTTCACCTGTTTGAAATCTATGCTGTATAACTTCATCCATTAAAGTTTCAGTATCTGCCAAAGCAACTAAACAGCTACGAATATCACCAGGTGGCAATACCCCTAACTCAGCCCTTAACCTACCGGAGCTACCTCCATCATCAGATACTGTGACTACTGCAGTTACGTTTGTAGTTAGTTTTTTTAGTCCTTTCAAAAGAACAGATAAGCCGGTACCTCCTCCAATTACTACAATCCTAGATTCTCTATCTATTCTATTCATTTAATCCTCCATAGTATATTTAGAAACATCTCGGTGTTTTACAGTTACGTTATATCCCAGTCTATTGAGTTGTTTGCCTATATAATCAGTTATAGCAACTGATCGGTGCTGCCCACCTGTACATCCTATAGCAATTGAAAGATTAGTTTTTCCTTCAGTAATATAATTAGGTATTAAAAACTTCAACAGATTTAAGAAACGACGAATAAATGATTTTGTAATTGACGATTCTAAAACATAGTCAATTACCTCAGTATCCTGACCAGTCATATTTTTCATTACTGGATCATAATAAGGATTTGGTATAAACCTTACATCCATGATTAAATCAGTATCTAATGGTATACCTGCCTTATATCCAAAAGAGATTAAACTAATTGAAAACCCACCTGAATTTTCATCACTACTATACAGTGTTAAAAGCTTTTCCTTTAAATCTCTAGGGGAAATATTAGATGTATCTATTATCACATTTGCCTTACCTCTTAGTTCTTCTAACATGCTGCGTTCATTCTGTATAGCCTCTAACAATCTTCCTTCCGGAGCTAACGGATGTCTTCTGCGCGTTTCTTTAAACCTGCGAATTAGAACCTCATTAGATGCTTCTAAAAATAAAATTTCATACTTTATATTATTTTGTTTTAGCTCAATAAGTGCATTGAAAAGATCGTGAAAAAACTCTCCTCCTCTAACATCCATAACTAAAGCTACTTTGTTTATTTTTCCCTCTGATTGCATGCTCAATTCTGTAAACTTAGTCAGTAAAGTTGGGGGTAAATTGTCTACACAAAAGTAACCCCAATCTTCTAAGTAGTTTACAACCTGGGTTTTTCCTGCACCAGATAAACCTGTAATTATGAGTACTTGAAAGTTATCATTTTTCTTTTCCACTCTATATTCCCCCCCATATGAAGTGAATTCACAACTCGTTCAGGCTTTATACCCAAGGATTCAACCAACTTACTTCCATACTTAAGGTCGCCTACGGTTTTTTTAAAGTGAGAATCACTATTCACAATAAAGTTTGCTCCAACCCTTTCTGCTTTTATTATATCAGATATTTCAGGATACTCATGACCACAGTTAATCTCAAATAATACCTGATTGTCTCGACATGCTTCTGCTACTTGCTCAATATCTACATTAAAAAATAATCCTGGGTGGGAAAGAATATCAACCTCGGGGTTTCTTGAAAGCGCTTCTATTATAGCAATTGTATTGTTTTTTACTGCTTTAGCCCGCTCTTTTTTCCCCAAATGACGAAGGGAATTTTGCAGAAAAAGGTTTAATCCATCAGCTATTGAAGTTGGCAATGTATATGGATGCAGTCCTATTATCAATATGTCCAAGCTTTTCATTACTTCCTTATCTATATCAAGAGTACCTTTAAAGTCCCTAACGTTAGCTTCAGCACCCAAAAGTATTTTTAAACCTAAATCTCTACTATTTATTTCGTTAATCTTTTTTCTTAATTGTAAATAAACATCACAATTTTTAACTCCAATAACCGCAGCTAAAGGCCCATGGTCAGTCACCGCCACCTCTTTCAAGCCTTTTTGCAGAGCAACTTCAGCTATTTCTTCAACTGTCTGATTACCATCACTAGCCCTACAATGAACATGATAATCTCCATAAAACTCCAAAAATCACACCTCCACTTATATATAGAGACAAAGGACATTAATAAAAAATTGATACCACTGCAAAGAGTAACTACAACAAACTTAAGGCTTAGCAAACATGTTTATCTAAGTCCCGAATAGCAAGGCGTGGTGCATAGATCACGGCTAAGTATAAATAAAAAATCATTTTAGATAATAAGTGCTAAGCTAAAATGAAGGTAAAGACCGATGAGTGGCGTGATAAACATGTTTGCTCAGCCGATTCCATACTCTAAGTTTAGCTTTTTGCAGTGGAATTAAATTCAAAATTAAGAATTCAAAATTAAAAATTAAAAATTCCATTTAGTGTATTACTAATATTTCCCGAGACCCCTGAGTTAATGTAAGTGATACAATTATGCTGTTTATAAAAACATTTAATTTCTAATGATTTAAAATACCATTATTCAAATTTACCCTAAGGGTTGTTGAGCTAATTATATACAGCATAAATAATAATTATTTGCATTTTCACTATTCTTTCTTTTTATTATGAAGATATTATTCAAATAACACGTTTTTATGAAAAAAGATGTTGAAAAAACACCAATTATGAATTAGGGTACTATATGTATAGTGAAATAATTTTTTCACCAAAAGCATTAGGTGAAAAAAATTTATCACCTTAGAAAACAATCTTGTTTGGGGAGAAAGAAACATATGAGAGACTATTTAATAAAGAGGTTATTACTAGCAATACCTACTATTCTGGGTGTTACAATATTAGTATTTTTATTATTACATATGATTCCCGGTTGCCCAGCACAGGTAATGCTCTACCCTAGAGGTACAGCAGAAGAAATTGAAGCACTTCGAGTACAGTTAGGACTACACCAACCTTTAATTACACAATACATTCAATGGCTAGGCAATGCTGTACAGTTTGATTTAGGTAACTCTGTTAGAACAGGTGAAGAGGTTCTAAATATTATAATTAGACATTTTCCCGCTACTATAGAATTAGCTCTTGCAGCTTTATTAATTGCTGTAGTATTCGGTATTCCTTTAGGTGTTATTGCCGCTCAAAAACGCAATTCAATAATTGATTATATTACCACCACCTTGTCACTAGCAGGTGTATCAATCCCTGTATTCTGGTTAGGTTTGATGTTAATATTTGTTTTTTCAGTAATTCTAGGATGGTTCCCCGTTTCGGGACGAATGACAATGGGAGCATCCATGCCAATTGTTACTGGGATGTACACAATAGATGCATTAATTGCTGGTAATTATGATGCTTTTCTCACAGCATTAAAACATTTAGCACTCCCAGCTATATCCTTAGCAACTATTCCTTTAGCTATTATTGTTAGGATTACGCGCTCAAGTATGCTTGATGTTTTATCTCAGGATTATATTCGTACTGCCAAAGCAAAAGGACTTCCAACGAGACGTATTATATATAAACATGCCCTTAAAAACGCCTTAATTCCCGTTGTTACTGTTATCGGTTTGCAATTAGGCAGAATGATGGGTGGAGCCATCTTAACTGAAACAGTTTTTTCATGGCCAGGAATAGGAATGGTAGTTGTATCATCTATTGGGGTCAGAGATTATCCAATAGTACAAGGTATTATATTAGTTATTGCCTTAGGGTTTGTTTTGATAAATATTTTAGTAGATGTAATCTATGCTTATCTTGATCCAAGAATCAGATATAACTAATAGCTAGGTGGTGAAGATTGAATGGAAGCTAATGTTACAACACAAGAAGTAAAAACTGAAGAATTTACTAAAAGAAGCTTAGTAAAAGAAACTACAAAACAATTCAAAAAGCATAAATTAGCTGTTATTAGCTTTTACATAGTAATTTTTATTCTGCTGATGGGTGCTTTTGCTCCAATTATAGCTCCTGAGGATCCTATTACTCCTCAACCTGAAAACAGGTTACAAGCTGGTTTTTGGGCTGGTAACAATGAGCAAATATTGGGAACAGATGAATTAGGAAGAGATATTTTTAGTCGCGTTATATATGGTGTGCAAATTTCCTTAAAGGTAGGGTTTATGGTAATTACTATAACTGCTGTGGTTGGAACAGCTATAGGTGTTATAGCTGGTTATTTTGGGGGTGTAATAGATCTCATTGTAATGAGGATTATAGATATTTTTCTATCTTTCCCACCCCTTTTACTTGCACTAGCAGTAGTTGCTGTATTAGGAACTGGCTTGGAAAAGGCAATGTTAGCCATCTCCATTGTCTATATCCCCCAAATGGCTAGAATAGTCCGGGGGTCAGTACTAACTGTAAAAGAATTACCTTATATAAACGCAAGTAAAGTTATAGGTGCAAAATCTAGTTGGATTATTACCAGACACGTTCTACCTAATGTTTTACCACCTGCTATTGTATTTTTAACCTTACTACTAGCAGATGCAATACTTTATACAGCTGCACTTGGTTTTCTAGGTATTGGTATAGATCCTTCTACACCAGAATGGGGTGCAATGTTAAGTAATGGTAGAGATTATTTAATATTAGGATACTGGTGGGTAACAGTTTTCCCTGGTCTTATGATTATGATATCAGTACTAGCATTCAACCTATTAGGGGACGGGTTACGTGAAGCCTTAGATCCTAAAATGGATATATAAAGGGGGATTCTTTGGATGGAACCCATTTTAGACATAAGAAATCTTAAAGTTAAATTTAAAAGTGATGATAAAATTGTTCGCGCAGTAGATGGTGTGAATCTACAGATAAACAGAGGGGAAACAGTAGGTTTAGTAGGCGAATCAGGATGTGGAAAAAGTGTAACATCTTTAGCCATTATGGGCTTACTTCCGAATAATGGGGATATATCTGATGGTTCTGTCTACTTTAAGGGAAGAGATTTAGTTAAGGCACCAGAAAAAAAAATGCAAAAAATTAGAGGTAATGAAATTTCCATGATATTTCAAGACCCCATGACATCACTTAACCCTGTTTTAACTATTGCTGAACAGTTAGAGGAAGTCATTCGAATACATGAAGGTGGAAGTAAAAAGGCAATTCGCAATAAAGCTATAGATCTTTTAAATATAGTTAAAATACCAGATGCCAATAGACGTATTTTAGAATACCCTCATCAAATGAGTGGGGGTATTAGACAAAGGATTATGATAGCTATTGCCTTAGCTTGTAATCCAACACTGTTAATTGCAGATGAGCCTACAACTGCTTTAGATGTAACTGTACAAGCCCAAATTTTATCTTTAATAAAAGAGCTTCAGGATGAGCTAGGAACTGCGGTTTTGCTAATATCTCATGATTTAGGAGTTATTGCCCAAGTTGTAGATAAGGTTTCGGTCATGTATGCAGGACAAATTGTTGAATCTGCTAAAACTCATAACTTTTTTGCATCTCCTAAACATCCATATAGTATAGGTTTGCTAGAAACTATACCTAAAATAGATGAATGTCAGGATGAATTAGTTGAGATAAAAGGGATGGTACCAGACTTATCAGAGGAATTTACAGGGTGTCGCTTTTACTCTCGTTGTCCAAAAGCGATAGATGGTTGCAATACTATTAATCCTAGCTTAATACAAGATAATGAATCTTTAGTAAGATGTTTACTTTATTCAGATAAGGTGATGAACCAATGATGAAAGAAAAAATATTAGAAGTTAAAAACCTAACTAAATATTTTCCTATTAAAAAAGGACTATTTGGGAAACAAGTTGATTGGCTTAAAGCAGTAGATGATATTAGCTTTACTGTTTACAAAGGCGAAACTTTTGGGTTGGTTGGTGAAAGCGGATGTGGTAAATCCACAACTAGCAACCTTTTATTACAACTAATTGAAGCCGATAGTGGAAGTGTCCATTTTAAAGGCAAAAACATCTTTGAGGGCAACACTAAATCAACACGTGAATTACGAAAAAAAATTCAAGTAGTATTCCAAGATCCTTATGCTTCTCTTGATCCTAAATGGCGGGTAGGAAATATTATCGAAGAACCACTAATACTTCATAAAATTGGAACTCCAAAAGAACGTCAAAATAGAGCTTTACAGTTAATGGAATATGTAGGCCTAAGACAAGATTATTACTATCGCTACCCGCACGAATTCAGTGGTGGTCAAAGGCAAAGAATAGGCATTGCGAGAGCTCTTGCCTTAAATCCAGAGATAATAGTAGCCGATGAACCCGTATCCGCTTTAGATGTTTCTATACAAGCCCAGATAATAAATATGTTTAAAAGGCTACAGGAAGAATTTAACCTAACCTATGTCTTCATAGCCCATGATTTAAGTGTTGTAAAACATATTAGTGACCGAGTTGCAGTTATGTATTTAGGAAAAATTGTGGAGTTAGCAACTACACAGCAACTATTCAATAATCCAAAGCATCCTTATACAATAGGTTTGCTCTCATCAATTCCTGTAGCTGATCCTTCTAAAAAACAAGAAATGAAGTCAATGGAGGGGGAAGTACCAAGTCCCATTAATCCCCCAGAGGGATGCAGATTTCATCCAAGGTGCCCACATGCAATAGATAAATGCAGTGAAGAATCACCGACACTAAAAGAAATTGAGAAGGGTCATACGGTAAGTTGTCACTTGTATTAAAGAAATTAAATATTGATTCCACTGCAAGAGCCCCTTAGATAGTACGACATCTTGCGTATATAAAGATAAGGAGCACTTGACGGAGCAAGGTAGTATTACCCGGTGAAAGCGGAGTTAGAAAAGGGGCGCGTCACAGGACGTGACGCGAAGGCTATCGCTCCAAGGACGGAGCGTTAGCCTGGTACCCTTTTATAACGTAGCTTGAACCGTAGGTAATACACCTTGTGGAGTCTGGCGACGTTCTTTATATACGCAAGAGGGGTTAGTTTAATTTTTTGTAATAAAATAAATATTTCTAAGCTCTTAGCTTCGGTAAGAATCCGAAGTTAATATAAAAATTCTTTAGGGAGGGATTTGTTTAATGTCTAAGAAGAAAGTTTTCACTACTCTGTTGTTATTGGTTTTTGTGTTTAGTTTCACGCTTGCTGGCTGTGGTGGAGAAGGAACCGGAGAAGTAGATGATACAACCATCTTTACAGTAGCAAGAAGTACTGACGCTGACCTAATTGATCCAGGCTATGCTTGGGCTGAAGGTGACATTGACCCAGTTTATCACGTTTTTGATGGATTACTTCAGTTTAAAAACGATGACTTAGATGTAGCACCAGCATTAGCTACCGATTGGGAAATGTCTGAGGATGGTAAAACATGGACTTTTTATCTACGCGATGATGTAAAATTCCATGATGGTACAGATTTCAATGCAGATGCTGTTGTTTTCTCTTTTGAGAGAGTACTAGATGAAGATCACCCCTACTACGGTGTTGTACAAGGTGGTTACTCATACCTTAATTACCTAATGGGTGATGTAATAACAGAAGTACGTGCAATTGATGAATTTACAGTTGAAATAGAGCTAGAACAAAAATTTGCTCCATTCATAACCTATATGGCGCACTACTCTCAATTTATAGTTAGCCCAACTGCAGTTGAAAAATATGGCGAGAATTTCCCCCAAAATCCAGTAGGTACTGGTCCATTTGTATTTGAAGATTGGAGACAAGGTGAGTACATAAGACTTGCGGCTAATGATAACTACTGGGGTGAAAAGCCGGAAATTGACACTTTAATATTTAAGGTAGTTCCAGAAACATCAACCCGTTTAATGGAATTACAAACAGGACAAGTAGATGCTATTAAACATATAGACCCAGCACAAATATATGCTGTTCAAAATGATGATAATATAGATTTACTTACAGTTCCAGGTGCTAATCTCTTCATGGGATTAATTAATGTAACCAAAGAACCTCTTGATGATCCAACATTTAGAAAAGCACTTAACCATGCAATTGATATGGATGCCCTTGTAGATGTAATTTATGAAGGTACCGGAACAAGAGCTATAAATGCTTTACCTCCTACTGTATTTGCCTTTGATGAAACTGCTGGACCATATGAGTATGACCCTGAAAAAGCAAAACAATTACTAGCAGATGCAGGATACCCTGAGGGAACAGAAATAGAACTTGCATCCTTTACTCATGCTCGTTCCTATATATCACAACCTGTACAAGTAGCTGAGATTATTAGAGCTGATTTACAAAGAATAGGTCTAGACGTTGACATTAATGTTGTAGAATGGGGTACTCTTACTGAAATGAGACAAAGTAGAGAGTTTGACGTAGCCTTATATGGTTGGTATGACGTTCCTTATCCAAGTAACTTCTTAAGAACAATGATGCTTGGTGGAAACCAATCCGGATATGAGCCACAAGAGCTAGTAGACATAGCTGATCAGGCTTTAGCTACTTATGATGAAGCAGAACAAGAAAAGCTATATAAAGAGCTTCAGCAAGAATACTATGAACAAGCTCCTATAATACCAATTGCTCACAGTAATTACTCCGCAGCAGTTCGATCAGATATTGAAGGATTTCAATTAGATATTATGGGTAATGTACTAATGCATGATGTAATTAAGTAAAAATAGGGTATAGGCAGGGGGGACACTTTACTCCCTGCCGTCTCTTATAATAAATAAGGGGAGTTTAAAAATGGCTATAGTTTTAAAAGGAGCAAAATTATTCGATGGTACAGGCAAGGACATTATTACCGATGGAGTAGTAGTAATAGGTGATGATGGAAAAATTGATCAAGTAGGTAAAAGACAAGATGTAAGCCCTATAAAGTATGATGAAGTTAGCTATTATGACTTAAATGGCCAGTTTCTAATGCCAGGCTTAATAGATGCACATATACACATAGGACTACAAGGTATGCCTGATACATACCAAGAAAATTATATTTGTGAAACTTCACGAGCTGTGCGCTCTGTTAAAGAAATGGAAGCTACATTACAAGCAGGGTTTACCACCGTTAGAAATTGTGGAACAGCTAATAAAATAGATTTTAGTGTTAAAGAAGGCGTAGAAAATGGCTGGATTAATGGCCCTCGAATTTTAACAAGTGGCGAAATTTTATCAACTACTTGTTCAGGAACAGAATACTTTGAAAATCTATATAGAATCGCAGATGGATATGATGAATTTAAAAAGGCTAGCAGAGAACAGCTAAAATTTGGAGCTGATTTTCTAAAGGTTATGGCTACTGGTGCTATTATGAATCCGGGAGGAATACCAGGAGCAGAACAAACAGATATAAAAGAGCTTAAAGCTATTGTAGAAGAAGCAACTAAATTAGAAAAAAAGGTTGCGGCACATGCTCACGGAGCACAAGGTATAAAAAATGCTGTACAAGCAGGAGCATATACCATTGAACATGCTTCTTTAGTAGATGATGAAGCTTTATCTATGATGGTAGACCACAATATATACGTAGTCCCAACTTTAACTGTGGGTTACCTAGTGTTAAAATATGCTAATGAAATTAATGTTCCAAGGTTTATGATTGATAAAACAAGACAAATACGAACTGTTAGAGTTAATTCTATAAAAAGAGCTCTTGAATCAGGAGTTAGAATAGCAATGGGCTCTGATGCAGGTGTATCACCCTATAATTATCACGGAAACAATGCTTTGGAACTTGTAATATATGTTAATGAAGGGTTAATGTCACCTACAGAAGCTATACTTAGTGCAACTAAAGTAGCTGCCGAAGCTTGTGACATTGCTTCAGAAGTTGGAACTATAGAAAAAGGTAAAATAGCTGATATGATAGTAGTTGATGGTAATCCTTTAGAAGACATTGAGGTTCTTTTAAATAAAGACAATATTAGAAAAGTAATTAAGGATGGAAAGATAGTAAAAAATCTAGATAAAGAGTCTCCATGTTCGATACCTCAGCTTACCCCTTACATGGAAGAAGACTTTCCTAAGGTCTAATACCACTTGAATTTTATATGCTATTTGGCTATTATTGGGTAGAAATAATATTTAAAAGAAGAAAGCAGGTTTATACATTGAAAAACGGTAATACCTTCTTTGAAAAAATTAAACAAAAAAGCGATAAATTATCCCCCAAGCAAGCACAATTAGCAAAATATATTATGGATAATTATAAAAAAGCTGCTTTTCAAAACCTAACTCAAATAGCAAAAGAAGCTGATGTTAGTGAATCAACTGTTGTTAGACTATCTACAACCTTGGACTATTCTGGTTTTATAGAAATGTCTAACGATTTACAGGATATTGTTCAACATGAATTAAAAGCATATGATAGCATCAGAAACACACTAAAGGGAGAAAACCTAAAAGAACTTAACATTTTGTTAACTGTTATTAATAATGATCAAAAAAATATGGATACACTTGTTGATAGTGTTTCTATGCAAGAAATTGAAGAAGTAGTAGCTAGAATTGAAGAGTCTAATAAGGTAATAGTTGTAGGCTTATATTCTTCTAGTTATATGGCAGAATACCTAGGATACACTTTAGGAAAAGTTAAAACAGATGTAGTTGTTATAAATAAAGACAGCATGGATGCCCATAATCTTATCTTAGCTTGTGATGAAAAAACTACAGTCATAATGTTATCTTTCCCCAGATACCCTAAACACTTAAAAAACCTTGGGGAAGCCTTTAGAAACAAAGGTGCTACAATTATAGGTATTACAGACAGCGTGTTTTCTCCTCTAAAAGTATTTACTGATAAACTTTTGATTGTACCTCTCAAATACATGTCCTTTTCAGATCCTTGTGGACCTATATTACTATTGTTGCAAGCAATCATTGTTGAATACGTAGCAAGAAACCCCGAGGATACTGAACACAAATTAAAACAATTCGACGAATATGCCAATCAAATAAACTTATTCTAGTCAAAAAAGGCCGCGGCGTAGAACAGGGGACGGTTCTTTGTTCCATTTTGTGAAACAAAAAACCGTCCCCGTGATTACCTAAGCTTTGGCTAGGGCTAATTCGCCTTTTAAATAATCTATAACCTTAACTGGAGTAGGATTAACATTATATTCTAAGGCTAAATAATAGCTAGCATAATCCCCTATATAAATTAGTGAGTATATCCGTGCTAGGTAGGACTGCCCTTCACTCTGTACTTCAATAACACTTCCCACCTTATCTTTTATTATATCTTTACTGGTATCCATGCGTAATTTGTTGCGTTCATTATCATTATCATCGCGTAGTAAAATAACTGCTATTTTATCTAGTATTTCTTCAGGCAACTCAAATCCAACTATTTCATTATGATTTAACTCTGGAATAACATTAAAATATGCTGGACATTTTGCGTTTTCGTTTATCTGGCCTTTCCACCTCATTGCAGCTACTTCAGATGTTCCTGCACAACCCCATATAACAGGTATATGACCTTTTACAAGTTGGGCAATAGTTTTAGCTTTATTATCATCACTATCAATATCTGGATTTAGTGAATCTCTTAGGTCAAGTAAAACATTATAAGTTTCATCTATCTCTTCTTTAACATTACTTAAAACCCCTATTTTTTCCATTGCTAGTGCCACTGGTGCAAAAAGATATCCTGTTGCTGCTCTTGGCACTAATCCTCCTGGTATATTAACAACTGGGAAACCATCAGCATTAGCCATTTCCCCTAGCTTTCCTCCCGTTGTAAATGCAATGATAGTTGCACCTTTGTTTTTAGCCTTTTCATATGAACTTAATGTTTCTTCAGTATTTCCTGAATAACTTACTGCTAAAACTAAGCTTTCATTATCAACAAACTCAGGAATATCATAATCGCGATTAATTATAATAGGGCTTGAAGCTTTTTTCAAAGCATAGGTTCTTAAAATATCGCCACCTATGGCTGATCCTCCAAGCCCACTAACTACAATGTTTTTATAGGATTTTTTATACTGTGCTAAAAAATTTAAATCAATATCCATACTTTCTTTAAACTGATTAGGTAGATTAAACAGATATTCCATCATTTTTTCTGGTGTCACAACGTTCCCTCCAAAATGTTTATTTACTGCTCTAAAGCCATAGCAGCACAACCAAGTAAACCTATATCTTCACCTAGTTCAGAAGCCTTAATTACCAAATTTTTGCGATGAAGTGCATATACATTATTATGAACATATTTAGATATAGATTCTAAAAGTAAATCTTCTAACCCAAAAATAACACCTCCACCTAAAATAAATATTTCTGGATTGAAGATATTAATTATATTACTAGTTCCAGACCCAAGATAATAAGCTGTTTCATTTATTAAATTAATGGCTTCAGGATCACCATTACGTGCTGCTAGTCCAACTTCATAGGCAGTAATATTAGCTTTTTCTTTTTTATAGGTTTTAATTCCTAAACCTTCACCATTTTCTATAAGTTTTTTTGCCTTAACAGCTATTGCTGTACCTGATGCACAAGCCTCTAAACATCCATGTCGGCCACAACCACAAATTCGCCCTTTGGGTTCAACAACCATATGACCAAATTCACCTGCACCACCATTAATACCACGGTATGGCTTGCCATCAATAATTATTCCACCACCAATACCACTACTTACAGTCATATATAGCAGGTGTTTATATTGTTTTTTTTGCCCAAAAAAATACTCTCCTAGTGCTGCAGTAGTAGCATCATGTTCTACTTGCACCTCTTTTTGAAGCCTTTTTTCTAGTTCCTCTTTTAAAGGAAAATACCCCCACTTAAGATTGGGAGTATCATATATAACACCATCAGGATAACTAAGTGGTCCCGGTGCCGCAACAACTATTTTCTCAATTTTATGTGCTTCTAAAGATTTGTCTTTAAGTAGGTCATTTATAGCCATTACTATCCTATTAACTATATCTTTAGGACTTCTTTCTTTTATAGTAGGCTGCTTAACACGCTTAACAATAGCTCCATCCTTGGCAACAATTCCACTTAATATTTTAGTAGCACCTAAGTCAACCCCTATAATCACGAATACAACGCTCCTTTTAGAAATAGACACACTCTGCGAGCACACTGACAATTTGATTTTATTGTGAAACCTATTTGTGAATAAAGTTAATAAATAATAATAATAAAAAGTCTGTAGAATCGGTATTTGTATGTGTTTATTTATTATTTTAGGCTAACACAAACCTATGTATTGCCTCTGCTACGCCTTTTTCGTCATTAGATGTAGTAATAAAATCTGCTACTTCTTTAACTGATGTGCGGGCATTCCACATGGCTACTCCTAAGCCGGCCCATTCTATCATTGCAAGGTCATTATAACTGTCACCTACAGCCATAACTTCTTTTCTATCAATATTGTAATGGTCAGTTATTACTTTTAAAGCATCTGCTTTATTGGCTTTTTTATTCATAACTTCTAAAAAAAATGGTTTAGAACGAGTAATATGTAAATTATCACCATAATTATTCTTTAACTCTAACTCCATATCTAATAACATTCTTTCATTATCGGTTACTGCCATAATTTTAAAGGGGTCATAAGTATCTAATGCATCAATTAAACTATCCATTATAACTGGCTCAACACCAGCCAATTTCACATAAAACTTTCCTTCTTCAGTTAGATTTTCTAAGCATAATCTATCATCATAATAAGTATGATAATGAACTCCGCACTTTTTAAAATACTCCATTATTTCTATTGACTCTTTTTTAGGGACAGGCTCATAATACAAAACTTCTTCTGATAAAGAGTTTTTAACCCATGCTCCTTGATAAGTTATCAATGGTACATCAATATTTAACTGACGAGCATATGGTAATGCAGAGCTATACATTCTACCCGTTGCAATAGTAACCATTACTCCTTTTTCCCTCGCTGCAGTTATAGCTTTAGCACATTCATCAGATATTCTTAGACCAGAATCTAATAAGGTATCATCTAAATCTATTGCGATTAATTTAACGGACATAGTCTCCCTCCTTAAAATGAGTTTATAATAAAGCCGAGCTTATTGCCCGGCTTTTTTAAACATAATTTATAAATAATGTATAATGATTATATTATTATCTAAACCTAAAGAATTTATCATCAACTAAATAACTAATTATAAAACTAATTATACTTAACACTATAGCACTTAATATAGCCCAACCAAAACCATGTATATAAAAGCCTTGAATGGTTATTGAAGTAAGCCACAGCATTAAGCCATTTATAACAAATGTAAATAAACCAAGAGTTAGTATAGTAAATGGTAGTGTTAGTATAAATAATATTGGACGTATAAAGGCATTAATTATTCCTAAAAAAATTGATCCAACAATAGCACCCCAAAAAGTTACTTCAAAACCAGAAATCAGAGCAGCAGTAAAAATTATTGCACAAATATTTAAAATCCATCGTAAAACCCAACCTTGTAACAAAACCCTAACCCCTTTCGAGTTTAAACTACTAATGATAACCCCTTATAAATTTTATTGTAACATAATATAGCTGTTTTCGATTTATTTCCCGGGAAATTAAAAATATGATTTCTTTTTGTCAAATAAGTATGTTTTAAAACAAGTAATAATTCAAAATTATGCTTTTACTGCAAAAAGCTAAACTTAGAGTATGGAATCGGCTGAGCAAACATGTTTATCACGCCACTCATCGGTCTTTACCTCCATTTTAGCTTAGCACTTATTATCTAAAATGATTTTTCATTTATACTTAGCCGTAATCATTCACCACGCCTTGCTATTCGGGACTTAGATAAACATGTTTGCTCAGCCTTAAGTTTGTTGTAGTTACTTTTTGCAGCAGAATCAATTATTAGAAATTATGTTTTTTTCTCCTTCCGAATAAATGACTAACCTAGGCTATGTGAATTAGAGTAGTTCATATTATTTAAAATATTCTTCGATATTTTTAGCTACATTTTTATTTATGCCAGGCACCTCTAATAATTGTTCAACACTAGCCTCCCTTATCTTAGCTACTGATCCAAAGTGCTTTAATAGGTTCTTTTTTCTTTTCTCCCCAATACCCTCTATCTCATCTAAAGCTGATTTTGTTACCTTTTTACTTCTTAACTTGCGATTATATTCTATTGCAAATCGATGGGCTTCATCTCTTGCTCTTTGCAATACCATTAAAGCTTCATCTCTGCGAGGTAAAACAATCGGCTTAGAAATACCCGGTTTAAAAATTTCTTCATTTTTTTTCGCCAAACCAAAAACGGGTATGTCGACACCAAGTTCATTTATGACATTTTGAACTGCATTAACCTGACCTAATCCACCATCTATTAATATAAGGTCTGGCTCAGGTAAAAAGCTTTCATTGCCTTCACGTGCCTGGGTAAATCTACGCTTTAGGGCTTCACTCATTGCAGCAAAATCATCATTTTTATCAATTTTTATCTTAAACCTTCGATAAGCCATTTTGTCAGGTACAGCTTTAGTAAGTACTACCATAGACGCTACCGTTTCTTCTCCTGCTAGGTGAGATATGTCAAAACACTCTATCCTTTCGGGAACCACTTCAATATTCAACACTTTACTTAGGTGTTGTAAAACCTTTTCATTCTTTAGGTCTTGGTTCATCTTTTCATCCCATAATAACTTAGCATTATCTAATACCATATCTAGCAACTGTTTTTTCTCACCTTTTTTAGGAACCTTAATTTTAACACTTCTTTGAGTTTTTTCTTTTAGCCATGATTCAATTAATTCTAATTCCTCAAAAGTTAAGTTTATTATAATCTCACCAGGTATATCAGGATTTTCATCATAATATTGCTTTATTAAAAACCCTAAAATTTCTTCTTCTTTTTCATCTATAGCCTTTTTCAGCCAAAAGGTATCTTTGCCTATTATTTTTCCTGCACGCAGTTTCAAGACTAGAACTAGGTTGTTTTTCTCATCATTTACCATGCCTATTACATCCATTTTATATTGAGCATCAAAACTAATCTTTTGCTTAGCACTAACTTTATTAATGGCATTAATCTGATCTCTTATCCTCGCTGCTTTTTCAAACTCAAGGTTATTAGCTGCTATTTGCATTTCTTCTTCTTTTTGTTTAAGTAAGTCTTTATAGTTTCCTTCTAAAAAATCAATCAGTCCTACCACTACTTTGTTATATTCCTCATGGGATAATTTGCCACTACAAGGAGCAAGGCATTTGTCTATATCTTTATTCAAGCAGGGCCTGGTTTTATTCTTAAAATTTTTGCAGGTCCTCACAGGAAATATAGATGTAAGAAGTCGTAGGGTTTCACGCAGTGAAGTTACATCAGTATATGGACCAAAGTATCTAGAAGCCCTATCCTTTTCTTCTCTAACCACACTTATTCGTGGGAATTTTTCTCCCGTAGTAATTTTAAGGTAAGGATAAGTTTTATCATCGCGAAGGTTAATATTATAGCGAGGTTGGTATGATTTAATTAGGTTGTTTTCAAGTATTAGGGCTTCGACTTCGGAGTTAGTAACTATATAGTCAAAATCAGCCACTCTGCTCATCATCACACGAACTTTAGGATCAAGACCTTCAGGAGATTGGAAATAAGAGCGCAAGCGATTACGCAGAGCCTTAGCTTTCCCTACATAAATCACTCGACTCTCCTCATCTTTAAACATATAAACCCCTGGATTTAAAGGCACATTTTTAAGACGATCTTTCATGTACTTTCACCCTTTATATAGTAGACACGGCTGGTTCTAATTCTTAATTTTTAATTTTAAATTTTTAATTAAGGTGAGGAAACTATCGTTTCCTTTGATATTATTTGAAGCATAGAATGCATTCTCTGCGTTTCAACGCGATATTTTTACAAGGCTCGCAGATCACTTATCTTATATATAATAAGGAAAACGTAGTTTTCCAACCACAATTAAGAATTAAGAATTCAAAATTGATTCTGCTGCAAAAAGTAACTACAACAAACTTAAGGCTGAGCAAACATGTTTATCTAAGTCCTTAAATAGCAAGGCGTGGTGCATAGATCACGGCTAAGTATAAATAAAAAATCATTTTAGATAATAAGTGCTAAGCTAAAATGAAGGTAAAGACCGATGAGTGGCGTGATAAACATGTTTGCTCAGCCGATTCCATACTCTAAGTTTAGCTTTTTGCAGTGGAATCAAAATTCAAAATTAATCAGTAAAAACATCTATGTTAGCAATTCCTTCAAATATTTCCCTGTATATGACTTTTTATAATTGGCTACTTCTTCAGGTGTGCCGGTTGTTACTATTTGACCACCTTTTTCTCCACCTTCTGGCCCTAGGTCAATTAAATAGTCTGCACTTTTTATTACATCTAAGTTATGCTCTATAACTACCACGGTATTTCCTGACTCCACCAACCTGTTTAGCACACCCAACAAATGTTTAACATCATGTTTGTGCAAGCCGGTTGTTGGCTCATCTAGTATATAAAAGGTTTTACCAGTTGATCTTTTAGATAACTCAGTAGCTAATTTTACTCTTTGGGCTTCTCCACCTGATAAAGTTGGTGCAGGCTGACCAAGCCTGATATATCCTAAGCCTACATCCTGCAAAACCTTAAGCTTTCTAAATACCTTAGGAATGTTTTCGAAAAAGTCAACACCTTCATCAACAGTCATAGCTAATATATCAGCTATAGTTTTACCTTTATATTTAACTTCTAAAGTTTCACGATTATATCTTTTACCTTTACATATCTCACACGGAATATATACATCGGGTAAAAAATGCATTTCTATTTTTATTATGCCATCACCAGAACAAGATTCACATCTACCTCCTCGAACATTGAAGCTGAATCTTCCCGGTTTATATCCTCTCATTTTTGCCTCTGGAGTATTAGAAAACAACTCTCTAATCCCATCAAATGCACCAGTATAAGTAGCCGGATTAGATCGTGGAGTTCTGCCAATGGGTGATTGATCTATGTTTATTACTTTATCCACATTTTCTAGCCCCTCTATAGAATCAAAATCACCCGGACGCCTTCTTCCACCTACTAATTCCTTAACCATGGCAGGATACAAGATGTCCTGGACTAAGGTACTTTTACCCGAGCCTGAAACTCCGGTTATAACTATCATTTTGCTTAAAGGTATTTCTACATTTATATTCTTTAAATTATGCTCTCTAGCTCCCTTAACAGTTAAGGTATTACCATTCCCATTTCTTCTTTCTGCGGGAATATCTATATCTAACTCCTTGGTAATATACTTACCAGTCAAAGATTTTTCACATTTGCTTATTTGTTCAACTGTTCCATGAGCAACTACCTCTCCACCATGAATTCCTGCCCCTGGACCTATATCTATTATATAGTCTGCTTCATACATAGTGTCCTCATCATGTTCTACCACTACTACTGTATTACCAAGGTCACGTAATCTCTTAAGTGTTGCTAATAACCTATCATTATCCCGAGGGTGAAGCCCTATACTTGGTTCATCAAGTACATAAAGAACCCCTACTAGACTTGAACCCACTTGTGTAGCTAAGCGTATTCGTTGTGCTTCTCCACCTGACAAAGTTCCAGCAGAACGCTCTAGGTTTAGATAATCAAGCCCAACATCTATTAAAAAGGTCAAGCGTTCCTTAATCTCTTTTACTACCTGGTTAGCTATAAAAGCTTCTCTTTCGGTAAATTCTAAGGAATCAAAAAATTCCTTGGCTGCGCGAACTGACATATAGGTTACTTCTGCTATAGATTTTTCACCTATCAGCACCCATAGTATTTCATCTTTTAATCGCTTGCCTTTACATTTAGGACATAGGCTAGTAGTCATATATTTTTCAATTTCTTCTCGAGAAGAATCTGATTTTGTTTCATGATAACGCCTAATTAAGTTATTAATTACTCCTTCATAAGTAGACCTAAAGTGGCCTGTCTCACCATAAGAGTTAGTGTACTTAACTAAAAATGATTCTCCTCCATTACCATACAAAATTAAGTCTATTTGCTCCCCAGTTAATTCTTTTAGTGGTTTGTCCATTGACACCTGGTATTGCTTAGACATACCTGCCACTATTTGATTATAGTAGGTATGGAAGTTATTAGACCAAGGTATAATGGCACCATTATCAAGTGATTTATTCATATCAAGAACTAAGGCCGGGTCTATCTCGCGTTTTTCTCCAAGTCCATCACACTCACCACATGCCCCAAAGGGACTGTTAAAGGAAAACATCCGAGGGGAGAGCTCAGGCAGACTAAAACCACATTCTGGACAAGCAAAATCACGACTAAAGAGCATTTCCTCATCTTCTTCATCTTTTAGCACCTGAACAATTACACTTCCTTCACTTAGTTCAAAGGCTAGTTCTAATGATTCTGCTAGTCTACTGCGAATTCCATCTTTTATAACTAATCTATCAACAACAGCACTTATAGTATGCTTTTTGTTCTTCTCAAGGGTTATTTCTTCATCTGATGTGTATTCATAGTCATCTACAATTAAGCGCACAAAACCATCTCTAAACAAATTGTCTATTAGTTTTTTGTGCTCACCTTTTTGCCCCTTTATTATTGGAGCTAAAACTTTTATTTTTGTTCGCTCTTCGAGGTTTAAAACCGTATCAACTACCTGATCAACAGTTTGACGTTGAATTGGTAAGTGGCATTTTGGGCAATGGGGTCTACCTACCCTTGCAAATAGTAATCGTAAGTAATCATATATTTCGGTTACTGTCCCCACAGTAGAACGGGGATTATTAGATGTGGATTTTTGGTCAATTGATATAGAAGGGGAAAGTCCCTCAATATAATCAACATCTGGCTTGTCCATTTGTCCTAAAAACTGGCGCGCATAAGTAGACAGAGATTCTACATATCGCCTTTGCCCTTCACTATATATGGTATCAAAAGCTAAACTAGATTTCCCCGACCCCGAAACACCAGTAAAAACCACCAGCTTATCCCGTGGTATTTTTACATCTATATTCTTTAAATTATGCTCTCTAGCACCTTTAACAATAATAAAATCCTTCACAATAAATATCTCCTCTATGGTTGTAATAATTATTAATAGACACTGACTTGCACAGACGCTTTATATTTTTTGACTTCACTGCAAAAAGCACAACTTAGACTATGGAATCGGCTGAGCAAACATGTTTATCACGCCACTCATCGGTCTTTATCTCCATTTTGGCTTAAGCACTTATTATCTAAGATGATTTTTTATTTATACTTAGCCGTGATCTATGCACCACGCCTTGCTATTCGGGACTTAGATAAACATGTTTGCTCAGCCTTAAGCTTGTTTGTAGTTACTTTTTGCAGCAGTATCAATTTAATTTTGAATTCTTAATTTTTAATTGAGGTTGGAAAACTTACGTTTTCCTTATTATATATAAGATATGTGCTCTGCAAGCCCTTGTAAAACTAAATCATATTGAAGCGCAGGGAATTAATTCTATGATACATATAATATTAAAGGAAACAATAGTTTCCTTACCTTAATTAAGAATTAAAAATTAAAAATTAAGAATTAAGAATAAGTCAGTGTAAGTCTGTCCCGTCTGTGTTTGTCAGTGTCTATTTTAAGTGTCTGCGTCTATTTCTTTTTCCGCTTGCGCGTTTTTTTCTTCGGTGGATTTTGGAGTTCTTTTATCACATCTCTTAACTGGGCAGCTCTTTCAAAATCCAAGTCTTCTGCCGCTTTGCGCATTTCTTGTTCTATCTCCTGTACTAGACGGTCTCTTTCTTCCTTGCCTAGCTCACCAAAATTAGAAATATCATACTCTCCAGGTTCTTCGGCTACAGTGGCTTCAATTGCCTCATGAACAGCTTTTTTAATACTCTCAGGAGTAATGTTGTTTTCTTCATTATATTTAATTTGCTTTTCCCTACGCCTATTAGTCTCATCTATAGCTACACGCATTGAATTAGTTATATTATCGGCATACATAATAACTTTCCCCTCAACATTACGTGCAGCTCGTCCTATTGTTTGTATTAGTGATCGTTCTGAGCGTAAAAAACCTTCCTTGTCAGCATCAAGTATAGCTACTAAGGCTACCTCGGGTAAATCAAGACCTTCTCTAAGTAAATTGATTCCTACTAAAACATCAAATACTCCAGATCTTAACTCTCTTAATATCTCCATTCTCTCCAGTGCATCTATATCAGAATGCATATACCTTACCTTTATATTAGCATTAGAAAAATAATCACATAAATCCTCAGCCATTTTCTTAGTAAGTGTTGTTACTAACACTCTAAAGCCTTGGTTTACTGTATCATGTATTTCATTAATTAAATCATCTATCTGGTCTACTGTTGGCCTTACATCCACCTCTGGATCGATTAACCCGGTGGGGCGAATAATTTGTTCTACCACCTGTAAACTTTTTTCCAGTTCATAATCCCCCGGTGTTGCACTTACATATATTGCTTGATTAATCTTTTCATCAAACTCATCAAACTGTAGTGGACGGTTATCTAAAGCTGAGGGTAATCTAAAACCAAAATCTACTAGGTTTTGCTTCCTAGACCTGTCCCCACCATACATACCTCTAACTTGAGGTACAGCTATATGAGATTCATCCATAAATAATAAAAAGTCCTCTGGGAAAAAGTCTATCAAAGTATACGGAGGTTCTCCGGGAGCACGTCCTGTTATATACCGTGAATAGTTCTCAATACCTTTGCAAAAACCTACTTCCTTAATCATTTCTAAATCATATCTAGTTCGTTGCTCTATCCTTTGTAGTTCTAAGAGTTTATCTTCCTCTTTAAACTTTTTCATTTGCATTTGGAGTTCTTCTTCAATTTCATCAGCTGCTAATAGCATTCGGTCACGTGTTGTTACAAAGTGAGATGCCGGAAATATAGTAACATGCATTCTACGTCCAAAAACCTCACCAGTTAAGTAGTTAAACTCGATAATTCTATCTATCTCATCTCCGAAAAATTCTACTCGTATGGCATTTTCTGATGTTGAAGCCGGAAATATTTCTACAACATCTCCCCTTACCCTAAAATTGCCTCTATCAAAAGCCAAATCATTACGTTCGTATTGGTTTTCTACTAATCGTTTTAAAAGATCATCTCTAGCTATCTCCATTCCGGGGCGAAGAGAAATCATCATTTCAAAATAATCTTTAGGTGAACCTAATCCATATATACATGAAACACTGGCCACAATAATTACATCCCTTCTTTCAAGTAAAGATGCTGTAGCCGAGTGTCTTAGCTTGTCTATCTCATCATTAATAGAAGAGTCCTTTTCTATGTAAGTATCGGTATGGGGTACATAAGCTTCTGGCTGATAATAGTCATAATAGCTAATAAAATACTCCACCGCATTATCTGGAAAAAAACCCTTGAATTCAGAATATAACTGTCCTGCTAAAGTCTTATTTGGTGCCATAATTAAAGTAGGCCTTTGCAATTCCTGAATAATTTGCGCCATGGTAAAAGTCTTCCCTGAACCAGTTACCCCTAAAAGCGTCTGATCCCGATTACCATTTCTTAACCCCTTTACTAATTTCTCAATAGCCTGTGGTTGATCACCAGTAGGTTTGTATTCAGACCATAATTTAAATTCAGCCATAATCTCTACCTCCTTTTCAAGGCTGGACCAAGGTGAAGCAGGGCGGCTGGTGAAACAGGGGACGGTTCTTTGTTTCATTTTGATGAAACAAAGAACCGTCCCCTGTTTCACCCCCACCTGTTTCACTCGCTGCACCGTGTCCTGCGCCTGCATTAGAATTTTTCTGGTTTAGTTTCTGCAACAAGCTCTTCTCTTATTTTGTTTCTCTTTTTATCTAGTCTTTCAAAGTCCATAGCAACTGAGTATATCTTTTTGAGCTCTTTAAGTGCATTATTAGCACCTTCAAGTTTTATTTGACCATTTTTTATTTGGGCTTCATAGTTACGTAATGCTTCACTAGTTTGAGTTTCTACAACAAATGGATCATAATCATCATCTAAATACTCCGACATATCTATTATTGAATCCCATGGATTAATAGAAATCTCTATATCGCCAGCATCTATTAATGCAATTTGCATATCTCTTAAAATTAACATTACTATACTTTCTACTTGAAATCCACAATGATAGTATTCCAGTAAACAACCTCTTTTTTTAGCTTCTTGTGCTAATTCATTAATGATTGTAGATTTGCAACTACCAGGAGGGCCTTTGAAAATAAAACGCTTCTTACAATAAGCACTTATTTCATCTACATAGTTTACCACTCCTTCAGCAGTAACAGCACTAGCAAAATAATGCTTTTCCTTAGATCTATTGCTAAATATTTTATCATTTAACTGCTTTAGTAAAACCTCTATTTTCTCTAGATTTAAAGAGTTAGATGTAGCTCTTTTTATTTCCTCCTTAATTTCCCCTGCCTTTTTCATTAATACAGCTGCTTCATTGTTTAAATTAATCATTGAATCAACTAATTCTGTAATAGCTTTTTTGTTATGTTTAATAGCATCCCTATCCCAATAATCTCCTAAATAAATCATTTCTTCTTTTGCCCCTGGGTACTTTGGATCTATAGGTACTGGCAAGCTACCGTTTATTACTGCCACCTCCAGTTGCGGAATATAAACTCCATCTGGACTCAAAGGATCTACTGCTGAAATCCAGAATTCGATTTCATACCCCTGTTCTGCCAAAGACTCGCCTAGTAACCTAATAAAGGTTGATTTACCTGATCCTGCTGGACCTTTTAAAATATACACTTTTGTTAACTCAGCAATTAGTTCTGGTATAAATGTATAATAACCTTGGATTGTATTACTACTTGTAAATACATATCCAATTCTACCCCTATTATTGCTCACCTTATTTCCCCCTTTTTAAACTCACAATCTCTTAATTAATATATTCAGAATATGAGTAAAAGGTTAATGCTTTTGTTAAGCAAATTATAATAAAATAGGGTAAAACAGGGGACGGTTCTTTGTTTCACTTTGCAAAGTGAAACAAAGAACCGTCCCCTGTTTCATCTAATTCATTTTCTTACTTTTTTAATTTTCTCCAATACTTTCTCACGGTTTTAAAAATACTATCATCTTGTAGAACCATATAGCGTTCAGCATGGTATTCGGGGACTGGTATAATACCTAGTTTTTCGCGGGCAGATCTGTAGATTGATACTTGTTTATATTTATTATCTCTTAATAACTCAATATTAATATTAGTATAGCTTCTCTCTAGTAAGGCCTCTAAAATATATCTATTTTCTACAAGTTCACCATTTAACTTAACTATAACATCTCCACTTCTAACACCTGCATTATAAGCTAAACTATTAGGAAGTACATCTAGTAATTTTACTCCATAAGGTGATTTTACATAAATAGGCTTGCGATTTACTTCTTCTCTCATTCCAAGCCAAATTATAAATTCGTGTCCTAAGGGTCCAAATAATGCAGCTAATAAAATAAATGGTGCATAATCAGAGGCTATTATAGCTAGCAACAATAATATGAGACTATAGCCAAATAAATTTAACGCAGACTTTCTAGCCGCTTGGCGCGGTGTTCTAGTAGTAGCTATTTCTCCATAGCCCAAAACTGCAACAACAGGTATAAGGGTAAAAACTTGATTTTTTATTGTACTAGGTCCTTCTAATAATGGCCACCAATCTGGCATAGCTAAACCACCTGCGGCCCCAGGCTCAACAACTCCTCCCATTCCAATAAGAGCTATTAAAGGTAGTGGCCAAAACTTTTGCAGGTTAAAACCACCTCTAAACTCATCATTTTTTTTCGCATATACCGGTACTGGGTTTAAATGTCCATTAAGCAAAATCAACAAGCTTTCAACCATATGAAGTACTGCTATAAGTCCCATGAGTTGAGGTACATTAACCTCTGGAAAACCAAATAAAATATTAGAAATTGCTAATATACCACCTGCATAAGCAAAGCATAAAAACCTAGGATTTATACTCATTAATAAAAGAGCAATAACCCACAAATATAATATTCCTATGCCAGTTAAATCTATACCTAGTAAAACTAGCAGTATACTACCAAATATTCCACCTAATAATCCAAATAATGTTGAAACAAATGCAGAACGCACATAAATATTATACTCTACATTAAGTATTCTATCGGAAATCTGATATATTTTTCGGTATTGCCACAAAACAAGAATAAAGATGAGAAAATAAATAGAAAGATAAAGAGGTGATTTGAAAGTTTCTAGCATGCTTTGTGCCATCATTGTTAATACTGCAGCAAAAAATTCCAACTTTTCACCCCCGCTAATTTGCATGTGAATTAAATGAAGGAAGCATAGGGACGGTTCTTTTGCTTCCTAAAAAGGAAGCAAAAGAACCGTCCCTATGCTTCCTTCGCGCTTCCTGCCTCCGTGCACTATGTCACTATGCACTATGTCACTATATAGCTTTATTATAAAAGTTGTTGTTTTAGAACTTCTTTAGCTCTTTTTAGTTGTAGATCTTCTTCAGCAGTATTTTCTACTTGATAATCTGGGTTTATACCAATTTCATGTATGTCAGTTCCTTTAGGAGTATAGTATTTTTGAGTAGTTAGCTTTAAAGCACCACCATCATTTAAAGGATAAACTTTTTGAACCAATCCTTTGCCAAATGTATTTTCTCCAACTAACACTGCACGTCCATTATCCTGTAATGCTCCTGCTAAAATCTCTGATGCACTAGCACTATTTTGATTAACTAAAACAACCATTGGAATATCAGTATTATTACCTGGTGCAGCACGAAAAACTTCTTTTTGACCAGTTGCACCTGCTACACTAACGACCTCATCTCCATCAAGAAAATAATCACTTATATAAATAGCAGAATCAAAATCTCCCCCACCATTATTTCTTAAATCTAGGATCAAACCATCTATTTGATCTTCACCTAATCCATTAATACTCTCTGCCATTTCTTGGGGTGACCTTGAATGAAATTGATTAAGATGTATATAGCCTATTTTAGGCACATCATGTATAATATCATCCTCTACAGAAGGTACATTTATAATTTCTCGCACTATCTTAAATGTATATTCTTCCGAATCTTCTGGGCGGAAAATCTCAATTTCCACCTGAGTACCCGGATCTCCTCTCATTAAAGCTACTGCCTGATCTTGAGTCATGTTTTGAGTAGTTTCCCCATTAATACCAATTATAATATCCCCATTTTGTATACCTGCTTCAGCTGCAGGGGTACCTTTAATAGGTGAAACAACTGTTAAGTGCCCTTCATCTGGATCTTGCAGTAAATAAATCCCGATACCGCCAAACTTAGCATCAAGCTTTATATTCAGTTCTTCCCACTTTTCTTGACTTAGATATTGAGAGTACGGATCTTCTAAGGATTCTACAATCCCTATTGTAGAGCCTTGAATCATTTGACTAAACTCAATATCATAAAGTGACTGGGTTTTAATTAATCCCACAACACTTAATAAAGTTCCAAACCCCACTAGATTGGTTATTAATAATAAAATCAATCCAAAAAAACTAAGAACTCCAAATGCTGAGAAAAATATATTTACACCTTTTAAAAATTTGTTATCTTTCAATATACGCACCACCATAATTTATTGTATTATCTATGCATACTTAATATGTTACCGTAATCGCAGTATTAACACAAAGAATTTTTTTATACTTTTCTTTTTCTACTCTTTTATTATTTGTTTGTATTAAAAAAAGAACTGGAACTAATTCAAATATTATCTCCAGCTCTTTTAATTTTTAGTAATATTTTTTAGTACAAATAAGGAATTGGGTCAACATGACTTCCGTTTTGCCTAACTTCAAAGTGTAAATGAGGCCCTGTAGACATTCCGGTTGATCCTACTTTTCCTATAAGCTGTCCCTTAGAAACTAGCTGGCCATCACTCACTAATAACTGGCTTTGATGAGCATATAATGTTGAAATTCCACCACCATGGTCTATAATAATTGTTTGACCATAACCACCTTGCCAACCAGAGTAAATAACTCTTCCATCATCTGCTGCAACTATATCAACACCTTGTGGTGCACCTATATCTATTCCTGTATGCATCCTATTAGTACCTAATACCGGATGAAATCTTTGACCATATGGTGAAGTAATATGAGTCCATCCTGGGGTAGGCCAAGTCATTATTCCTGTCCCTAGTACATCGTCCCCCTGTACACTTCTTATCATTTGCTCTAACTGGCGTGATGTTGCTTCTAATTCTTCTATTACTTTTTCATAATTTTCTCTCTCACTTTGAACACTACCCAAAAGGTTTTTCTTTTCATCAGCCTGAATAGCTAACATCTCTTTTCTCGCTTCTTGTTCATTTTGTATTCGCACTAACTCATTACGCTGGACTTCCATATCTGCTTTACGCATATTAAGTTCATTTTGCTTTTTGTTTATAGTTTCAATAAGTTTAGAATCCTGTTCAATTATTCTATTTAACATATCATAGCGAGTTAAAAAATCCTTTAAATCACTAGCATTTAATAAAACCTCTAAATAAGAAATATCTCCACGTTCATAAAGAAACACCAAACGTTCGTTTAGATACTCTGTTTGTTCCTCTAATTCCTCTTCAAGCAGTTCTATTTCTTCCTCAGTTTTAACAATACTTTCTTTAATGTGTTCTATTCTACTTTCAACTCTGCGCAATTCATTTTCAGTACTCATAATTTCCTGCTCAATTCTTTGAATCTGCCCAGTAATAGTGCTTTCCTCTTGTAAAATAGATTCTAATTGACTCTGCTGCTGTTGTATCTGTCGGCTGACGTCACGGAGCTCTCGTTGTTTTTGTTCTATATCATCAGCATAAACCGGCAATATAACAGTCATCATGAAACAAACCATTAACAATATTGAAAATATCTTTTTCGTTCTCTCCACTCCTACTTTCCTCCCATAAATTGATTCATCATGTAACGATTACCAATAAATTAATTCATAATTGATTATGCTTCCTAAACAACCATATTAGAATAATCGACAATATCTAATTTATTCTTTAGACATCCATGAAACGATTTATAGAAATTGTCGTTCCTAAAATACCTAATAAGACTCCAGCGCCTACTAGAGCAGCATACATAGCCAATAACTCACTAGGATCTGTCATTAATGGAATAAAGAGCATAGCTGTATTTACATTGCTAATTAAAGCTCCATATCCTGTTGCTAATATAGCTATAGCTAATAAAGATCCAAAAAGCCCTAGTAGTATGCCCTCTATAAAGAAAGGCCAACGTATAAACCAATCGGTAGCACCAATTAATTTCATTAAATATATTTCTTTACGCCTTGCATATATTGCCAACCTTATAGTTGTAGCTATTAAAAATACCGCACCAAAAGCAAGTAGTATAATAATGGCTGTACTAATCGTTCTAACCCAGTTGGTTACACTAAATAATCTCTCTACAACACCTTGACCATAATTAACCTTTTCAATAGCAGTCATAGAAGATATCTTTATAGCTAAATCTGGAACCCCATGTGGATCCTTAGCTTGAATATGAAAAGAATCTGGCAAAGGGTTCTCTTGAAGTGTGCCTACTAAATCAAAACCGTCTCTACCCACTCTTTCCTGCAGATAATCTAAGCCTTCATCTTTAGATACAAAAACAACTTCTTTTATTCCATCTATTCTTTCAAGTTGTGAACTCACCCTTGAGATTTCTGTTGAAGTTGATATAGAATTCTCCAAATAAGCAATAATTTCAACATCAGACTCAAGTTGTCCCATAAATTTATTAGCATTAACACTTAATAGTACAGCTACACCTAAAATAAGTATGCATATAGCTACTGTTGATACAGTTGCCAAGCTTAAAATACGATTTTTAAAAAGTGACTTTAAAGCTTCACGAAAAAAATAAGTTAAATTTCTTAATCTCATTAGATAAACTCCCCAGTCGGTCTATCTTCAACCACCCGACCGTCCTCTAGCATTACTACACGTTTCCGTGCGCTCTTGACCAGCTCCCTAGCATGTGTAGCCATAATTATTGTCGTTCCTTTGCTATTAATATCATATAATAGATCCATAATTTCATTAGATGTATTAAAATCTAAATTGCCAGTTGGCTCATCAGCTATAATAATCAAGGGACGATTAACAATAGCTCTAGCTATACCAACCCTTTGCTGTTCTCCACCTGATAATTCGTCAGGTAAAGAAGTCTCCTTACCTTTTAAGCCTACCTGTTTTATAACCTCTGGAACTCTATTCTTAATATCATTTTTGCTTGAACCAATTACTTCCATTGCAAAAGCAATATTTTCAGCTACAGTTTTACTTTCTAGAAGCTTAAAATCTTGAAATACGACTCCCATATTTCTCCTTAAGTTAGGGATCTCGCTTTTTTTCATTCTTACAATACTTTGTGAAGCTATAAATATCTGTCCTCTAGTTGGCATTTCTTCTCTAAACAGCAACTTTGTGAGAGTTGATTTACCGGCACCACTTGAGCCCATAAGGAAAATGAATTCTCCACGATCTATCTTTAAGGAAATATCATTCAATGCTTTTACACCATTAGGATATATCTTGGAGACATTGTAAAACTGAACTAACATTTATCTCCCTCCAATAAAAAAAACCACCATATAGGTGGTTCTACAAATATATTGCTTTTTCCTTTTAAATTTCTATATATTTTTTAGTAAATTAAGGGTATTTTCAACTATTTTATCAGTTGAGAGACCATAATGTTTTAAGAGCTCATCTGGAGTACCTGATTGTCCAAAAATGTCCTTTATGCCCATTCTATGTACTAAAACCGGACATTTTTCACTAACTACTTCACATACTGCACTTCCTAATCCTCCAATTACACTATGCTCTTCAACAGTTAAAATAGCTTTTGTTTCCTGAGCTTTTTTAATTATTAAGTCTTGATCAATAGGCTTTATGGTATGCATATCTATAACCGAGGCTTCTATCCCCTGTTGTTTTAAAATATCGGCAGCCTCTAAGCATTTTGCCACCATTATTCCACAGGAAATTAGTGTTACATCTTTTCCACTCCGTATTTCAATACCTTTTCCAATCTTAAAATCTACATTCTCGTCATGTATTACTGGAACCGAAGGCCTGCCAAGGCGTAGATAAACTGGACCTTGGTGGTCATATACGGAAAAAACAGCTTTTTCTGCAGTAACTCCATCTGCAGGAACAACCACAGACAAGTTTGGTACACTTCGCATGATAGCTATATCTTCAACTGATTGATGGGAGCCTCCATCTTCTCCTACAGTTATTCCTGAATGAGTTGCACTAATTTTTACATTTAAATCTGCATAGGCTATTGAGTTGCGCACTTGTTCAAAGGCTCGTCCTACAGCAAAAATAGCAAAAGAACTAGCAAAAACCACTTTGCCTGTTGTAGCTAAACCCGCTGCCATGCCTATCATGTTTTGTTCTGCAATACCAGCATTTATAAATCTCTCTGGAAAAGCTTTAGAAAATTCTGCTGTTTTTGTAGATTTAGACAAATCTGCATCTAAAACTACAACATTATCATGCTTTTCACCTAGTTTAACCAAAGCCTTACCATAAGCCTCTCTCGTTGCTTGTTTCGCCACCAAATATCCCCCTTACTTACTGCGTAATAATTTTTAATTTTGAATTTTTAATTCTTAATTATTGTAAGAAAAGCTTTCGCTTTTCTTTTGATCACATTAAATGCGATTTCTTTTGCTAGTTATGTCGTTAGCCTGAAGTCGATGCAAAGCACCGACAAAGTAATATATTAAAAGAAACGGCAGTTTCTTAACCTTAATTAAAAATTAAAAATTAAGAATTAAGAATTGATAAGTTATGCCATTAACTCTTCAAGTGCTTTTTCCACTTCTTCTTTTTTAGGTGCTACACCATGCCAGTCGGCTTTGTTTTCCATGAAGGAGCACCCTTTGCCTTTAATAGTATTTGCAATTATTGCTGTGGGTTTTCCTTTGTTATCACGGCTAGTATTTAAAGCCTCCATAATACGCTCATATTTATGCCCATCAATTCCTATTACATGCCATCCAAATGCTCTGAATTTTTCAGCTATTGGTTCAGGTGACATTACTTCGTTTATGGGACCATCTATTTGCAATCCATTATAATCCACGAAAGCTGTTAAGTTTTCTAATTTGTAATGAGAGGCTGCCATACAGGCTTCCCATACCATTCCTTCCTGTATTTCACCATCACCTAAAAGAGTATAAACTCTATAGTCTTTTTTATCTATTTTTCCAGCTAAAGCCATACCAACAGCCCAAGATATACCTTGTCCTAATGACCCAGTAGAAGCTTCAACACCAGGTAGCTTTTTCATATCAGGATGACCCTGTAGTGGGCTACCTAACTTTCTTAAGTTTTTTAATTGTTCACTAGGAAAGAAGCCTTTTTGAGCTAAAACAGAATAAAGAACAGGAGCAGCATGCCCTTTGCTTAAAATAAAACGATCTCTATTTTCCCACATAGGGTTTTTGGCATCTATGTTCATTTCCCAAAAATACAAACAGGACACTATGTCAGCAGCTGACAATGAGCCACCAGTATGACCAGAACCAGCCTGTCCCAACATCTCAATTATATCCCGCCTTATCAAACGAGCTTTTTCTTTAACTAATGAAATCGAAGTATCATTTATTTCTCTCAAGACAATAGCCTCCCTAATTATTAATTTTGAATTTTGAATTATGATTCCACTGCAAAAAGCTAAACTTAGAGTATGGAATCGGCTGAGCAAACATGTTTATCACGCCACTCATCGGTCTTTACCTTCATTTTAGCTTAGCACTTATTATCTAAAATGATTTTTTATTTTAACAACAGAAAAAATTGTGCCAGCTATAAGTAAGCCTGAAGTCGGTGCAAAGCACCGACAAATAAAATATAATAAAAGAAACGGCAGTTTCTTAACCTTAATTAAAAATTAAAAATTAAAAATTAAAATTAAGAATTCCTACTCATAAGTTGAGCATTTATAAATTCGTCTATATCTCCATCTAGAACAGCTTGGGCATTGCCTATTTCGACATTGTTTCTATGATCTTTTATTAGTGTAAACGGGTGTAGGGTATAGGTTCTGATTTGACTTCCCCATGCTATTTCTTTATATTCTCCCTTAAATTTCTGGAGATTATCCTCTAATTCCTGTTGTTTTAGTTCATATAGTTTAGCACTTAAAATCTTCATTGCACTGAGGCGATTAGAATGTTGGGAACGTTCGTTTTGACATTGAACAACTATACCGGTTGGAATATGGGTTATTCTAACTGCAGAATCAGTTTTATTAACGTGTTGACCACCTGCTCCGCCAGAACGATAAGTATCTACTCGTATTTCATCAGGATTAATTTTTACTTCAACTTCTTCACTGATTTCAGGCAATACTGCTACTGACGCAAAAGAAGTATGTCTTCTACCAGATGAGTCAAATGGAGAAATTCGTATTAACCTATGTACTCCTTCTTCACATTTTAGCTTACCATAAGCATACATTCCTTTTACTAAGAAGGTAACACTTTTAGTACCTGCCTCATCCCCGGCAAGATAGTCTAATATTTCTACATCATAGCCAGAACGTTCAGCCCATCTAGTATACATACGTAAAAGCATTTCCACCCAATCCTGAGCTTCAGTTCCACCGGCACCAGCATGTAAGGATACAATTGCATCTGCTTTATCATGTTGGCCTGAAAAAAGCATTATTAGCTCAAAATCACGGAACCTCTTATAAAAGTTTTCTAAATCTTTTACTGTTTCTTTATAAATCTCCCTTTCTTCCTCAAACTCAGACATTTCCAGCATGTCTTTTATATAATTAGCCTCATCCCATAGGCCCTCATATTTATTAACAATTTCTTTCAGTTCACTTATCCTTTTTAAAACCTTTTGCGCTTGTTGAGTATCATTCCAAAAGTCTTCTTTAAATGTTAGCTGTTCGTTTTTCTCTATTTCCTGTTTTCGTGTTTCGATGTCAAAGAGACACCCTCATTTCTTTCAAGGTTTCAATTATTTGGGAAATGATTCCCTTAGGTTCTTCAAGCATAGCCTCATCCTCCAAAATCTTAAAAGTTACTAAATATTCTATCACACAAGAAACATAGCATATATTTTTTGAAAATGGCAAGTTTTTATATGCAAACAACCATAACATTTTTTCATACTAATTTTTCTATTATTGTGCTTACTCTTAATTAAACACTAATAAATAGCAAATTCACAAGACTTAATCCCAGCTTTTTATTTTTTACTCTTTTTATTATAACTTAAAGTTATTTGACTTATAACACTCCACTATTGTAAACTAACAAAAATTTTGTCTTAAAGGGGAGAGGAAAAATGAAGAAAAAAAGTTTTGTAGTCCTACTCATTATTACATTTCTTGCATCTACATTATTAATAGGATGTGGATCTGACAGAGCAACCACTATTGATGCTGGTGGTTCTAGTACATTAGCACCTATTGTTACTGAATGTGCGGAAAATTTTAAGGAAGAATTTGTTACTTGGAATAATGTTGATCCTAGCTTTCCAGAAGAACCAATCTCTGTTTTAGTTCATACTGGTGGCTCAGGCTTTGGTATTAGTTCGACTTTAGACAGTACTTTTGATATTGGAATGGTTGCTAGAGATTTAAGAGAGGAAGAAGAAGAAGGCTTAGCTGATGGTAATGTTGTACAAATAGGTGCAGATGTATTAACAATAGCTGTTAATCCAAATAACCCCATTGTTGATGTAAAGCCTGATTTAACTAAAGAAGAAATCAGAAGCATATTTGCTGGAGAAATTAAAACCTGGAATGAATTAGATTCAAATTTACCAGATACCAATATAATTTTAGGAGTAAGGGATTTAGGTGGAGGAGCTAGCCAGATTTTTGATGATGCTATTATGCATGGAACTCCTATATCTGATGAAGCATTACAAATAGGTTCAATGCCTGCTCTGGCATCTAAAGTAAAAGAAAATGAAAATACTATTGCTTATGTTTCTTCAGGCTTAGTAAATCAAAATCCAGATGAAATAACAGCATTAAGTGTTGATGGAGTTGCTCCTACTATTGAAAACATTAATGATGGATTATACACAATAGGTCGTCCTTTATTATTAGTAACTAAATCTGAACCAAGTGCTAAGCAACAAGCTTTCATAGATTATTTGCAAACTGAAAGTGCACATGAAGTTATAACAGATTTAGGATATATACCATCTAATTAACCAGTGTTAAATGTGGTAGAGAGTATAATGATATACTCTCTCCACTTATTTTTGTAAAGAGTGTGGGGATAAATGCTACTGAATAAACGTTTTTTTGATAAATCATTCAAAATAACCTCTACTATAATTGCATTATTATCAAGCTTAATATTAGTCGGTGTACTAGTATATATATTTCGTGAAAGCTTGCCAATATGGCAAATAGTTGGCCCAATTTCTTTTATAACTGGCACTGTTTGGAGTCCAGTCTCTGACCCACCTAGTTTTGGAATTGCTTCAATGGTTGTCGGTACTTTATGGGTAGCCTTTGGTGCACTACTTATTGCTGTACCACTTGGCTTTAGCTGTGCTATTTTTCTAGCGGAATTTGCCCCTAATTGGATTGCAAACATATTGCGCCCAGTATTAAATATTCTAACAGGTATACCCTCCGTAGTTTATGGCTTTTTAGGGGCAGCAATTTTGGTAAGGTTTTTTGAAAATGCCTTTGATTTAGCTAGCGGTGAATCGCTTTTTTGTGCTTCCCTAGTACTAGCTATAATGGTAATACCATATATTGTAGGTATTTCAGAAGCAGCTATAAGATCTGTTCCTGATGAATATCGACTTGCAGGTAGGGCATTAGGAGTATCAAAACCTTATACAACTATTAAGATTCTATTACCTATGGCTAAAAAGGGCATGTTAGGCTCTGTTGTTTTAGCATTTGGTCGTGCAGCTGGTGAAACCATGGCTGTTTTAATGCTAGCAGGAAATGTACTTAAATTTCCTTCATCTTGGTTTAGCATGGGAGAGCCTTTACCTGCTCTAATTGCTTTAGAACTAGGGAGTAGCGCACCGGGCACTATGCACTATCAAGCATTGTTTGCAGCAGGCTTAGTTTTAATAACATTTGTTACTTTAGTAAATATACTTATTAATCGTATGATTAAAAATAATATGAGTCAGGTGAATAACTCTTGAGAGTAAGAAAAAGTTTAGACCGATTATTAATATTAGCATTCTGGGCATCAGGTTTACTATTACTTGCTGTTTTAGCAGGTATGCTTGCCTATCTATTTATTAGAGGTGGCTCTAGCTTAACCCTAGACTTTATTAGAATGACTCCTGCTGGTTCACCTGTGGGGTCAGAAGGCGGAGTATACCCAGCTATAATGGGAACTATATATTTAGTTATTATTGCTCTAATTACATCATCTATTCCCGGAATTATAACCGCAATATATTTAACTGAGTATAGTAAACCTTCTCGCCTACGTGATAATATTGAAATATTAATTCAATCTATGGCAGGGGTCCCCTCAATTATAATAGGTCTTTTTGTATATGCTCTATTTGTTGTACAAATGGGTTGGGGAATGTCTTTGTTTGCTGGTGGTATTGCATTAGGAATAATGATAATTCCAGTTATAGTAGTAAGCACCCGTGATGCTCTGTTAGCTGTAAATATTGAATATCGTTTGGTAGGTTTGGCAATGGGGGTTTCATCTGCATATCTACTATTTCGAATTATAATTCCTCAAGCATGGCCGGGAATTCTAAGTGGAATTTTATTAGCAATGGGGTATGCCGCTGGTGCAACAGCTCCCATTATGGTAACAGCAGCTGCTGTTTCTGCCCCAGTTCCAGGTAGCTTATTTGAACCAGTAATGGCTCTGCCATATCATTTATATATATTATTTAGTGAAAGTATATCTATGGATAATGCTTTTGCAACTGCTTTACTATTAGTTATTATTCTGTTAATTATTAATGCTTTAGCAATGTTTTTAAACTCCTACCAAAGAAAGCTGAGGGAATAAAAAGTGAAAGCTATCGAAATTAAAGATTGGAACAGCTGGTATGGACATCACCATGTATTAAAAGATGTCTGCCTTGAGTTTGACAATAATGCCATTACTGCTATTGTTGGTCCATCTGGTTGTGGGAAAACAACTCTTTTAAGAAGCCTAAACCGAACAGCCGAGATTGGAACTACCTTTAAATGCAAAGGAGAAATATTAGTTGCGGGAGAAAATATTTATAGTTCAACTAATGTTGAAAAAGTACGCAGAAAAATTGGATTGGTTTATCAAACTCCCATAGCTTTACCTTTATCAATTAAAGAAAATGTCCTATTTGGTCCGCGTTATTATGAAGAAAGAAATAAAAAGAAGCTAAACGAAATATTAGAATCCTGTTTAATACAAGCAGCATTATGGGATGAAGTAAAAGACAATCTTAATAAGCCAGCTTCCCATTTATCTGGAGGCCAGAAGCAACGCTTATCTATTGCACGTGCTTTAGCTGTAAATCCTAAAGTTTTGTTATTAGATGAACCTTGTTCTAGTCTAGACCCTAATTCAACCCATCTGATAGAACAACTAATTATTGAGCTTTCTAATAATCTTCCCATAGTTATTGTAACTCATAATTTATTTCAGGCCCGTAGGGTAGCAAATGAAACTGTTTTTATGCTTGATGGAAAGATAGTTGAAAAAAATAAAACTGAAGCGATGTTTACTAGCCCACATGAGGCTGAAACCAAAAAATTCTTTTCTGGTTTAGTAGGATAGTAATTTTAAATAGTAATTGGCTGAGCAAACATGTTTGCTCAGCCTTAAGTTTGTTATAGTTACTTTTTGCAGCAGAATCATATTTAAATTTTTATATTCTACTCATTTCGCCCACAGCATTTTTTATATTTCTTACCACTTTCACAAGGGCAGGGGTCATTGCGGCCTATTTTAGGACCTTTTTTAACTGGTTTATTTTCGGTAGCACCTTCACCTTGGTTTTCAAATGTTTTGCGCTCTTGTTGTTGTTCTACTACTTTAACTCTGAGGATAAAGCGTACTACATCCTCTTTTAAACTGTAAATCATATCTTGAAATGCTTCAAATGCTTCATATTTATATTCAACTAATGGATCTCTTTGAGCATAGGCTCTTAGCGAAATACCTCCACGCAATTGGTCCATCGCATCAATATGATCCATCCATTTATTATCTATCATTCTTAGCATTATAGCTTTTTCTATTTCTTTCATGGCTTCTTGCCCGAGTTCTTCCTCGCGCGCTTCATATAAAGCATAGGTTTTTTCCTTCAAAAGGTTCTTTACTTCTGTTTGATTCAATCCCAAAATATCTTCTTTAGTAAAGTCAACAACAGGAAGAACATGCTGCTCTACATAAGTAAGAAGTCCGTCTAAGTCCCACTCATCAGCATATCTTTCCTCCCCAGCAAAATTATCAACCACTTGGTTAATAACGTCCTCTATCATTTCTTTTATAGTATCCTTTAAATCATCACCATAAAGCACCTTATTGCGCTCGCCATAAATTACTTCACGCTGTTGATTTATAACATCATCATACTCTAAAACCATCTTACGAATACTAAAGTTGCGACTCTCAACTTTTTTCTGGGCATTTTCTATGGCTCTTGAAATCATATTGTTTTCAATTGGCATATCATCATCCATACCTAGTTTATCCATTACACCTTCTATATTAGATGAGCCAAACAAACGCATTAAATCATCTTCTAATGATACATAAAATCGTGATTCCCCTGGATCTCCCTGACGACCAGAACGTCCTCTAAGCTGGTTATCTATACGTCTAGATTCATGTCTTTCAGTTCCTAGTACATATAGTCCACCTAATTCTTCTACTCCTTCACCTAAAACAATATCTGTACCTCTACCAGCCATGTTAGTAGCAATGGTTACTGCCTTAGGCTGTCCAGCATCAGCTATTATCTGTGCTTCTTTTTCATGATGCTTAGCATTTAGCACCTCATGCTTAATACCTTTTTTAGTTAACATCTGACTTAATAATTCCGAGTTCTCTATAGATATAGTACCAACAAGAACTGGTTGACCTTTTTTAGATCTTTCTTCTATATCCTCTATTACTGCATTAAATTTACCCTTTACAGATCTATAAATATAGTCAGACTTATCCTTCCTAACCATAGGCCTATGGGTTGGTATTGCTAAAACTGTCATACTGTAAATATTAGTGAACTCTTCTTCCTCAGTTTTGGCTGTACCAGTCATGCCGGATAGTTTATCATACATTCTAAAAAAATTCTGGAAGGTAATAGTAGCTAGGGTTTGGGATTCTTTTTCAATTTTAACCCCTTCTTTAGCCTCAATAGCCTGGTGCAAACCATCACTATATCTTCTACCAAACATAAGGCGACCTGTAAACTCATCTACTATTACAATCTGCTCTTCTTTAACCACATAATCTCGGTCTTTTCTCATTAAAAAGTGAGCCTTTAACCCTTGGTTTATGTGGTGGGCTAACTCCATATTTTCCGATAAATTTTCTACATCAAAAAATTCTTCCGCCTTTTTTACCCCTTCTTCAGTAAGTGTTACCACATTAGTTTTTTCATCCATTATAAAATCTTCTTCCATTTCTAATCGGGGCATAAATTTGGCTATTTGATAATAAAGAGTTGTAGGTTTATCTCCTTCACCAGATATAATTAAAGGTGTTCTAGCTTCATCTATTAAGATAGAATCAACCTCATCTATAATGGCATAATTCAGATTTCTCTGAACCCTATTCTCAGGATTTATGACCATATTATCACGCAGATAATCAAAACCTAGTTCATTATTAGTAGCATAGGTAATATCACAATTATAAATTTCTCTTCTAGTAGTGTTATCAAGCCCATGCACTAATGCTCCAACAGTTAGTCCACAAAACTCATACACTGGACGCATCCAGTCCGCGTCCCTTTGAGCTAAATAATCATTAACAGTTACTATGTGAACCCCTTCGCCTGTTAGTGCATTAAGGTATGCTGGTAGTGTAGCAACTAAGGTTTTACCTTCACCGGTTTTCATTTCAGCAATCCTACCACTATTAAGCACCATTCCCCCTATTAGCTGTACATCAAAATGGCGCATTTCAAGAGTTCTTTTAGATGCTTCCCTTACTATTGCAAAAGCCTCTGGTAAAATGTCATCTAGGTTTTCACCTTCATCTATCCTTTGGCGAAACTCTTCCGTTTTTTTAGGAAAGTCTTCATCCTTTAAAGACTCAAACTTAGATTCAAGAGCATTTATTTCATCTACCCTTTTCCTAAGTCTATTAACTTGTTTTTCATTATCATCTAATAAATTTTGCAAAAAATTTCTTATCATATTTCTTTTTGACATAGCCTAACCTCTCTCCAAAAAAAGAGGAACCTATAGGCCCCTCTAGTTTTTTCTACTTTTTTTATTTTATCATTTTTTGTAAGAAGTGTTCAACTAATCAAAATTTGGTTCAATTAAACCATAATTACCGTCAACTCTTTTATATACAACATTTACCTCTTCTGTTTCGGCATTGAAAAATACAAAGAAACTATGTCCTAATAGGTTCATCTGCATTATAGCTTCCTCTTCATCCATTGGTTTCATGGCAAATCGCTTGGTTCTTACAACTTTAAACTTTTCTGTTTTGTCTTCTTTGTTTAACTCTTTTTGAATTTCTTCTTGGATTCCTTGTTTAAGCCCTACTCCTCGATGTCTTTTGTAAAGCTTCGTCTTGTGTTTTTCAATTTGTTTTTCGAGCTTATCAATAACCTTATCTATAGAAGAATACATATCATCTGTGGCTTCTTCTCCACGAAGAATTACACCATTAAGAGGGATAGTTACTTCCACCTTATGTCCTTCCCCTTCTACCGATAGAGCTACCTGCGCCTCCTTTACATCATCAATATATCTTTCTAATTTGGAAAGCCTTTTAGTGGTATAGTCCTTCAAAGCGTCTGTGAGGTCAATATTCTTTCCTCTGATATCTAATTTCATATAACCACTCCTTTCCGATATTATTTATTATATTCTACTTTATATATTTTAAATCCTTCTACCCAAAAAGTAGTTAATTTATAATTTATCAAATTGTAATTATATTATACAAAATTTAGTAATGATTCCACTGCAAAAAGCTAAACTTAGAGTATGGAATCAGCTGAGCAAACATGTTTATCACGCCACTCATCGGTCTTTACCTTCATTTTAGCTTAGCACTTATTATCTAAAATGATTTTTTATTTATACTTAGCCGTGATCTGTGCACCACGCCTTGCTACTTAAGGACTTAGATAAACATGTTTGCTCAGCCTTAAGTTTGTTGTAGTTACTTTTTGCAGCAGAATCAGTAATAACTTTTCACCAAAAAAATAAAACCGGGCTTAAAAAGCCCGGTATATATATTCCTTATAACCTAATACGATGCTTGTCTTTGCTGTTGGAAACAGTCCAAACAGAAAACAGGTCTACCTTCTACAGGTCTAAAAGGAACTTGGGTTTCGGCTCCACACTCAGCACAAACTGCATCATGCATTTCACGAGGAGCTCTGTTGCCGCCACCACCGCGGTTGTTACGGCGATTGGATCTGCAATCCTTACAACGCTTAGGTTCATTTTCGAAACCTTTTTCATGATAAAATTCTTGTTCACCTTCAGTAAAAGTAAACTCTTCTCCACAGTCTTGGCAAATTAATGTTTTGTCTTCGAACATCTAAAAAAATCCCTCACTTTAGTAGTTTTTTTGCCGGTACTTACCGGCACTCTAAGTTTATTATATACCCTTAAATGAAAAATAGCAAGGAACAACCAAAATTATCCCTGCTTTTCTTAATTTCACTACGAAAAGGTGAAACTTATTAGTTCTTTTCTTTATTTTGATTCATTGATTTATTATAGGCACTTTTTGCCTGTTTATTACTAGCTTTGGGGGCATTTGATGCACCTGTACCTAAACCACTTCTAATAAATTTTTCATTTTCCTTATCAACAATACTTATCTCTCTTAAAATATCTCCAGTTTGCGCTATAATATTTTTTAATTCTTCATACTGATTACTATCTAGCTTTTCATGTAACTGACTAAGAATAAAGCTTGACATGTTAAGCTCATCAACTATTTCATCCTGTAAAATTTTATTATGCTGATTTAAAACAATAATCTCATCTAGACATTCAGTACGCTTTAGCAATAATGCTTCTACTTCCTTAACATCCGTAGCTTCTGTTTGTTCAAGCTGCATTTTAGCATAATAAAGCATCTTAGCATATAAGTTTTGCTGATTTCTAAAGTTTTCTATACACTTGTTAACCATATCTTTTATTTGTTGATTACTTTTTGCACCCAAACCATTCATTCCTTAAATTTATTTTTTTTGATCAAAAAACCATCCATCTGTTGAGAGATTTTCATAAGTATAAGCTTTATGTGCTTTTTTGTTTTCTCTCACATTTGTAAGTTTGTCTTTTAATTTTAAGAATATTTCCTGCATCAGTGCATTAGCCTTTTCATCTACAACCTTTATATCCATCATAATATCTTTTATAGCATTATTATTAGCTATTATTTCATCATATAAATCAGCAGAAGAGTTGTCCTTCAATTTGCTATCAGCAAAACTTGAAATATCATATTTTTCTTGTAAATAATCCCGTGATTTTTCAATCTTTCTAATTACTTCCTGACGATCAGCTAGGATCTTAGTTATTTTTTCACTTAACTTTTCATCAAGATTATCTTTTTGTTTTTCTTCTTTTAATAATTTATAGAGCTCCATAGTCAAATCACATAATTGATTATAGAGCTCTATTTCATTTTTTTGGACATTAGTAATTTCTAAAATATCCATGATTAATTATCCCTTTATACTCAGATTAGAAGGCTGGGCATTATTTGAAGCAGATGCACTATTGGTTGCATTTATTGCTTCCTGCCAAGCCCCCCTAAGCTCAGACAGCAACCCCTTAACCTCTTCTAATGGCTTGACATCCTTGTTTATATTAGCTTCTACTAACTGATTACGCATATATTCATAAAGACTAAATAAGTTATTTGATATCTCATAATCCATATTTAATGTAGACATTAATTCTACTATTATATCTTGAGTTTTAATAATCGATTGATGAGCTTTATTATAATCTTTATCTTCAATCTCTTTTTGAGCATTAATTATATTTTTCACCGCACCATCATAAAGCATAAGCAATAATTTTCCAGGAGCAACTGTCTCGACCTTTGCTTTTTTATAAGTATTATATGCTTGAAGACTAGCATTCATAGTCGCTATTCCTCCTTAGTTCTAAAGAGTTGATTATGTGTATACATATTATATCGTATAATTATATAAAAAGTTTAGCACTTCTTAGGACTTTTTGGGTTAATTTGCTAGGACTATAATGAGATAAAAAAAGACTATTAGTATTATATTATGTAGCTACACAATTTCATCTACCAAAAAGCCTACTGCATCATCTAGTATTTCCTGTATATGTGCCGCAAAATCAAGTAGCTTTTCTGGTGGAATTTCTCTTATTATCTCTTCTGTCATAGAATCAATCATTTTTACATGAATACGCTCACTTTCTTCATGTACATTAAACTTAATATTATAATCAGAAATCTTAAATGCTTTATTAAGTTTATCCGTAGCTTTAGTCAAATTATCTAATGTAGGTTCTAACTTACTTGTGCTATCTTTTGTTTTATCAGCTATTGATTTGTTTTCAGATTTGTTATTCATCTTAACTTCCTTTTTAATAGGATTATCAAAGGCCTTCCCTTGCCCTTCAACACGCATTCCCTTTCCCCCTAATATTTTATTTGTATTTATTATCGTAATTTTATAAACATATCTTTAATAATCTAAACTCAAAAAACATTACTGGATATTTTTACAACTTTAATGAAAAAATAAAATATATAGTTAATTTAAATCTCCTTAGGAGGTGATCTTTTTCGATGTAATTTCTCATGGTCTTTGGGGTGGGGCTTTATTTGGATGGAGAAAAAACTATTGGTGGGCCTTTGGTTTTGGGGTAATGCCTGATATCCTTACATTTGGCCCCTATGCAATCTATCGTTTATTATCTGGTGATTTAGCCTATGGTAGACCTGCTATCGGTGACTATCCACCGTGGCTATTTACCATGTACGATATAACTCATAGCCTAATAATCGCAGGAATAATAGTATTTATCCTTTTTAAACTAGTTCCACCTATAGGCTATGCTTCATTAGCATGGATATTACATATACTTATGGATATCCCATCTCATAGTCATGACTATTTTCCTACTCCATTTTTATATCCTATAAGTGACTTTACTGTTGATGGGTTCTATTCAATATACATGTGGGGAGTTAACTGGTTTTTACTTATAATAGTTTATACCTTCTTTTTCTTACAAAAACGATCACAAAAATCCAAAGCCAAGTAGTTGGTTTCACTGCGAAAAACTAAACTTAGAATCGGCTGAGCAAACATGTTTTTTGTAGTTACTTTTTGCAGCAGAATCAGTAGTTTTAAAATACCCTATTGTCTTGTTAAGAAGGTGACAGGCATAATAATAAAATGTTAACATTATAATATTATGGCTTTGTTTTTCAATAAAAAGCAGGAGGTTGATTTTTTATGAATAGTGATTTACAACGAATAATAGACCTCATGAAAAACTCGAATAACACTGTGGTAGTAACCGGTGCTGGTATCAGTACCGAAGCAGGCATACCCGATTTCAGAGGGGAAAATGGGATATACCGTCAATTAGGCGAAGACCAAGTAATGGAGATAATTAATATTGATTATTTTCGTAATTTCCCAGATAAATTTTATTCCTTCTATCGTGAACATTTCAACTACCCAGAAGTAGCTCCTTCTGATGCTCGTTATGCTTTAGCGGATTTAGAGCAACATGGATATGTGAAAAATATTGTAACACAAAACATTGATAACCTTCACCAAAAAGCAGGAAGTAAAAATGTAATTCCTATACATGGAAATGCTGAAAGATTCAAATGCCTGGGTAGAAGGTGTGGCAAATTATATGATAAGCAGTACTTTTTAGATAGTGTTGAACAAGTACCTAAGTGCTCTGAATGTGGCTCTATTCTAAAACCTGATGTAATTTTATTTGGCGAAAATATATATAGCTATATGGATGCAGCTGATTCTATAATGTCAGCTCAATTACTAATAGTTATAGGATCATCATTAACTGTTTATCCATTAGCAGGCTTTGTCAATCATTTTTGTATCCTTACTCAAGACTTAGTGATAATAAACAGAGGATCAACTGCATTAGATCACTCAGCTCAGGTAAAGCTAGACACCACTGGCACTACTACTAGTGAAATATTAACTGAAATTTGTAATCAATTAGGAATAGATTCATTTTAAAATTAACTTATAACAAAGCAGCTTTTTGCATCAGAGTCCTTTCGTACTTATTACAAAAAAAGAGCGAACAGAGAGTGTACTTCTGTTCGCCCCGGAGAAGTCTCCTAAAACAGGGGGAATAACTGAATAATAGATTTTTTGGAGATCTGTGATAAGTTTTACTTCCAACATAATAAATATGCAAATAATATGCCAAATATGCATTTATAAAAAACCGCAGTCAATAGGCATTTTAGCTATAATAACACTTTAATGTTGGTGCAAAGTCGCAACGCCTTGTTGCATTTTTGTAAATTAAGCACACTTAATTTGCTGTTAAACAAAGAAAATAAAGGGAAATATTGTGTTGCATAAATGCAATGAAGAAGCGGTGCTAAACACCGCTTTTTATTATCCTCTATCCTCGAACATCAATCTTACCACCAATATGTGGGTGTACTGATTGCTCCATAGCCTTTACATTATCCATAAGCTCAGTCAACATTTCACAATTTTGAGTAGCAGTATCCATAGCCATTTTTAATACAGAAACACTAGCAGACTGCTTAAGTTTTGACTCATTTAGCGATATAGATAAAGCCGCTACATCCATTATCCCACTCCTTTATGACAAAATATATGGCTTTATAGTTTTCTCAATCTCCTTTTTCCATTCCTGAAATGCAGGTAATAAACTTGACTTCATAAGTTCTAAACCCTTTGCAGGTTCCTTATTCTCATAGGTTGCTACCATTTGGTCAACTGAATCACGCATTTTTTGGCTTTTATTTTCCAAATTGTTCTCTGGAAGTTTTTCTAGCATAGGTTGCATTGCACTTTCTATGGAAGAATATCCTACAACAAGATCATTAAACATCATAAGGGTTTCTTCAAATTTTCCTTCTTCAGTCTTTAGTTTTACTTGCTCTAAACCACTGTCCATGGTTTCTAATAATTCTAAGATTCTTACTATTACTTCATAATACTTTTCCATAATAAATATACCTCACACACCTTGTAAAAATATTCTAAATAGATAGTTCTTATTTTTCTATAAAATTAATTATCTCCTATAGTATGTATCATCGTTTTTGATGCTTTCTCCAAATTGTTTAGCTAATTTATTAAATGATTTAATTAATCCTAACATACTAAATAATAGTCCTAAAACTGTTATAGCTAATAAACTTAATAAAAATGCAAATCCATATTCTTTATCAAGTAAAAAATAAACTGTCCCTGCTATACCAATTATTATTATAAAAGACATCAATATTTTTATTACTAGTATTATCTTTTTATCAATAGCAACATCAGGCTCTTCCTGTGACGGTTCTCTTTTATCATCAAGGGGTTCATCTTCTAGGTGCGAATTTAGCCTGAGCTGATTCTGATTATTATCATCATCTTGCTTGACTTCTTTTTTTCCATTCTGCTTAATGCTAGTATGTGCATTAACCTTAGCCATCATAAACATAATTGTACCAGCTACTAAAAGTCCAACACCAGCAGACATAAGTATTATGGTAGTCATATAAATCCATCCTTATAATTATTTATACCCATTTTACTACCCTTAAATAAAGTATATCACACCCGCAAATTACATGAGTAAAACCAAAAAATATAGAATCTTTTATTTATCTTGACTTACCAGCGCGTACGCTTAGTTTCACCAAACCCCTTTATTCCTGAAAAATGCACCTTTTCTCCCTTAGGCTTTTGAAAGTATCCGGAAAACTCGCCCGGAAACTGCCGGAAAAACGTTTTTAAAAACCGAGTTTTTTTCATTTCCTTCATCTCATCATATGGGGTGAAAGTTAAAGATATAATGCCATTTTCATTAAAAGCCTTCCACTCATGCATAGGATTTAAAGGATCATAATCAAAAATCACCCGTCCAAAACGATACCTTTCACCATCCAGCCATAAAACATTCTCAGAATAATAGGTTTCATTAGTAAATGCAGCAAAATTTCCACCTATTGATAAATTTTCTTCCTTATCATAACCCGAGAACCCTATCCAGTACCATTCGGTTTCCCTTTTATAATAGCCAGCAGACCAGTTATAAAATAGTGTAGTATTAGATAGATCAAACTTTAGTTCTTTATCATCTAACTCAACATTGATAAAATCGGGTTTTATAAGTGAAGCTTTTTCAGTAAAGCTCCATCCATTTTGACCTGCCGGACATAATACTCTTAAAGGGCGATTTAAATTAAAATCATAATAAAACTGACCCGCAAAAGAAAAACGATTGCCTAAATTACAATTTACAAATAGCTCACTAGTTAAAAAATTTTTATTAATATCTATACCATTTTTGCCTTTACTATAAGCAATAGAATGTTTATCAGGATTAGCCGGGAAATCGAATTGTTTTTGTTTTTTAAACATACCATATACCTTATGGTCAAATAGCAAGCCTTCTTTGAAATCATAAAGATAAACAAAACAGTTATAACAATAGCTTAAATCTGTCATTGCTAGACCTAAAATATATTTATCACTAATCAAGCCTAAATAATTTAACTTATGAAACTTCCACTTCTTTTTAAAACCCTCTATTTCCCGATCAAAAAAGTCTAGTAAGCGATAATCCTGATAATTAAAGTCAATAGGATATTTGTCTATTATCCCATAATTAGCTCGACCATTTTCATTGATAATCGAAAACATCCTCAATCCTCCCAATGCAAACCAGTAATTCCCCTTATTTAAGATATCGAAATCTTAATACAATACAATTAGCATAAACAAAAAAATAGATGATGTCTACATTATAAAAGCTGTAATCCCCTAGAGCTCTGCTATAAAGAATGATGCAAAAAAGCGAGTCTGACATAAATTTAGTCAGACCCGCTTTAATTAAAAAATTAAGCTTGGTTTCACTGCCAAAAGCTAAACTTAGACTTTGGAGTCAGCTGAGCAAACATGTTTATCACACCTTGCTACTTGTAGAACCATTTTTATTGCTTGCGTTCTTCACGCAGATCATCTAAGGCAGCTTGCACTCGAGCACGCTCTACTGGTAGTGAACCTTCTTTAAGCTCCCCATAAAGTGCCTTAAATAAACAATAAATCATTAGAAGCATAATAATCATGAAGGGAAATCCTCCAAGGAGAGACGCTGTCTGCAATGCAGCTAGTCCACCCGCCAATAGCAAGACAGCAGCAAACGCTCCTTCTAAAACACCCCAAGTAATGCGTAATCCCATTGGAGGTGTAGGATTACCTTCTGATGTTAACATACCTAATACATAGGTTCCTGAGTCAGAAGAAGTTACAAAGAATATTGCTACAGATATCATAGCTACAACTACTAGTAAGCTTGATAAGGGGAAGTTAGCTAGCATAGCAAAAAACCCTAACGCTTCATCAGTTGCTACTATATCGGCAATTCCACCTGCTCCAAAGTGTTCCATGAATAATGCCGCACCACCGAATACACTAAACCAAATCATGCTTATAACTGTTGGTACTAACATTACACCTATAGCAAAACTACGTATAGTTCTTCCTCTAGAAACTCTGGCGATAAAGGCTCCTACAAATGGCGCCCATGCAATCCACCATGCCCAATAAAAGATTGTCCAAGCATCATACCAACCTTCAGTTCCAGCTCCAGCTGCATCTAAGCCAAATGACATACTTAATAAGTTTTGTAAATACTCACCGAAAGAATGAGTAAATAGGTTAACAATAAATAAAGTTGGTCCAACCACAAATACCAATAGCATAAGTGTTCCCGCAATAGTAATGTTTATTTGACTTAACCACTTAATGCCTCGGTTAATACCTGTGGTTGTAGATACAATGGCTAAGGTTGTAACAACAACAATTATAGTTAGCCATAGTGCAGGATTGTTTTGTATGCCGAATAGTGTTTCCATTCCTCCACCAATCTGCATAACACCCATACCTAATGAGGTTGAAATTCCAAATAGTGTGGCTAAAACCCCTATTATATTTACTGCATAGCCCCAGCCACCATTTATACCATCACGACCTAATATTGGTTCTAAGGTTGAGCTTAATAGCATTGGAAGTCCTTTGCGGTATGAAAAGTAAGCTAATGCACCCGCAACAACAGCATAAATAGCCCAAGGGTGTAAACCCCAATGGAAAAAGGAATATTGCATAGCCATATGTAAGGATTCTGCGGTGTTAGCTTCACCATAAGCTGGCCACATATAGTGATTAATCGGTTCTGAAACACCCCAGAATAGTAAACCAATTCCCATACCAGCACTAAATAGCATTGCAAACCACGCTTTATTCGAATAAGCCGGTTCTTCATCATCTCGTCCTAGTTTTATTTCTCCGAGAGGACTTAATATTAAAAATATAATTAAAAATAAAAACGCACTGCCTCCTAGAATGAATGCCCAGCCTAGATTAGTAACCATCCAATCAAAGGCACCGTCAATAAATGATTCAAAGGCTTCAGGCAACATAATTCCTATGGCAACAAATGTTACAGCTAAAATAATAGAGATAATAAACACAGGAGTTTTAATCGCATCACTAAATAACGTAAGACCTTTTTGCTCTTGTTCCAACTTTTTCAACCCCCTTTAAATTTTGATAATTTAGGACTACCAAATAGTCAATTTATACCAAGCCCCCTCTAAATCAAAATTAAATAAGAGCAATATTTATAATTAAAACAAAGATAAATATATGACCAAAGGCCGAGAAAAACCGACACTTTTAGCATATTTAAATAATTAAATGACTATATGTTATTTGATATAACTATACCTATCAAACTCTTTATCCCTCTCAAATTAAGGCTCATAATCGAAGACTAGTATATTAAGTAAATTAAACTTAGCCACTTGGCATATACTATAAAATGCGCTATTTTTCTTGCCAATCTGATAAGGTTGAGCAGGGTGGAACAGGGGACGGTTCTCTGTTCTATCTAGTGATAGAACAGAGAACCGTCCCCTGTTCCAGCTCCCCCTCCCCTGTTTCGCCTGCCGCCTCTGCCTCTCCCCCTGTTTTATAAAAAATTTTATATTGAAGTATTTTTTTAATTAACTTATAATAAACATGTAGTAAAATACTTGTAGGCAAGCAAGTAGGTAGTTTGGTAGAAGTTTGGTAGTTAATCAAATGTGGTTTCAAAAGTTAAAAGGAGTAGAATGGTAGAAAAGCAGGAATATTATCTGTGCATTATTATGCATACATTTTTGTGTATTTTGTGCATATTATTTTCGCCATCAACTCCGCAAGGAGTTTTTTTTATTTTAAGGGGGGTTTGTTTTATGAAAAGAATAATTAGTATTTCATTATTAGTATTTCTTACATTAATCATTTTTACAATTAGTGGCTGCACTAATTCAGAGGACGAAAATCATAACCTTGATTTAGCACATTTTTTCCCATCAACTCATCCAGTTCATACACAGCTACTTGAACCTTGGGCAGATGAAATTGAATCCACAACTGATGGAAGAATAAAAATTCATATTCATCCAGCAGAAACTTTATTACAGGCTGATGCAATTTACGATGGAGTTGACCATAAACTTGCTGATATTGGTCTATCATGCTTTTCTTATACAAGAGGGCGATTCCCAGTTTCAGAAGTATTTGAACTACCAGGCATAACCTATGAAAGCTCAGAAGTTGCAAGTATAGTTGCATGGGAAGGAATTAATAAAATTAATCCACAAGAAGTTCAAGACACCAAACTATTAATGCTATTTACTACAGGACCAGGACATTTGTATACTAAAGAACCTGTTAGAAGTCTTGAAGATTTAATGGGAATGGATATTCGTGCAACAGGTCTTTCAGCTAAAACTTTAACTGAATTAGGTGCAAATCCAATTCCTATGTCACAAGCAGGTGCTTATGAAGCTTTATCTAGAGGTGTAGTCAAAGGTAATCTTGGACCAATAGAGGTGTTAAAGGGATGGAATCAAGCAAATGTAACACAGTATGTTACAAAAACACCATTTCTATATAATAATGTTTTCTTTATTACTATGAACAAAGATTCATGGGCAGCACTAGATAACGAACTACAAGAAACAATGTTAGAGATTAATGAAAAATATTTATATGAAGTTGCAGCAGGCTTATGGGATAAACAAAATGAAGAAGCTTTAGAGTGGATAGTAGAAGAAAAAAATATGAAAACCTTTACATTAACCGAAGAGGAAAAAGAACGCTGGAAATCTCAGGTTAATACAATACAAGATGATTTCGTAAATGAAATGAATGCCTTAGATTTGGACGGTAAGAATATTTTAAATACAGTTAAAGATTTAGTTGATAAATATAATAATTAATCAGTATAAATAATTATATCCAGAGGGGAGAAGAAAATGGTTATTTTTGAAAATTTTTTTACCAAAATTACTAAAGGAATGGATTTAATTGCAGGTGTATGTGTTTTTATAATAATGGTTGTTGTTGTTGCAAATATTATTCTCCGTTCAACTATAAACCAACCCATCTTAGGTACATATGAAATAGTAAGTTATTTAACAGCTACTGCAATAGCTTTATCACTCGCTTACTGCGCTATACAAAATGGCCATATAGCAATTGACTATATTGTGAACCGGTTATCACATCATTTTCAAAGAGTTTTAAATATAGTTATTAACTCATTTTCATTTATATTTTTGTCTATTATAAGCTACCAAATGATGATTTTTGCTTTGAGTATGAAATCCAACGGAATAATTACTGCCAATGCTCAAATACCTGTATTTCCTTTTGTTTTTATAATTGGTATAGGATTTGCAACTCTTTCTATCGTATATGGTATTAAAGTAGTTAGTAGTCTGATAAAAATCCCATTTTCATTGCCATTTGCCATGCCTAGTTTTCCTTTATCACTACCTGCTGTGTCAAAAAGGAGTAGCAAATGAGTCATTTAACTATAGGGATATTAGGCATTCTTCTGTTCTTTGTATTAATTTTCTTGAGAATACCAATTGCTTTTGCTATGGCATTTACTGGTTTTATAGGATTTAGCATTCTAACATCATTTGACGCTGGTTATAGAATGTTAGTTACTGAGATTTATAACACATTCACTTCCTATTCTTTAAGTGTTATTATTATGTTTATTTGGATGGGTTTTTTAGCTTATTATTCAGGATTAGGTACAAGGATGTACTTATTTGCATATAGACTTGTTGGGCATCTACCTGGTGGTTTGGCTATTGCTACTCAATTTGCCTGCGGTGCATTTGGTGCCATTTGCGGCTCTAATACTGCCTCCGCAGCCACTATGGGTGCTATTGCCCTTCCAGAAATGAAAAAATACAATTATGATTCTTCTTTAGCTACTGCAAGTATTGCTGCTGGTGGAGTTCTTGGTGTTTTAATACCACCTAGTGTTATTTTTATACTTTATGGTATGACTACTGAACAAAATATTGGGAAGTTATTTATAGCAGGTATTATTCCCGGCATACTTCTTATGCTTTTGTATATTGCAAGTATATTTATACTTACATTAAGAAATCCTGAATTAGCACCACCTGGTCCAAAAGCTAGTTGGAAAGAACGACTGCAAGCTCTATTTGGAGGTTTATTCGAGGCATTAATTATTTTTTCTTTGTCAATTGGGGGACTTTTTGTAGGTTGGTTTACTCCGACTGAAGCAGGTGCAGTTGGAGCAGCAGGTATTTTTATTCTAGGTTTATTAAAAAGACAACTCAATTTCGAAAAAATTAAAAAATCACTTTTAGATACTACCAAAACTACTGCTATGATTATGTTAATTATTGCTGGTGCAATTATATTCGGACGCTTTATTGCTATTAGTAGAATACCGTCTGAACTAGCAAATTTCATAGATTCATTACTACTACCAGTCTTTTTAATAATGGGCTTTATTTTATTAATACATTTTATTTTAGGTTGTTTTATAGATGCCTTAGCACTAATACTGCTTACTACTCCTATTTTTTACCCTATAGTAGTTACTACTTTAGGGTATGATCCGATATGGTTTGGAGTGATTATAGTGTTAATAGTAGCTATGGGAGTCATCACTCCACCTGTAGGTATTAATGTCTATATTATTAAAGGTGTTGCAGCTAATGTTGAACTAGAAACTATTTTCAAGGGTATTTGGCCATTTTTAATAGCTATTATAATTTGTATTGTATTATTAATAGCTTTTCCTGGGCTAGCAACTTTTTTACCTAACTTGCTACAATAGGTAAAACAGGGGGCGATGAAACAGGGGGCGGGGGCGTGAAACAGGGGACGGTTCTTTGTTCTATCTAATGATAGAACAAAGAACCGTCCCCTGTTTCACGCCCCCGCCCCCTGTTTCACCTTTTTAAAATAGACAGCAGGAAATATGTACTATGTCGCGAACGTTAGATTTAGGAATAATTTAAGGGGAAAGGCAATCGTATGATTTCTAAAAAACACTTAACAGATAACATTAACTTCTTTTTTGATGCTAGTTTTGCAATTGATAAAGATGGTAAAGTAATTGCATGGAATAAGGCTATGGAAGAAATGACCGGAATTAAAAGAGAAGAAATAATAAATAAAGATAATTATTCATATGCTGTCCCTTTCTACGGCAAACCTAGACCAGGGTTGCTTGAAGTATTTATAAAAAACAATGAAGATATTTATTCCTACTACCGCAATTTAAATATAGAAAAAAATAAAATAATAGCAGAAACATATTCTGAGTTCCTAAACGCAGGACAAGGAGCTCATTTATGGGTTGTAGCAACCCCACTATATAATGAAAATAAAGAGCTGATCGGAGCTATTGAATTCATACGAGATATAAGTGAAATAAAACAACTAGAAACTGATCTAAAAAAGAGTAACGAAAAATATCGCAACTTAGTTGAACAGCTAAATGAAATAATCTATGAAATTGATTTAAATGCTAGAGTTACTTATATTAGTCCTATTATTGAACATATAGCCGGATATAAACCAGAAGAAATAATCGGACACCGCTTTACTGACTTTGTGTACCACGATGATTTAGAAGAAAGAATGGCTCAATTCCAAAGAGTTGTAACGGGAGTTCAAGACTATACCGAATATAGAATGGTAACTAAAATAGGTAACCCAGTTTGGATAAGAACATCAGCTAAGCATATAATGAAAAATGGGAAAGTGGTAGGATTAAGAGGAATCATTTGTAATATCAATGATAGAAAAAAAGCAGAACAAAACCTGCAAAAAAGTGAAGAAAAATTCAGAGCACTTTTTGAAAATATGCAAGACGGAGTTATCATATATGAATTACTATATGATGAAAACAATAATGCAATTGATTATAAAATAATAGATGCCAACTCTGCATTCGAAAAACAAACTGGAATATCACACAACAAATCAATAAATAAAAAAATTACCGAATTATTAAATCTAGAAAATGCTCCATATCTAAAAGAATACGAGCAAGTAGATAAAACTAATATACCATACACTATTGAAACATATTGCAAACTATTAAACCGACACTTTAAAATGGATGTTTTCTCAATCAAATCTGGTCAATTAGCTGCAGTTTTTGAAGATATTAGTGAACGCAAAAAAACAGAAGAACAAATTCGCCACTTAAGCTATCATGATAACCTAACAGGTTTATATAATCGATCTTACTTTGAAAAAGAATTTCCAAACATAGATAATGCAACTAATCTCCCTATTAGTATCATCACTGCTGACCTTAATGGTTTAAAACTATTAAATGACACCTTTGGGCATATTATTGGGGATGATCTATTAAAATTTGGTGCAGATATATTTAAAAAAGTGGTTCGTAAAGATGATATTGTTGCAAGGGTTGGTGGAGACGAATTTGTTATATTGTTATCTAACACATCACAAAAAGCCGCAGAAAAAATCATTGATAGAATACAAGCCGAATTCGACAATAAGCAGATAAAAGGAATAAAATTAGGTATATCCATTGGTGCAGCTACAAAAACCTACGAAAACGAAAATATCCAACAAATTTTAGCACTTAGTGAAGAAAAAATGTATAAAAACAAGCTTTATGAAAGTAAAAAGACAAGAGAAAATATAATCCAAACACTGCTCGAATTTTTAAATAACAAAAATATAGAATCTAAAGAGCACTGTGATAGGATAGCTAAATTAAGTGTACAAATAGCTAAAAAACTCAACCTACATAAAGAACAAATAGAAAAATTAAAACTATTAGCTACTATGCATGATATTGGAAACATAACAATACCCGAGAGTATATTAAATAAGCCAGAAAAACTAACTGAAAAAGAATCTGAACAAATAAAAAAACACGTCGAAAACGGCTATAAAATTGCAAGCATGGCTCCAGAGATGAGCCATATAGCAGAAGAAATACTAAGCCACCATGAAAGATGGGATGGGCTAGGTTATCCCAGAGGCTTAAAAGGTGAAGAAATCCCTCTACTATCCCGTATAATAGCAGTAGCCGATGCCTATGATGTAATGACAAATGATACACCCTATAGAAAAGCAATGACAAAACACCAAGCCTTAGAAGAGCTTTCTGCAAACGCCGGAACTCAATTTGACCCTTATATTGTAGAAGCATTTTTGAAATAGAACTCGTAACGTAAAACAGGGGATGGTTGTTTATTTTATCTAAGATAGAACAAACAACCATCCCCTGTTTTTTTTTTACTTTTCTTATAGCTTACGTTTTTTAGTTTTATTTTTAAGGATTTTATAAGATATTTTCATATAATCATCCCATAATTTTTTATCTAACATTTATACACCTGCTTTCTTTTGACGGTCACCTACTTTCAAAAAAATTTTAATAATGTTTTTATTTATAAACACCTTACATGTAAGTATTCAAAGTTGTTAAAATTACTTTCTTTAACCATGTGAAATAAAATTTTGAAGCTTATAGTACCTATCTTTTATTATGATTTTGTCTAACTATCTATAACCTAAATTTAAGTTAAATCCATAAGACAATTTTCATTATACCATAATAACCAAATTTTGGCCAGTATAAAACAGGGGACGGTTCTTTGTTCTATCTAAGGATAGAACAAAGACCGTCCCCTGTTTTACCTTGATCTCATATTATGAAAAGGCTTGTCCTTTATTACTTGAAGATTTAACTTTTTCAATTATTAAACTGATTAACCTCTCTTGTTTGCGCCAACGGGTATAACTACGAGATGGATCTAATGAAAAATACGTTAAAATAGCTTTTAATGTTTGAGCATCAAACTCAATTAATTCTGAATGTAATCCTATAGCACCTTTATCATAATAAACTTTAAAAGGATCAAATCCTTCTGGTACTCTCACCTTCTCTTTTTTTGATTTAACAGCTGGCTTAGAGGAGACTTGTATCATCTCTTCAAATGGTGCTGACAGTCGTTTTGCCATAGCTTGATTATTCTCTATCTCATTAGCTAAAAGCCTTAAAAAATCCGCCATTTGTTTTCCCATATTATCTTTTGACATACTTTAAAACCTCCTCAGTTAACTGCCTATACTCTTGATAAGGTCGATTATAACTATATTTCTCTTGTAGGTTCTGGTAGGATGCTGAATAATCCATGGCTGCAGCTGACTGATTATTTTCGGGTATTATTGTTGAGAAAACTCTCTGATAACCTAACTTTACTGCACTTGACTTTAATCTATGTAATTGCCCTTTATGCACAGATGCCTGAGCCCTATATTTACTAACTACTAATCCCAAAGGACTAATCTTACTAGCCGTGTTCTTCTTAAAGCGATTAATACGCTGAACTATCTGGGGTATCCCATAAGTAGAAAGTATATCAGGAACAACAGGTATTAAATAATAATCACTAATAAGTAATCCATTTTGAGTAAACAAACCTAAATCAGGTGGGCAATCAATCATAACCATATCGTATTCATTAATTCTATCTGCTATTGCATTCCTTAATTGCATAACAGAATCCTGTGTAACCCCTTTACCTTTATATAAAACCTCATCTTGAAACTCTATTAAATCAATACTTGATGGAAGTAAATCTAATCCTTTTATCCCTCCACCAACATTAGATACATCCTTTATAATAGCCTCATCAGCTGAAAAAACAGGGTATTTATTAACACTATCTTTAAATACACTTAATAACGTTTGCCCCCGAACATTTCGCCTTTTCCACTCATGTTCGTCTATTAATGCAACAGTGGAATTTGTTTGTGGATCAATATCTATAACTAACACCTTCAGTCCATAGACAGCAGCCATAAACTCAGCCAATGCAACAGTAAGTGTAGTCTTTCCTACACCACCCTTTAAATTTATAAGGCTAATGACTTTAGCCATAAAATCACTCTTTCTAGAAATTATAGTTTAATAATAATACGCTAATTAAATACAAATAACCTGCCTCATAAGATTAATAATAAAAACAGCACTCTGCACAATTTATCTGCAAAAGGCTTTAGCTATGTCGAATAACTCCAGTAAAAAAGCAACATTTAAGCTTTTCGCTAAAATGCTGCTCATAATCCTCTTTATCATTAAATAAATATGCTTGTTAATTATTAAATTTAATTTATAATTAACTTAATATGTTTTAAAATTGTTCATTTTTCATATTTTTTGAAGATATTTTACTTAAATAATAGTTTTTGTAATAGAGATTTAGAATTTAAAAATTGGGAGGTGCACACTAAGTAAAGGTAGCTAGATTTCTATTTTTCAAAAACTATCTAGGACAGTAATTATCACATAATTAAAATAAGGGGTTTAAAGGAGGAGAATTAATGTTTATAAAAAGCAAAAAGCTTGTTATTTCATTAAGTATTTTACTTATTTTCTCAATTACTATAATGGGCTGTGGTTTACAAGGTGATGAAGAACACAAGGGTGATGTAAGAATTGTTTATGTTGAGTGGGTATGTGCTACTGCATCTTCTTATGTAATAGCTGATATATTAGAAAATAAAATGGGATATAATGTAGAAGTAATGCCTTTATCTGTTGGTGCTATGTTTGAAGGACTAGTAAGTGGTGATGGGGATTTCATGACTACAGCATGGCTACCTGTTACTCATAAAAACTATATGGATACTATGGGTGATGATTTTGATTTTGTAGGCATTAATACTGAGGGAGCTTATTTAGGTCTTGTTGTACCTGATTATGTTACAATCTCATCTATTGAAGAAATGGCTGAATATAAAGACAAATTCAAAGGAGAAATAGTTGGAATTGATCCAGGAGCTTCAATGATGGCTGCTACTGAACAACTAATTATAGATTATGATTTAGAAGGATTTAATCTAGTTGAAGGTACTGATGCTACCATGACAGCCGCTTTAAGTAGAGCAATTGAAAGAGATGAATGGGTAGCTGTTACAGGTTGGACTCCACATTGGAAATTTAGTCGTTGGAATCTGAAATTTTTAGAAGATCCTAAAGGACTTTATGGAGAAGAAGAATACATAGGCACTATTGCAAGAAAAGGTTTAAACGAAGATATGCCAGAAGTTTATGAATTAATCTCTAATTTTGAATGGGATGTAAATGATTTAGCTAGTGCTATTGAACTTGCTGAAGAAGAAGGCGCTACCAGTGAATCAGCTGCCGCTAAGTGGGTTGAAGAAAACGAAGATTTAGTCAACAATTGGCTTCCAGAAGCTTATAAATAAAATCAATTAGAGGAAGTTAAAGAGAATGTCTTAGGTTCCGTGTAAATAATAACAACTAAAAGCTAGTTTGTTCATTTATAACGGAATCTAAGATATACTCAACCTATTAAGTCCCGGTCCCCTTGTCTATGTATTAGTCTTCTGCTTCGTTTGCTACAATTGTTCTTCAATCTTACGACCACCATACATAATACGGATAATCACAACCGTTGTTTTTGATTCAACGGGCAGATAGAACACCAAATAATTATCCACTGGCAAAACCCGCAAGCCTTTGCTATACCAAGGTTCTTTCTCATAAAGATGATACCGCTTTGGCATTTTATTCAGCTTTGCAATTGCATCCATGATTCGTCGTGATTGATTTTTTGCAATTTCTGGCTCAAGCAGAGCAAATGCAATATACTCAAAAATACTGCGCAAGTCTTGTTCCGCTTGTTCGGTATAAACTACATTCCATTTCATATATCATAATCCCGTGACATTTTTTCAGCTACACTTTCAGCAGAAACGACTCTTCCATCAATTAGGTCTGACAAGCCTTTCTCGATTTCAGCATTGAATTGCTCCTCAGTAAGTGCACTTATTGACTGTAGTTTACTTTGCGATAACTTCAAATCAAATGGGATACCTCGTTGAAGTGCAACCTGTCTAAGGAAAAGTTCGATTGCCTTTGACATCGGAATACCAAGCTGCTCTAAAACAAGCTCCGCCTGTTTTTTGACTTCGGGCTCAACACGAGCAAATATGTTTGATGTTCTTGCCATAACGGGCACCTCCTTTTAATTAAAATATACTAAATTGTATTGCGATATGCAAGATGCCCGCTAGCAATCCGAAATCATATCTAGATATTATTAAAACCAGACAAGGGACAGGGACTTGTCTGGTTTATATTATTTTGCTAAGTTCATCTATAAATGCTGGTTTGTTTTTGTAATTAATTTTTAGCTCATTAACCATATCTTTTTGTTTATCCTTGCCAGCTATCTTTCTATACCTTTTCAGTATTTCACATACTCCTCGGTAATCTGTTCTTTTTGATGAATTATTTGCTTTTGTTCTAATATGTATTTTATATAAATCAACAACTTCTTCACTAAACCTATCATTTAATAAATATGCAAATTCTTCTATTCTACTCGGATCATCTCTTACAAATTCAATTAACGCGTCTAAATCATTTTCTTCTAGTATTAGCTTAAGGTACATATTCCTCCCACGCCAACTCTTATTGTTTTTTAATCTCCCCTGTACCTTTTTAAACTTTAGTTTGTGTCTGGCATATGCTCAGTTATAAGAAATTCTGCCAGTCCCTTCTATTATAAAGCACCCTAATTATTGTAACGATTTTACTCTCTTCATCTACAATATAAAAAACAATGTAATTATTAACTACTATCTTTCTAATCCCTTTTTGAGCAAGTAATTCATGACTTACTAATGCATGTCTAAATTGCATACTTCCTAATGATATAATTGCATTTGAAATTCTAGAAATCACTCTTTGTGCCGTTTCAGGCTCTAATAACTCCTTAGATATATACCATATTATTTCTAGCAAATCACTTTCTGCAGGTTTAGTAATTTGAATATCGTACGTTGCCATACTATAAATCCTTTTGTATATCTGACAATGCATCTTTAAAAGATCTTACCTTCTTCTCTTGCATTGCATCCATCCCCTCGTCAAGCAATTTATATAGCTCAAACTTACCCACAAGCTTTTCATAAGTTTCAATACTCATAACAGCAAGATCTCCCTGACCATTTCTAGTAATAAAAACTGGCTCATTATATTCATTGCAAAACTCAGAAATCTCATTATATTTATTTCTTAAATCTGAGCTAGGTCTGATTACAGGCATTAAAAACACCTCCTTTAGGTTATCAATATTATATCATAAAAAAGATATGTATTTGAAATTACTCCTTATTTAATATATTCTTTGCTTTGTTATATTTCATTATATTCATAGAAAAAGACTTCTACACCATCACTATTAGTAAGAAGCCTTTTAATGACTTATATAATTTTTACTTTTTTCATCTAGATCGTTTACTTCACTCTCTAACTTTTTAAACTCCCTATTAATCTTCTATTTGCTGCTGAGTTAGATTGCCTTCTTGTACCAGTTCAGCTAATTGTTTCATTTGGTATAGTTTTTCTTCTATTTCATCTAATACCTGCAGTCTATTATTTACCCAATCTAATAATTTTTTGTAATAGTTATTAACTAATACTATTCTTCAACCATTGCATTCATAAAAGCTCCCTTTTCTTTTGACTGGAGCTTTTCATTTTTATAGCTTCCTAGCACACCACGCACTTTTTTGCTGTGTTGCTTTTTTATATCGGCATTTTCTATGTTTTCATATGGTAAAATTATTATTTCAACTTTTTTGTTTTTAAGCTCATCAGGAATGTCTATAATACTAGCTAATACATCACTATTGGCAACTTTCCTTACAATCTTCAAATTTTTCACTCCTAACGATATTTAAGAAAAATACTTTAAAAGTATTATACCTTGTATCTTAAATCAATAAAACAACAGGATCTATTTTCCATTTGATAGTTATTTTCGTTTTACTAATATATAACATTTACTCTATTATAATTATATCATATTTTCAATTTAATGGAATTTATCTTGATTCTGAATACAAAAAAGACTTCTACACCATCACTATTAGTAAGAAGTCTTTTAATGACTTATATAATTTTTACTTTTTTCATCTAGCTCGTTTACTTCACTCTCTAACTTTTTAAACTCTTTATTTATATCTTCTATTTGCTGCTGACTTAGATTACCTTCTTGTACCATTTCAGCTAATTGTTTCATTTGGTATAGTTTTTCTTCTATTTCATCTAAAACCTGCAGTCTATTGTTTACCCAGTCTAATAATTTCTTGTAATAGTTATAACTAATACTATCCTTCCTCCATCCAGGCATCTAGTTTTTGCATTACTAAATCATAGGTTTGCTCTGATACTTCGGGTAGACCTCCTAAGGCAGCTGATGCTGCTTCAAATCCTTGTTTAATTGCATCTTTTAATAGTTCTATTTTATCCTTATCTCCACCTGATATAGCTTTGGCAAAATCTACTATGCGATCACTTACTTTTTCTGCACTTAGTTTGCCGCCTTCTTTTATCATAGCTTTAGCTTCTGCCCGAAAACCAAATTGCTATACCACACCATAATTCAACAGCTTTAAATTTATCATTATCTAAAAGATCCATTAACATCTTAGCTATAAATTCAAATTGTTTAATTCTTTCATTTCTATTTTGTACTTGATTCTCATCTTCTTTTTTTCTCCTAAGATGTTTTTTACCACTTTATAACCTGAAAAATTATTTACTTTCTGAGTCATTTCTTTATAACCTAACTTTTGATCAACATCTATAGGCCACAAAACCTTTAAATTCACTTCAGGTATATCATTCCTATCACAGCCATCAATGAGATTAATATAGTATTCTATTATTTTATCACTTACATCGTTTGGAACAGGTACTACTACAGAAGGATATTTCTTGGCCACACCACTTATAGAATTTGAAAGTCTGTCATGAAAAATTTGGTCATTTCCTCCACTAACCCTTGAAAGACCAAATGTTTTAACGCTTTTTGGTAATATTCCCTTCACTTTAATACAGGTTTTGGTTAATTCGTCACCTTTTTCCTCATATGATCAGATGCTCTTAAAGTAAACTTTGATATTTTTGTCTTCCGTATAAAACTCTCATGATGTTGACTTGCTCTTTCTCTTCATCAACCAGATAAAATACAATGTAGTTATTGATAGTAAGCTTACGGTATCCTTTATTTTTTAGAAATTCATCCTCTACATAATTGCAGGAGAAAGGATAATCTTTAAGCCGCATAACACTGTGTTCGATTTTCTCCATAAGAGTTACTGCCGCCCCTTCAGCATGTAATTCTCTTGAGATATGGTAATAAATTCCATCTAAATCTTCACTGGCAATAGGTGTGAATTTAATCTGATAATTTTTATTTTCCATACTTATCCTTTAATCTCTTAAAGACATCTGCTGCATCTTCCAGGGGCTTTCCATTTTCAAGCTGCTCTTCTGCTTTTGCTAGTTTCTCATAGAGTTCTGCTTTAGCTAGTTTTTTCTCATAGGTTTCCATGCTCATTACAACCATGTCACCATAGCCATTTTTCGTAATAAAAATCGGCTCTTTATTCTCATGACATAGTTTTGAAATCTCCGTTGTGTTTCTTAAATCTTTAATGGGTCTAATATCAGGCATAATTACCACTCCTTCCACATGTTTATATCGTGGCTTAATTATAGCATAATTATGTCTGATATTATATAGACTGCATCTAATTTATAAAATCTCATCAATATAAGTTGTCTCCTGACTCAGCTTTCTTCGCATCATTTTTAGGTATAACTTAAAAATACCCTAAAACAATAATTGAAAAGTACTCCACCATAAAATAGAATCCTATGTATATTATTACATAGGAGGTTGGGGAGTTGATAAGCTTGCTTAATAAACGTAAGCGTCAAAATCTTAACACCTATATTTAAAGACTAAATCCATGCCATAATTCTAATAGATAAAAATTAAAGGATGTGAGCTATGGATTTACTTTTTTACAGTAAATAAATAAGCTCCAATCTAATCCTTATTAAAGGAATAACTGGAGCTTTATTATATATTGATGTATTAAATTGGAGATTACTTTATTCTTCATCTTTATTAGGCATTCTGCTTAAGTATCAATGCTACCATTTTGAGGTGCGATTTCATCACTAAGTTTTTCTCTTAGATATTCTACTGCTTCTTCCATGGTATTTAGTGATATTAGTATATTATCAGTTAGTTCTTTTTCCATTTCTTTCACCTGCTTTTGCCATCACTTTGTGGTTCATAATGTATGAGAGAATTAATTTATATTTTTGAAAAGGAGTTGAGCAAACATTGCATATCAATTTTACTGCTTTATTTAAATTCATTAAAGAATGGTTATATTATGTTTATTGCTTTTTATCAACTTATTTTATGACCAAAAAACAACTCCAACATGAAGTCATTGCTTTGCGCTCAATAGTTGCATTAAGTGAACATGATATTAAAACAAAAAAACGCCCCAAACCTAAAGCTACTCCAGCTTTCCGCCAACTATGGGTGTTGCTTTCTAAAACTTATGATAAATGGGACTTTACTATAGCTTATTTTAAACCTGCAACAATTATAAAATGGCACAAAACAGCATTTTCTTTTTACTGGTTTAAAAAATCTAAAAAGAAGGGAAGATCACCAATAAAGCTAGAGGTTATAAATCTTATAAAAAAAATACATAAAGAAAACCCTCTATTATCTCCCGAAAAAATACATGAAAAGCTAATTCTTTTAAATATTAAAAATGCTCCCGCTCCAAATACTATCGCTAAGTATCTTCCCCAAACAAAAAAACCTCCCTCAAAAAAACAGGTTCAATCTTGGAGAACATTTCTAAAAAACCATGCAAAAAATACTTGGGCAATGGACTTTTTTACTATGCCCACTTTAACTTTTAAAATTCTTTATGTTTTAGTAATAATTAATCACGGCAGCCGAAAAATTGAACACTTTGCTGTAACTACTAATCCAAACGCAGATTGGTTAAAGCAACAATTAAGAAATACAACACCTTATGATCATAAACCTAAATATATTATTCATGATAATGATCCTGTTTTTCTAGCTAAATCTGTACAGGAATTTTTGAATTTTTCAGGTATAAAAGCTAAAAAAACCTCTATAAAGTCTCCTTGGCAAAATCCTTATGCCGAAAGAGTTGTTGGCATTTTACGGCAAGAGCTTTTAAATCACATAATTCCTTTAAATGAAAAACATCTTAATAATTTACTAAAAGAATACATAGAAGATTACTATAATACCCATCGCACCCACCAAGGAATTAATGGCAATACACCAATTCCTTCACCTACTTATTTACCTACAAAAGCTAAAAATTCCAAGCTTAAATCAACTCCAGTCCTAGGCGGGCTATACCATACATATAATAAGGCCTCTTAAGTTGTTATTTGTAATATTATTGTATTTTTTCTATGCAACTTTCGGATAAGTGTGGCATAACATGGATATTTATTGAATATTTTTTATTATTTGTAACTTAAAAGCTTGTTTTTTATGTAATGTTTTTTGTATTTTATTGTATTCTTGTAGTTTAATGTTAATTTTGGTGTTTAGATATGTTTTTTGAAGTGGACACCCATCAGAACCATCGAAGAACTCAATGGTTTCTTGGCCAATGGTAAATCCAGTACCCTCTAAGTGTTTTACTAAGCCATCAACGGAAAGAGCCCCTGCCGCTGTAAAGTAATCTGTATTGTCTTCACTGATACCTTGGTTTAAAACTTGGTTTTTAATTGTATCAAGATCGAAATCAACAGTTGCTTCTGAATATTTTCTTATAGCGTTTAATCCTGTTCCTGTTACATCACTAGCTGTAAAGCTAGCTGCTGTTAAAGAGCCACCCGCAGAGTAGTTCATTAAGTCTGCAGCTTCAATTCCACCAGCATTGTCATCTAATAAACCAGTTGCCTGAATTTCTTGACCTGCACCAGTTGCTACAGTAGCAATAGTTAATGCATTCTCATCTCTAGAAATATTGTAATCTTCAGCATCTATCGATTCATTAACCGCAATTGCTTGATTTAAAGCTTCTTCTGCAAGTCTTGTAATTTGTTCTTTTGACATTCCATCTTCGATGTAGATATCTACATCGTCTCCAGCGTCATTGATATTAATGTCTCCAGTAGAAAAAGTCGTACTATCATCTTCATTTTTAAAGTTTAGTTTAATATCTTGTCCGTTTAGGCTAACTGTTATGTCTTCATCTAACACTCTGTTAGTGTCATCAGTTGATGACTCAACTGCATCCTGAGCAAACTGAATCTGAATAGCTGCTTTTTTCGCAGGAATAAATTCCCCACCCTCAAGATATGCTGGCACATCATCTAGACCTGCTTTTGGAAGATTTAAGTCACCTTTTAGTTCCGGATCTACCCCTTCACCTTGAAGTATCTTTTGGGTGTTGAACTCGGTGGTGTTTCCTATTCTATTTATTTCTGATGTTAGCTGATTCATTTCGTTTTGCATTGCTTGGCGATCAACTTCTACGTTACTGTCATTAGCTGCCTGGGTTGCTAGCTCTCTCATTCTTTGTAAGATATCATGGGTTTCGTTTAGTGCACCTTCTGCGGTTTGGATTAATGAGATACCGTCTTGGGCGTTTCTTTCTGCTTGTTGCAGTCCTCTGATTTGGGCTCTCATTTTTTCTGAGATGGATAGACCGGCTGCATCGTCACCAGCACGGTTGATTCTTAGTCCTGATGATAGTTTCTCTGTTGATTGTGCACCTTCTGCGTTGTTGAGTGTCAACTGACGGTGGGTGTTCATTGCCATCATATTGTTATTAATAATCATATAATTATTCCTCCTTGAATAATAAGCTCCTACGTCCTTGTAGGGCGTTTTTTTTCAACACATTTAGTACTGTGGAGTCGATGAAGTAGTATCGACCTTTAGACTATTTCAACTCTCCCCCCTTTGCTTTGGAGTAGTACTTTTTGTGCCTTATTTTATATATCGGATAATTTGGCAGGAAGTTTATAGGTAAATTTGAAATTTTGTCATTTTTTTAGTGAATAGATACAGGTAAGCATAGACTTTAACGAACTTTGACAAGGTTTTAATTTTGAATTCTTAATTTTTAATTATGGTTAGGAAACTTGCGTTTCCTTTTTTATTAAAATTAAAAGGGAAAGCTTTGCTTTCCCTTCGTTAATTAAGAATTCAAAATTTAAAATTAAGAATTGCTTCAGTCAAGCTTGCTTGACTGAAGCTAGCCCATTTGTCCTAGTTGTGAGGCTAGCCAGTCGCTTTGGCTGTTCATTTCTGCCACGGCTCTTTCCATGGCTGAGAATTGGCTCCATAGTCTTTCTTCGGTTCTTATCATTCTTTGTTTCATGTCTGCTATACGTTGTTCTTCACGACTTATTTGTTGACCTAGAAAACTTGGATCATGGGATAGTCCATCTATGCCGGCTCTTTGTCTGATACTGTCTATGGCGTTGCCTGCTGCTTCATGCAATGCACGTGCGATTCCAGGGCCTTTTTCAACTACTTCATTTCCGTTTTCGTCTTCTTCAACTACTCTATCCTGAGTAAATAATTGGATAACACCTTCTAAATCATCAGATAATGCTGCTCTTAACTTGTCTTCGTCTACGTGGAGTTTGCCTTGTTCTTGCCAATTTTGAGTACTTATGCCTATGGCAGATAGTTGTTGATAGTCACCTTCTATGCCTTCTACTGGTGAGGATGTAGCCATACGAAGGTTTGAAGCTATGCTATTTAAAAGAGGGTCAGCTCTAAAGTGTCCACTTCTAGCTTTTTCTTCCCACATTTCTATTTCATCTTCACTCATGGCTCTTCTTTGTTCATCTGTTAATGGTGGAAAATCACGATGCCTTTCTTCACCTAGCTTAGTGCTTATGTTTTCTATAATTTTATTGTATTTATCTACAAATCCGGTTATTTTTTCTACTACTGCGTCAGTGTCGTTGCTGACTGTTAGGTTTACGGTTTCACCAGCTTGTTGTAGGTTCATGTTTATGCCCATGATTTCTACATCATTGCTTTGGAATTCCAGATCCTCCATGTCATTGAAGTTTATTTTAGAGTTTACACCTGTTTCACTGCTCATTTGTAGTTTGAATATGTTGGTTAGTAAGCCTTCTTCATCGGACAAGATGGAGACGTTATTTTCTTCGTCACCATTGATACTAAATTTATTATCATTAAAACTAGCTACATCTTCCCCTAATTTATCATTTATTTCATCTATAATAGTATCGATATTATCATTGGCACCAAAACTTAATTCCTCTACATCTTTGCCTATTTTTATTGAAATATTAAATACATCTGATTCACCAACTAATTCGGGGAATATTTCCTTTAACTTTTCATCTGTATTGATACTTTCACCTAATGATTCTGTACTTTGTAAAGTAGTACTTTCATCCAAATTAAGCTTTAGTTGGTCCGACAAAAAGCCATCATCTGTCAAAACTGATAGTTCTGAATTAGTACCAGTATCAGTTGTCATTAAGAAGAATCTATCTATATTAGCATCGTAGTTAGCGCGGATGCCTAGGTTAGCATTGTTTATTTCTCTTACTACATTGTGTATGCTAACTTCTTCAGTATTAAATGTAAATGCTTGTTCACCTGATTGACCTTTTAAAGTGAATGATACTTCATCACCAATATCTTCCCCAAACTGAGCTTTAAGATTGGATATGTCATCATTTGACTGTAAAACATCACTAGTTTTATTTACTCCACGAGCTAATTCTTTTATTTCTACTTCATAATTTCCTTCTATGGCACTTGATCCTGCGGTTGCGCTTAGAGCTGATTCGTTTGATGATGAAACTTCCCTGCTCATGTAGCTGCTTTGTAATCGCATATCAAAGGCTTCGTTTCTTAGGTTTAGAAATTTTGAGTTTAGTTCGCGATAGTCTTCTCTTTTCCATTCGAGAACTTGTTTTTGTTGGTGGTGGCGGTCTACCTTCATTTTTTCTATTTTCATCATCTGATTTACGATGTCTTCGGTATCGAGGCCGCTGGCTATGCCGCCGAATCTTATGTTGTTTACGCCGTACACAATTACCCCTCCCTTTGGTCGGTAATTTTGAATTCTTAATTTTTAATTTTTAATTATGGTGAGGAAACTTCGTTTCCTTTTTTATTTTGTTTTTCTCGCTTCGCGAGTTGTTTATTGGGAAAAGCTTTGCTTTTCCTTCCTTAATTAAGAATTTAAAATTAATAATTAAAAATTAGAAGTTTACTTCTTATAGTCTTTTAGTTTGTCTAGGTTTTTACCTAGGTTGCTTATGTTTTGGGTTGCTTGAATGTTTTCTTGTATTATTTGGTCGTAGATTTCTTTTCGGTATATTTTTACGTCTTTGGGGGCGTTTACTCCTATTTTTATGGAATCTCCCTGTATGTCGATTATACTTATTTCTATGTTGTCCCCTACTATAATGCTTTCGCCTTTTTTTCTACTAAGTACTAGCATAGGCTATGGTCCTTCATTTACAGCCGCTTTTTGGGGCTGGTCTTTAGTTTGATTGAAAATATAGTGCTTAGTAGTATATTCGGATTTTTCAGAGACAAACTGAAGTCCTTTTTTTGTTTTATGGTTAATGGCTATAGGGGCCAATAAGTTTGCTGTTGATTTTTTGAAGTCTTCGGGTATTGTTAGTATACAGTAGACTGCGATTATTGGTGTTTCGTCTTTTTTTACTTCTAGTTTTTCTAGGTGTTCATCATCTAGCTTTACTTTGTAGTCGGAGAAAAAGCTAAATGGGTCGGTTAGTATTAAGCATAATTCTGGGTTTCTTATAGCTTGGAGATAGAAAAATGGGCTGTTATCGTCCATGGGGATTAGCGCAAATTGAGTTTGGTCTTCGAAGCCGGGAATGCCGGATTCGAAGGTGATTAGGTTTTTTTCTTCTATTTCTATTTGGCCTAGGATTGGGCTGTTTATTTTCACTTTAGGTCTCCTTTCTGAGTTGGGGTTTTTTAATAGACGCTGGTTCGCTTTGCTCACTCACTGACTTTTTGGACTTACGCAGACTTTTTTTTGTTTTTTACGAGCTTCGCTCGTTTTTTCTGTGTCTATTTTTTATTTCTGAGTCGCTGCGCTATCTGGTTTAATGTCTAGCCGCTTCGCCATTCATAGCTATGCTGTTATTTGTTTTTTGGGGATGAAGTTTATTTCTAGGTAGTTTTTTTGGTTTAGGTATATGTCTACTTTTCCCCATTGGAAGTCTTGTTGTATTGTTCCTTGGTTTATATTTATGTCTAGGGTTCCTTTTTGGGGTATTATTTCTACTGGGTGTTTTTCAAAGTTTATGTTTGGTCTTTGTTTTGGTATTGCTTCTACGTTGAAGTCTTTTTGGGTGTCCATGGCTCTTTTTGCTAGGTCTTGAACGGTTATGTTTCCTTCTATTTTAGCCAGCATATCACCTTCGGCGGCTATTTTGCCGATGGCTTGGATGCCGGATGATTTTGCTTTCTGAGAGTGATAGTTAACAAATTCTATCGGTGCTCTTTTGTTGAAGTCGGCAAAGCATTGGGATTGGTCTATGTGAACTTTTGGTTGCTGTTTTTGTATTTGTACTTCTGGTTTTTGGGTATTTATTTGTAGTTGGGGTTGAACCGTATTCAGCCCTAGGAATGGTTTTGTTGTGTTTATTCCTATTTGGGCGAATTGTTGATTTATGTTTATTTGCATTTTGGGCAACCACCTTTTTTATAGACGCTGGTTCGCTTTGCTCACACACTGACTTTTTGGACTTACGCTGACTTCTTTTTTTGTTTTTTTAAGCTTCGCTCGTATCTTTTATTAATTTTCTGTGTAAGTCTGTTACGTCTGTGGGAGTCTGTGTCTATTTTTTTATCTTAAGAAGTCTACTAAGCTGGGTTGGATTATTCTGGCTCCTGCGGAGAGGGAGGCTCGGTAGACGTTTTCTTGCATTTTTAGTTCCATTATTACTTTTGCCATATCGGCATCTTCGGTTTGTGATAGTAGTTCGTTATATGATATCTGGGTATCTTCTAGACGATTTTTTTGTAGTTCTAGTCTATTTACTCTGGCTCCTATGGTTGAGCGAGCTGAAAGTAGGTCATCTATTTTAACATCCAGATCTCCTAAGGCTTTGTCCATTGCGTCAGAGTCACCTTCACGAATAGACTCTACTAATCCATCTAGTAAATCAAATACACCCTCTTTTCCATCAGTATCTTCTGTTTCTTCAACTCCCATGAAAAAGTGGGACATATCTTTATCATTTAAATTCATAGGCATGGTTATACCAGCTGATATTTCAACTTCGATTGATCTATCATTGCCATTCCATTGATGGGGGTTATCTGGATCTTCGCCCTCTTTGTAAGGTGCTTCGGTTACATTTGTGCCGGCAAATACGTGTTTAGTTCCATAGGTAGTATTTGCTAGCATTTTTAGTTCGTCATTGAGTTCTTCTATTTCATCAGCAAGAGCTCGAAGTGCTCCGGTATCGTTGGTGCCTGTTTTGGCTTTTACTGTTAGTTCACGGGCTCGGTGCATTATCTGGGTAGTGTTGTTTAGTGCTGAGTCGGTTGTTTCCATGAAGTTTATGGATTCACCTAAGTTTGATATATATCTTTCACCTTCGTTTATGTTTGTACGCAGGCGCAAGGAGTTAACCAAGCCACCAGGGTTATCTGATGGGAGGTTTAGTTTTTTACCAGTTGATAGTTGGCGCTGGGAATTTTCCATTTGGCGCATGTTGTTGTTTAGATTTCTGTTTAGGTCGTTTACTAGCATTGTGTTTGTTACTCGCATAATTCACCCTCCGGGTTAATTTTGAATTTTTAATTCTTAATTTTTAATTGTGGGTAGGAAACTTTCGTTTCCTTTTTTATTATAATTTATTGCAATGCAATTTTTTAAATTAGAAAAGCTTTGCTTTTCCTTCCTTAATTAAGAATTCATAATTAATAATTAAAAATTATATAGTTATCTTCCTACTAAGCCCATTCGGTTTACTATGGTTTCTATGGCTTCGTCTATTGTTGTTATGTATCTTGAGGCTGCGTTGTAGGCGTGTTGGTATTTTATCATGTTGGTCATTTCTTCATCTAGGGACACGCCTGAGTATGATTGTCTTTTGTTTTCTAGTTCTCCTAGTAGTTGTTCTTGGTTTGTTACCATTCTTTTGGCTTCTTGTGATTTTACTCCTACATTAGCCGCTACTGAACGCCAGAAGTCGTCGGTGGTAGCGTTTTTGATAAGGTTTTCGTTTATGTTGGTTATTTGCACTTGGTTTATTTCAACTGGTTCATCATCACCAAATAAGAAGTCATTTCCATCTTCATCTCCATCTCCATCAATTACCCCTTTAAAATCAGGGTCTTGGGAGTAAAAAAGTAAGGTGTCACCATCTGCGCGGACGTTTACGTTTATTTCATCTTCATCTAACTTTTCTTGTATGGCTACAACTAAATCGTTAATATCGTCAAAATCATCCTCATTTATATTTATACTTATTGTTTCATCCTCTTCACCATCAAATTGAAAGGTTAGGGCTCCATCAATATTTTCTCCAAATTCTAAATCTGTCTCACTAGCAAACACGGTATAATTAGAGTTAAGTACTGCTTTGATGTCATCTGTATCAAAATTCGCTAATAAGCCATCATCATTTTCACCATCTTCTACTCCATGAAATCTTGAGTTTGGTGATTCAAATATAATGGTGTTTCCATCTAGTCTGACATTTATTTTTATGTCTTCATTTCTTAATGTTTCATTATTGTCTAGTTGCTGCTGTATGGCTGTCGCTAGTTCGTTTAGATCTTTTATTTCTTGTTCGGGTATTTCTATTTTTATAAGGTCTTCAATGCCTTGAATGTTAACTAGCATCTCTCCACCTATTTCTTTTGGAAAGTTATTACCTTCAAATTCACCAGTTTTAAACGCATTTTTATCAGTTTTCATATGTTGTTTTAACTGAGCAATTTTTAATGCATTGGAGCCATCACCAAAGTTTACTTTTTCTCCGTCTTCCCATGTTCTGTTGCTAGCTGCTGCTATGTTATTAGAGTCGTTTTTTATAGTGGTGTCTAAGCTCATTAGTTGTGCCCAGTTTTCAATGTCGTCAGGGTTTTTAGGCATTTTGAAAAAATTAGTTCCATCTGGAGTACCTGATTTGTTGTTTAGGCTATAGCCTCCACGATGAACATCGTTGGTTCCGATTATTACTGTTTTGGCTAGTTTGTTTAAGTCATCTATCATTTCTTGGATAATGCCTTTATAGTTTGAGTTTGCATCTTGTTCTAAATCTGTTTTACCTCGGGAGTCTAGAAGGCCTCTTAGTTCCCCACCATTTATATTAGCTTTAGCCCCTGTATCACTCCAAACAGGCATGTGCATGCCGTTTTCATCTTGTTTTGTTGATAGTGGGGTGTAATTGTGACCTTGTACTAGGGTTCTGCCACCAATTTGGACAGTAACCATTCCACTATAGCTTTGAGTTTGTCCACCGTTTTCATAGTGCGGCTCTTCGTATACGTTTATGTCTGTTATTTGACTAAGTTCTTCTAGTAGCATGTCTCTTTTGTCTAATAGGTCGTTTGGTTGTTTACCTGCTATGCTAATTCCTTGTATTTGTTCATTCAAATCAGTTATTTGATCGGCTAAGGAGTTTATTTCATCTATTTTTATTTTTACGTTGCTGTTTACGTCTTCTTTTAGTTCAAATAGTTGTCTATGGGTATTGTTAAAGGCATCAGCAACTGTTTCCCCTAGCTCAGCTACTACTGCTCTAACTGATTCACTTTCTGGATTTACTGATAGGTCTTGCCATGATTCCCAGAACATATCCATAACTGCTCTTAGCCCTTCTTCTGAGGGTTCGTTAAGGATTACTTCTACCCTTGATAGGTTTTGCTGGACAGAGTCCCAGTAACCTGCGGTTTTGTTCTCGTTGCGAATTTGGTAATCGAGGAATGCATCGCGCATTCTTTGGATGTCTTCTACTTTTACTCCTGTGCCTATTTGACCAGCTGGAGCATTGCCTGCAAGCATGGGAGCATGCCAGGGGCGATTTGTTGTTATGTTAGCCACCTGCCGAGAGTAACCGGGGGTGTTGGCGTTGGAAACGTTGTGACCGGTTACGCTAAGGGCTGTTTGGTGGGTCATTATTGATCTTTTGCCGATTTCTAGACTCATAAAATTTGACATGGAATAACCTCTCTTTTAATTGTTCTATTATAATTAGATTAGACCCATCTTTGCTGACGGGTTTACATTGTATTTATAATTTTAAATTTTTAATTTTTAATTCTTAATTGTGGTGGAAACTGCTGTCGCAGTTTCTTTTTATTTTTCTTTTTCTGTTTTTGTGGTTGTTTTTACTATAGAGATTAGTAGTCTAATTAATTCGTTTGCCTCTTTTTTTTAATTTTAAATTTTTAATTTTTAATTCTTAATTGTGGTGGAAACTGCTGTCGCAGTTTCTTTTTATTTTTCCTGTTCTGTTTTTGAGGTTGTTTTTACTATAGAGGTTAGTAGTCTGACTAATTCGTTTGCCTCTTCTAGTAATTTATTTCCTTCTTCTTCATCAATAAGGCCACTGTCTTTTAATAACCTTATCCAATAAGAACTTTCCCTTGCTTCCTTTGATGCTAGAGTCATTTTATGAATGAAATCTTTTCTGCTACCTGCTGCTAATGCTTCTTCGATGTTTGCTCCTATACTAGTACCTGATCTCATTAATTGCCTAGATATAACATATTCATTTTCTTTTTTAGCTAAATACCGGCAAGTTTTAATAACCTGCAATGCAAAGTAATAACTTTTGTCTTTAATAATATTTCGTTTTATATTCATATTTTTTTAGTCCTTAATTAAAAATTCATAATTAAAAATTAAAAATTATTAACAGTAATTTACCCCTTTGTATCTATTATATTTTTTTTGGGGCGGGAGGGGGTTTCGTCGGATTGGGTGCCTTTTTGGGAGTAGGTTCCGGCTATGTCCCCTTCTATGGCCGCCTGCATTGAGAATATGTAGTCTAGGGATTGGTTTATTAGTTCGTTGTTTTCTTCGTTTAGGGCTCTTAAGCGCGCTAGGTTATAGTCTAGGCGTTCTATTGCTTCTTTTAGGTCTATATATAGGACATGATTGTTTTTTTGTAAGGCTGTTATTATGAATTCTGCATTCATTTGTTCGGTTTTTAGTTTTAATTTGCTAGCAATTTGCTCTTGTAATTTAAAACGGGCACCTTCGGTTTTCTCTAGATTAGAGACTATGATGCCCTCTTTTTGTATGAGTTTATCTAGTTCTTGTATTTTTCCTAGTATTATAGATTCGCGTTTTTCCTCTGCTAGTTGAACTAGCTGATCAAAGATTTTGTTTTGTTTGTTTATTGTATCTATAAATACTTTTAGGAGATTATGCATTATCTCACTTCCTTAGATAAGCTTATCTATTATGGCTTGCTCTATCATTTTCTCCGCAACTTCATCATTTGATTTGGTGTAGGTTCCAGTAGATATTTTTTGTTTTGCCGCATCTATTTTGTCTTGACGTAAGTCATCTGATTTTTTGATTGATTGCATAGCTTTTTGCTTGGTTTTACTTTCATTTGATATAGCTATTTTATCTTTTTTGGCAGCACCTTTTACTTCAGTGGTTTTTTGGATGTTTTTGTTTTTGTTGTCTTTACCATATGTTTTTAAAAGGTTTTGCACTTGTGCTTTTGATATAAACATTGTTTTTCCCACCTTAGTGTGTTTTTCTTATTATTTTATATTTTCGCATAAAAAAACGCAAAGCTTAATAGCAATTGCGCTTGTTTATATTTATTATTCTTTTATTTTCGTTCTATTGCTCTTTTTTTCGGTGTGATATACATGCTAAATGCTTGATAGTTAATTTTGAATTCAAAATTAAAAATTAAAAATTAGCCCTCATCTTTTCCCCTAGTATATATCCTATCTGTTTGGCGGCGTTTTGGTTCGGGTTCTTGTTTTCTTGGTTTTTTTGGTTGGGCTACTTTTTGGAAATCTGCTGCTAGTTGGTTAGTACAGTTGTCACAAAATCTTCCTTGGGATATTTTTTGCCCACAGCTTACACATTCAAGTACGTTTTTAAAACCTCTTGATTGTAAGCGACCATCACGTAGAAATTGAAGGATTTTTTCTTCCTCTACATCGGTTGCCTCTGAAGTTTCAAAAACACTAGCTCCTGGATGCTCTCTAATGTATCTTCTAACAATTAAGTATTCTTCTTCTTCATTTTCTTGGCATTTGCGACATCGGTTTTTTCCTTGGTAAGCGAAAAGTCTACCACACTCCTGACAGTTTCTAAGGTCTGCCATCCGTAAACCCTCCTCTGTTTTAGTTGCCTTTACCAGTAGCCCAAGTTAGTACAGATACTCTTTGTGCTCCCCCTTCTAGTAATACACGAGTACATTCTTTACTAGTTGAACCAGTAGTATAGACATCATCTATCAATAATACATTCTTCCCCTTAACTTTGCTATTATCCTTCAATTGAAATGCACAAAGTAGATTTTTTTCTCTTTCTTCTCGAGATAGTTCTCTTTGGGAAGGAGTTTCTTTAACTCGAATTAGGCTTTTGCTATCAACTTTTGTTTTTATATGTTTGCTAATTTCCTTAGCTAAAACTTCTGTTTGATTGAATCCTCTTTGCTTAAGACTTCCCTCAGATATGGGTACTGGTACTAGTATATCTATAGGCCAAAATTCTGGCTCAGCTCTAGCTACCTCTGCCATCATATATCCCATTATTATAGAAAGGTGTTTTCGGCCTAAGAATTTAAGAACTTTTATTGCTATTCTATATGTGTCTTCATATGGACCAACAGCGCGTGCTATGTGGAATGTAGGGTTCATTGTTGAACAATCAATACATATAGTTTTTTCTTCACATAAGTATTTACCACATTTTTGGCATATTGGAGCAGTTGTTTGCAGATCTCGAAGTTTCTTAAGGCACTCATTGCACCAAGGTTGTCTACGTTTGTAGTTCCCTGGTGTTCTGCACAAACAACATATTTGTTGAGGTATTAAAATGTCTAATAAAAAGTTTATCAATTAACCCACCCCAAACAACTACCCTTACGATATAATATTCAAATCTTAACTTATCTGATTGTCGTGACAAAACAGTCAAACAATCATCTTATCTCTCTCCCTCTTCGATAAGTACAGGATTTTAAATGATTCAAGCAGTCTCAAATATAGAAAATGTATACATGATTTTTGTTTGATTTTATCTTAATATGTTTAATTATATCATAATATAATAGGTTAATAGCGTCTTCCCCTAAAATAATGTCAATCATTTGTTGGTGATAATTGGTTTTTAATTCTTGGTTTCAGTGCTCAAAGCTAAAGTTAGACTATGGAATCGGCTGAGCAAACATGTTTATCACGCCTTAAGTTCTTTGTAGTTATTTTTTGCAGCAGAAGCATTATTTAATTTGTTATTATTGATTCTGGGTATTGTATTATGATTGATGGGTTTTTTCTTAGGATTCGATTTGTGATTAATCTTGCTTGGTAGTTATATCGGTGTTTAGGTAGGGTTTCAATTATCAACCTGTCCTTTTCATTTAGTTTTCTGAGTGCACCTCGTATAAACATTTCAATATCTTCATCATCATCTATCTGTAGCTTAACCTTATTTACCGGAGATTCTTTTATTGATTTGCTGGCTATTATCAAAACAATCATTATTGTCAACCATATGCAAAAACTGGCCACCTTAAGAAGAATTACCACCATTAGACCTCCCCTTAGCCCCTTTGTATATACTATGCTGAGGGGAGGGGGGTTGATTCCTGGATTATTCTTCACTTACAATTCCATTTTTTAGAGCATGTACCGCAGCCTGAGTTCTATCCTTTACTCCTAGCTTTCTAAATATGCTAGTAAGGTGATTTTTTATGGTCTTTTCGCTGATAAACATTGTTTCAGCCATTTCTCTATTGGAAAATCCTTTTACTAATAAAATAAGGACATCTTTTTCTCTTTTGGTTAATTTGACTTCATCTTTTTTGCGTTCAGATTTAGAAAGTTCTCTAACTAATCTATTAGCCACTTTAGGGTGAATTACAACTTCTCCTTCAAGAACTTTATACAAGGTATCAATTAATTCACTTCCTGCAACATCCTTTAAAACATAAGCTGAGACCCCTGCTTTTACCATTTCAACTACTTCTTCATCTTCATAAATGGTTAAAGCAACAACTTTAACATCTGGTAATTCTCTTTTTATTATCCTAGTCGCTAATATACCATCCGTACCGGGCATGTTTACATCCATTAAAATAATGTCAGGTTTCGCTTTTCGTGCAATATTTATAGCACCCTGTCCATCCCCAACTTCATCGATTACTTCTAATTTTTCATCAAGCTCTAATAGTTTTCGTAGTCCTTCCCTTACTAAAGCATGATCATCTGCTATTAGTACTTTGATTTTGTCCATTTACCTCTCCCCTTCTATTGGTACCTCTATTATAACTTGGGTTCCCGATCCTATTTTGGATATTATATCTATCTTGCCACCGAATAGTTCTACTCGTTCTCTCATACCCATTATTCCGTAGCTTTCCTTATCAGAGTGTAAAACTTCTTCAGTATCAAAACCCTTACCTGTATCTTTGATAATTAAAAGTAGGTTTTTTCCATTATCCTGTATTTTTACTAATACACGGTTTACTCCTGAGTGTTTTCTAGCATTGGTTATAGCTTCCTGCACTAGGCGAAAAAGAGCAATTTCTAGGGATGAATCATATTTATGTTCTTCTCCAAAAACAACAAATTCTATATACATATTGTATTTAGCTTCATAGTCATCAAAATATTGCCTAAGAGAATTAATAAGGCCTGTCTCATCAAGTGGAGTTGGTTTTAAGTCAAACATTACTCGGCGTATATCTCCTAGACTTTCTTTAGCCATTTTTTTCACATTATCAGTTTCATCACTTATTTTATTTGTATCATTTTCTATAAAGTGTTTTACTAAATCTAATCTGATTAGCATACTTGCTAGTATCTGAGCAGGGCCGTCATGAAGCTCTCTTGCTATTTTTCTCCTTTCGGATTCTTGAGCTTCTATAATCCACATACCTATTTGCTGTCTTCTATATGTTTCTTCAATGCTTTCAGATATTTTTTCGACATTTCCCTGTAAAATCTTTAGTGCGTATCCAGTATTTTTTAAATAGTCATCTGCTTTTTTTGTTATTTCTTCATACCTGCGTATTTCTCGAGAGAGGTCTTCGCGTTTTTGGCGTAAGTTATATTCTTCATGTCTTAAACTATTTAATTTTAGTTGAAGATCTTGGGCATTATTATATGCCTCTTTTATATCTGGTTCTGAGTAAGACCTAAAATTGCGACTTACCTCAACTAATCTATGGCGGGCTAGTCGCTCTTGTTTTTCAGCTTCATCTACTTCATTTATTTTTTCATTTATTTGTATTCGTAAGTTTTCAAGTTCTGTTTTAAGGCGGGTTAGTTGTTTGGTACAGTTATCAGCTATTTCAAATATATCATCCTGACCTTTATTCAGGACGTCTACCACCTGTGACAATACCTCATCTAGGTGTATGAGTTCTGCTGCATTATTATGTTCTTTATGTGACATAGAAACCACCTTTTTGCTAGAGTAAGTAATTTGTTATATAGTTTTATTTTATTATTAGGTATTGTTTTTGGTACTTGTAGAGATTTAGTTTTGATTTCACTGCAAAAATCTAAACTATTTATATTTAGCCGTGATCTATATATAAAGTTATCCATTTTTTCCAAAAATCCTTCTTTTTTGTCTGAATTGCATGAAAAAACCTGACCTTTGGTCAGGTTTTGGCGAAAAGTCTTGTTTTTATTTTCTCGTTAGCCCTAAAGCTTCTAGGACTTCTTGTTGAATTTCTTTTAGTTTGTTTTCTCCATTTGACTCTACGGCTTCTACATATATTCTAAATAAAGGTTCTGTCCCGGAGGGGCGTATTAGCACCCAGCTACCATCATCTAACACTATCTTATTTCCTTCTTTGTCACTATAGGTGTCTACTTTTACTCCTGCAATTGATTTAGGGTGATATGCTTTCATATTGGCCAATATTTCATCTTTTTCTTTTGGTCTAACTGCAATATCTAAACGTTCGCTAACAACACTTCCATATTCTTCATAAAATTCTTCAGATAGCTCATCAAAGGTTTTTCCTGTTTTAGCTAACATTTCTGCTGCTAATAGGCATGCAAGTATTCCATCCTTTTCAGGAATGTGACCAAATATGCTTAGTCCTCCACTTTCTTCTACTCCTAAAATACAGGCTCTATCTCGCATGGCTTCACCAATATATTTAAATCCTACTGGTGTCTCTATTACACTTAATCCATTGCGTTTTGCTACTCTGTCTAGCATATGGCTAGTTGCTATAGAGCGACTTACCGGACCACGGAATGATCGGGTTTTTAGTATGTGATTTAATAATAAATATGAAAAACGGTTAGGGGTTACAAAATTGCCCTCTTTATCAATAATTCCAAATCGATCTGCATCTCCATCTAGTGCTAAGCCTAAATCAGCAGAATATGTTCCTACCGAGCGTTTTAAGTCAGATAGTATATGTACGGTTGGCTCTGGCATGCTACCTCCAAAAAGGGCATCACGATAATTGTTTATAGTTCTTACTTCACAGCCTAGCTCTAATAATATTTTATCTAGGTAACCCACACCTGCACCAAACATCGGATCAGCTACAACTTTTAGGTCATTTTCTTTAAAGCTTTCTACATCGATTATTTTCATTAGATGTGCAATGTATTCTTTATCTACATCTATATCCTCTAATAGTTCAAGCTTTCTAGCCTCTTCAAGTTCAAGCTCATAAACACGAGCTCCTTCAATTACTCGATTAACTTCTTCTTCAATCGCATCCGTTTCATCCGGTAATGCCGGTCCTGCATATTCGGGTATAAATTTTATACCATTGTAATTGGGTGGATTATGACTTGCTGTAAGCATAATCGCTCCACCAGCTTCGTTTACACGAATTGCAAATGCTGTAACTGGTGTAGGTGCTGTTTTTTTAAGAAGAAATACCTTTATTCCGTTACCTACTAAGACTTTGGCACATTGAGCTGCAAAATCTTCGGACATGAAACGATTATCATAGCCTATTACTATTCCCTTTTTGCCTAAGTTTTTACTATTTGCATAACTAGCTATACCTTGTGCTACTATTTTTACATTTTCAAAGGTGAAATCCTTAGCTATAATAGCCCTCCAACCATCAGTTCCAAACTTGATTATAGACATATAAATCCTCCTTAATGACTGGGTATGGATAAATTAATCTGAAATATCAATAATATCATCTAATCGATCTCTATCTTCATCAACATATAAGTTTTTATCTTTATCTATGGCTGCATAAGTAATGCCTTGTGGTCCATTGTAACCTAATCTTTTTAGTTCACTCATTAACCATGCTTCATCAATGTTATTTTGCTTTAAATTTTGGTATATAATCTCCCCATCTATTATAAGTTCTGAAGGTATTCCTTCATAGTCTGGTGATATATTTAAGTCTGAAGGATTAACTGGTCGCTTTTCAGCCTTCTTCTGAACACTTAAAACTCCATCAGTTTCTGCTATAGCAAATTCTACATCATTTAAATCAAAAACATCCTTTTCTCTCAATTGCATTAAAAGGTTTTCCATATTATACCTTGCTTTTGCCATGTTATGTTCTAATATTTTTCCATTATGAATAAGTATAACTGGCTCACCTTCTATTAGTTTACGTGCAGCTCTGTTTTTTTCAGTTACTACACCCATTAAGTAGTTAAAAAATGCAAAAACAGTTAATATCCATAGGTATAAAAACACGTTTTCATAACCTGGGTCTACAGCTATCATAGCTGCTATATTACCAAATGTAATACCAGTTATATAGTCATAAAATGTCAGCTGACTCATTTGTTGTTTCCCTAAAATTCGTGCATAAACTAGGATACCAGCAAATGCCATTGCTGTTTTAAATACTGCTGCAATGTAAGGGTCCATTGCCTGTTCTAGTTGCATAAACTAACCTCCCTGGAAATAATAAAAAAACCCCTATATTAGTCTGCCAGAGAGGATGTAAATTATACAAAAAGCTATGCTTTTAATTTTGAATTTTGATTCCACTGCAAAAAGCTAAAATTAGACTATGGAATCGGCTGAGCAAACATGTTTATCACGCCACTCATCGGTCTTTACCTTCATTTTAGCTTAGCACTTATTATCTAAAATGATTTTTTATTTATACTTAGCTGTGATCTATGCACCACGCCTTGCTATTCGGGACTTAGATAAACATGTTTGCTCAGCCTTAAGCTTGTTGTAGTTACTTTTTGCAGCAGAATCAATTTTAAATTCTTAATTTTTAATTAATGTAAAAAACTAAGCATTTTTATTATATTTTTTGTTTAGCTATTTATGATGATAAAAAAGCAATTAGCATTCATATCCTTAATTAAGAATTTTTTAATTTAGGTTTCCTATTCTTACATATAAAAATTCTTTTATTGTTTTTATTATTCTTTTGGCGGCTTTGCCGTCACCGTAGGGATTAATGGCTTTAGCCATTTTTTCATATTCTTGTGTATTTGTTAATAATTGCTTGGTATCATTGTATATATGCTCATGTACTGTTCCTGTTAGTTTTACTGTCCCTGCTTCTACTGCTTCTGGACGTTCTGTGGTGTCTCTTAAAACTAAAACTGGTTTTCCTAGTGAAGGTGCTTCCTCCTGCATCCCTCCTGAATCAGTCAATATAATATGTGATGCATTCATTAAATTGGCAAATGGTTCATAGTCTAGTGGTTCGATTAGGTGTATACGCTCTTTATCTCCTAACATTTCATGGGCTATATCTTTTACTATGGGGTTTTTATGCACTGGGAAAACAACTTCTATATCTGTAAATTCTTCAACCAGGTCAATTAATGCACCGTAAATCTGACGCATTTTTTCTCCCCAGTTTTCTCTTCTGTGGGTTGTTACTAGTAAAATCCGGTTATTAAAATTTATTTTAGATAGTTCTTTAGGAAACTGATAATCATCTTTTATTGTTGTTAATAGAGCATCAATTACAGTATTCCCTGTTACCCATATTTTAAAGTTAGCTGCTGCTTCACGGAGTAGGTTTTCCCTTGATGTATCTGTTGGAGCAAAATGTAGCTCTGCTAGTTTTCCAGTTAGGGTTCGGTTCATTTCCTCTGGAAAAGGAGAGTATTTGTTCTTGGTACGTAACCCTGCTTCTACATGCCCAACCGGTATTTTTTGGTAAAACGCAGCTAAAGCTGCAGCAAAGGTTGTTGTCGTATCACCATGTACTAATACTAGACTAGGCTTTTCTTTTTCTAGTATTTCTTTCATCCCAGTAAGAACTTCTGAGGTTACACTATATAAGTCCTGTTGTTGTTTCATCAGGTTTAAGTCATAGTCGGGTTTTATATTAAAAAGGTTTAAAACCTGATCTAGCATATCTCGGTGTTGAGCAGTTACAGCAACAATAGTATTTATATCCTCTTCCATCTTTAACTCATTTATCACTGGAGCCATCTTTATAGCTTCAGGTCGGGTACCAAAAACCACCATTACTTTTCCTAGATGTATACCCATTGCTTTGCACTTCTCCTTTTTTTATTAAAACTTAGCATGTCTATAAGATCATAACTACCTACGCCAGTAAGGTTTTTAATTTTGAATTTTGAGTTCTGGTTTTACTGCGAAAAGGTAAAGTTAGACTATGGAATCGGCTTAGCTAACTTGTTTATCACGCCACTCATCGGTCTTTACCTTCATTTTAGCTTAGCACTTATTATCTAAAATGATTTTTTATTTATACTTAGCCGTAATCTATGCACCACGCCTTGCTATTTAAGGACTTAGATAAACATGTTTGCTCAGCCTTAAGTTTGTTGTAGTTACTTTTTGCAGCAGAATCAATTTTGAATTCTTAATTTTTATTTAATGTTAGAAAACTTGTGTTCCTTGATTATCATATGTTTTGTTAATTGTTATGTGAACAAAGCTCTCTTTCTTTTCCTTAATTAAGAATTAAAAATTAATAATTAATAATTACCGTTTCAGCATAGAAACGGGTAGTATCTTTGTCACCTTAAACACCCAGCAATTTTTCAGTTCAAAATTACAATATTTAGTTTGGTCTAGGCGTTTTTTTATACGGTCGTAGTATTCACCCTGGGTTTGATCTTCCTTTAATTCAACATATACTCTTATACCATCTTTTGTTCTTTCATTATCTGTTAATAATACTAAAAATACTCCCTTTCCGGTTTCTTTTAGGTTAGCATGCGTTAAATCTGCTCCAAAGCGTGCACAGATAATTGTTTCATCATCTATCATTTCCATTATTGATATTACTGCTATGTTAACATTATATTCCTTATCTACAGTACTGAGGGTTGTCGAGATATAATTTGCATTAATAAGCTCTTTTGCCTTTAGAATTAATTCTTGATTCATACAATTCCTCCTTTTCTTATTAGAGGATAATATACTATTTAGGCATATAGTAATATATTCCCAACATTAAGTCAAAACAAAACACGGAAACGCGGACACACGGAGGAAGCACGGGGACGGTTCTTTTGCTTCCTTTTAAAAAAGGAAGCAAAAGAACCGTCCCCGTGCTTCCGCGCCCGCGCTTCTTAATTTGAGTTTACTTTTTGTATATTAAATGTTAAGGTATTTCGTTCTAGGTTTTTGTGTACTAGGACTTTGCCGTCTTTTGCTCGGTATAGTCTATCATTTATCAATAAGGTTCCGGTATAGGGTTGTTTAGTTTCAGCTTCTATTATGTTTAATACAATGGTATCCGGAAGTGATTCTTCCTTTTTGTAGGCAGCCCCTATTATAAATTCATTATCAATATAACTAGTTCCCCTATCTCCACCTTTTATTTGTGAAACTAATAAATAATCACTGGTTTTTTTATCGTATAGGCTTAATGTTGCTGAACTGTAAACCACTACTTCCCACATACCTGCATCAGGCTCTTCTATATCAAGCTCTAACTCGCGTTCTGCACGTAATCCAGGTGGAGTTATACCTACATAGTTGGTTACATCATAAAGTTCTCCATTTGGCTTATATATATGAAGCCTTGCACGCCCTTGTAAATTATCTAGAATTCCTAAAATCCTAAGCTGAAAATACAGACTATCAGTATCCTCCGGGACATCAAAATAATATCTTTTCATTTCTCCAGAAGGTAGATTATCATAACTCATATATTCTCCCCTAGAGTTGTATTTATGTGGAACTATAAGGGTTGATAGGATTTCGATTTTTTGGTCACTATCAACAATATTTCCCTTTACCAATCCAGTATGTAATCCAGATTCTTCTGGTATAGTAAAATCAAAATTTATATTTCTATAGCCATTACCAGCAATCTGAGTAGTCTTCCTATTTATATTTATCCAATCAGCTTGACTCTCCCATTCTATGTAAGCACTTTGGCTTCTATCGTTTGCCACCTCAGTTTTACTGATCCCTGGAAGATATTCACGTATAAATACACCTGCGCTCGATCCATCTAATGTTGTTTTGGTATCTATATGTAAGTGATTAGGTAGCCTTTCATAGTCTTGTATTATCTCCCATGCCTTATATACATCCAAAGCACCAAATCCCTGTTCAATATTACTTAAGTTTTCTAACTGTCTGGCACTATCTTTTAAAGCATTTTTCACCATTAAACTATTTACTGGTTTACCACTCATCCACATGTTTTCAATTAATAGGGCTCCCGCTCCCGATACAAATGGAGCGGCCATACTTGTACCTTCCTTTAGGTAGTAATTTGAACTCATCCATGTCGGATAAGTAGAAATTGCCGAACCTGGTGCAAGTATATCTGGCTTTAATGTACCATCTGCTGAGGGACCAACTGAGTTAAAATACCAAAGACTTTCGGTTTCAGTTCGCCATCCATAATCAGTTTCCCATAAATCTGGGGAAATATAGGCACCTACAGATAATACATTATTCACATCTCCGGGAGTTGCTAAAGTCCCTAGACCCGGACCATTATTTCCTACTGCTATGCAAATAAGTCGGTTTTTTGCTAGTTCATTTATCCGTCTAGTAATGTTTTCAAATTCAGCACCATTAACTGGATAATGACCTAAACTAATGTTTATAATATCCGCCCCATTATTTACTGCATATTCAACTGCTTGGATAATCTTATCTTCACTAGTAAATCCTGCACTATCAACAACCTTTATGGCCATTAAATGTGCATTTGGAGCAACACCTTTTACCTTTCCATTACCAGCTAAGATTCCAGCAACATGAGTTCCATGCCCATCACTATCATATCCAAAATGTACCTGACTTCCATCTGTAGCTATATCAGTCAAAATAAAAGGAAAACCAGATGGAAGATCCTCTGTAGCTGAAAATGAGGCATAGCTATGTCTATTGTCTCTATATGTTCTTAAAGGAACTTCATCAGATAAATCCATATTTCCATTAGTATCAACAAAAACCGTATCATAAACTCCAGCCTGTTTAGAGTCTACTAATAGCACCATAATCTTATCATCTGTTTTCTCACTTCCAGTAAAATCTATATCATGTACATATGCTATCCAGTCTTCATACCAATACCCATATTTATAGTTACCACTTACTGAACTAACATTAGGTAAAGTCACTTGCCCTTCACTAGTTGTTATTGTTTGTTGGTTGGAATCAGCTTGTGCGGTATTAGAAATTTGTACTCTGCCTTCATCACTTAAATTAACCCAATCTAATATTTTGCGTGAGTTAGACTCAGTTCTTTGCAGGTCTCTATGTAATGGGTCAATACCGGTATCAATTACTGCTATAGTCACACCTTCACCTGTTGCACCGGTTTCAGATTGCAATTGGTTAATACCTGATATTTGTTTACTATGTTTTAAGCTAAGTTCTAGATTTTCCTCAGATTTAGGTTGTGGCTCGGTAAAGTTTCTACTAAATAAATGATTATCTGTTTGGGGTTTGGTATAAGCAGTTATGCTTATATCATCCATTTGTCTTATGTTTACATCATAGTATGTATCTTCATAATGGAGGAAACCACTGACTATTTCACCCTGTGAATTTACATTAAAACTAAAGCGGGTATTGGTTTTATCTGATAAGGAATCTATCACTTCTCCTCTATCCATAAAAGCTGCACCATCAGCTACGGTAAAAATATGATTTTTACCACTTATTCTAATATCTACAGTAGAATCTTCGGCACTTCTAATAATACCGTTAAACTGATATAATAAGCCTTTTTTATCCATTAATTGCATAAGGATTGATGCTGCTTGTTCACGAATAAGGTTATCCTGAGGCTTAAAGGTTTCATCAGGGAAACCAGAGATAATTCCAAGTGTTAATGCCACTTTTATTTCTTCTAAAGCCCAGTCAGCAATATCTTCATTATCTTTAAATTCTAGTTCTTCTAACTCATCTTCTTGCAGTTGGGAAGCTCTAACCACTATAGCAGAGGCTTCCTCCCGAGTTATAGGTGCTTCAGGGTCAAATTGGTCATTTCCACGTCCATTAATGATTTCTAACTCTTGAGCTAAAAGGATGTAGCCCTTGGCCCAGTGGTAATCTGCTACATCATTAAATGTGGAATCTCCACCTGAAAGCAGATGAGCCTCTTGGTCTTCTTCTAAAGCATGTATTATAAGCTTTGTAAATTCAGCACGACTAATTTCATGATGGGGTCTAAATGAACCATCATTATAGCCATTTAAAACTCCAATAGATTCAAGCTGGGTAATCTCTCCTTTTGCCCAGCTATACTCGATATCCCAGAAGCTAGCATCTACTGGGGAAGTTATGTATGTTATAGTTGCAAAGGCAATAAAAAAGATTAACACTAAACTTTTTACTGCTTTATTTATATTAAAGATCATACTCTCTCCCTAAAAAAAACGATGTTTTTTAATTTTAAATTTTGAATTTTTAATTCTTAATTATGGTGAGGAAACTTGCGTTTCCTTTTTATAAAATTAGGAAAGCTGTGCTTTCCTTCCTAAATTAAGAATTGAAAATTAATAATTAAAAATTATTTCGCTTTTATTCCATTCATAATTAGATCGGTTACTTCTTGGGATAGTTTTTGGATGTTGAATTCTTTGTTTTCTAAAACTATAGGAGCCCACATGGCACCTAGAACACCTGTAATTATTTGAGTTACTAGGTTTGCGTCGATATCTCTTAGCTCTCCTTCAGAAATAGCTGACTGTATCAGGTCTTGCATTACACTCTCTTTTTCTTTACGTAAATTGTACGCCCAATCTTTCAGTTCTTCATCAATTATTTCTGTATCCCAAAAAATAATTCTTGTTAACTCTCTATTTTCAACACAAAATTGAAAGTGTCCTTGTAAAAGCATCTGAATTCTTTTTTCCATTGGTATCTTTTCTAGGGAATCTATAACAACTTTGTTAAAGTATTTATTTAAGCTTTGATCCATCATTTCTTGGAATAATTGGAGCTTGCTACTAAAGTATTCATAAATAGTTCCTTTACCTATTCCCGCTTCAGCAGCTATCTCACCCATTTTTGCATTATGATATCCTTTTTTAGCAAAAACCTTAGCCGCAGATTCTATAATTAAATCTTGCTTACTTATACTGTCAGACATTACATGCCTCCCTGAATTAACATTTATGATCATTGACTTCTAGTTTCTTTCCTATAAATCGTAACAGAGATTTTATTCTCTGCTACGATATTAAAAGCCTCCACCTGCAACTGGACCATAAATTCCATATTTAAGACGAGATTTTAAAACATTATAATTATGTATGCATTCTGATAAATCTGCTTCTGCTTGCTTTAACTCATCTGATGCCTCTTGAACTTCGGTTAGTGTTGCCATACCTAGCTCATAGCTAAGTTCCTTTAGCCTGTATGCTTCTTCCCTTAGTTCTACAGTTGTTTGTGCATATTGGTACTGTTCTTCTAGTGTTAAGTGACCATGATACATTTTGGTTGCAGCTGATAGTATGCCATCTTTAGTTTGTTGTAAGGAAAGCTCTGCTCTTATCATATCCTGTTTGCCTGGCTGAGCATCTCTATACCTCTCATCATAATAGTTAATGTCAAATTCATAGTTCCATTTAGCCATCTTGTAACCATCTCTTGCTCTAATAATACTTATATCATTTTCTTTCGCATCCTCAATAAGCTCATCTAATGCGAAGTGTTTCTTTTCAAATTTAAACGCGCCTCTTGGATTTATTACTGTATCAATATCTATTCCCATTACACTATTTAAAGCCATCATCTTTTGTGTATGTTCACTTCTAGCTCCACTTAATCCCATCCTTGCGGCACTCTGCCCAGCTTCAGCACCTAATACTTCAGCCCTAGCTACCATACCTAATTCATAGTTTAATTCTGCTATTCTTAGCAGTTCATCAGCTCTTTTTAAAGCATTTTCAGCAATAATTTTTTGTTCCTCTGCTTGAATTAAATTATAAAATGCTTCTTCTACATTAATTTTTACTTCATTTATTTGTGCTTGGTAAATTTTTTCTGCTTGTTTATATTCACGTTCTGTTAATTTTGGTAATAAATATATAGCTCTCTGACCATCATAGGTAGCACTTGGACTAGGTAATGTTATTGGAACACCCATATATTCAATAGTTTGTGATTGAGCATCAGAATAATCTTTACTGGTATCTTGTGCCCGTGAATACTGTAGTGACTTTTGCTTCTTCTCAGCCTCAGCTATTCCTATACCCGGATTGTTTTCCATGGCTATTTCTACTGCTTCTTCTAGTGTTAAGGTTAACTCATCAGGCTTTTCCCCATCAGCCTGTCCTGGCATTATAGCTACCCCAAATAGTAGGGTTGCCATAACAAAAACCGATACAAATTTCCGTCCCCAACTCATGAAAATACCTCCTGCCTCTTTTTATTTCGGATTTTAATTCCGTTTCTAACCGTCAAATGAATCCGCATTGCTCAATATAATTATGTAACAAGGAGGGAAAACGAATAGTTTTTCCCACCTCAATTAAAAATTAAGAATTTATAATTAATAATTACTATATAACTATTACGACTCTATACTTGCTTCTTCCTCTTCTGTATCCTTAGAAAATCTTTTTCTAATTCTAATCCCTAAGTCATCGAATATGCTGTAGACTACGGGAACTAAGACTAGGGTTACTAGAGTTGACACAAGTAATCCACTAATAACTACTATAGCCATTGGTGCTTGGAATTCAGTACCTTCGCCCATACCTATAGCAAGTGGTAACATCGCTAAAACCGTACTTAATGTAGTCATCAGAATTGGTCTTAATCTTATTCTCCCTGCTTCAATTATAGCTTCGTTTCGTTCCATACCCTCAGCTCTTAGGCGGTTTAGATAGTCTACTAGTATAATAGCATTAGATACTACTATACCAACCATCATAATTAACCCAACAAAGGCTGGCACACTAAATGCTTTACCAGTTATCACAAGGCCTAGCACAACCCCTATAAAGGCTACTGGGACTGAAAACATGATAACAAACGGGTTAAAGAATGATTCATATTGTATTGCCATAACCGCATATGCTAGCACAATAGCTAACATTAGGGCCATAGCTAGAGTTTTGAAGCTTTCCTCCATTTCCTGAGTCTCTCCACCATATTCTATGGTATATCCAGCTGGTAAGTTTAACTTATTAGCTTCTTCTCGTATTTCTTCCATAACACTAGCAAGATCGCGCCCTACTAAGTGGGCATTAATATCTGCTAACCTGACTTGATCCACACGGCTTATTTGTACAGGCCCCTGTTCTACTTCAAAAGTAGCAACTTCTGATAGCCTAACAATTGCCCCAGTTTGACTCATAATGGGTAGATTGCTCAAATACTCAACATCCTTATAATCTTTTGAATCGTAGGTTACTCTTACATCTATTTCAGAGCCTTCAAAGCTGTATTGGGTAGCAACCCTACCTTCCATAACATTTTGTATTTCATTTGATATTTGCATTGGTGTTAAACCATATTGAGCTGCTCTTTGTCTATCTACTTTTATTTGGAGTTCTGGGTTTCCATCCATTAGTGATGATGATACTTCTCTAGTACCTGAAACATTTTCAATAATATTAACTAGTTCATAGGAAATTTCCCTTAATATATCTAAGTCATCTCCACGCACCTGAACATTTATAGGTCCGGATGTACCTCCAAAACTAAATACGTCAAAAACTGTAGCATTTATTTTTGCACCAGGGATATAGTTTACTTTATTTCTAATCTCCTCTGTTACTTCCTCAACACTACGATCGCGTTGATCAAGGGGAACTAGCTTTGTATATATTGTAGTCCTATCAGGCTGACCTGAATCATCCATCATATTGCCTGAACTACCAATAGTACTGAAAATTGTTTCTACCTCAGGTATTTGACGCAGCTCTTCCTCTACCTGACTTGTTACTTCGTCTGTATGGCCAATAACTGAGCCTTTATCGGTTTCTATAGTAACTGAAATTTCACCCGTATCCATTGTAGGTAAGAATTCAGCTCCGATAAATGGAACCCCCGAAAATGAAGCAACGAATAGGAACGTTACTGCTGCTACCACTGTTTTGCGACGTCCTAAAGCCCATTTTAGCAAAGCTTTGTATTTTTCACTTATTTTTTCTAACAACTCTCCAAATTTATTAGTTGCATTAGCTATCCTACCAGTCTTTTCCCTTGTTTTCTTCATTGATTCATCAGTTAATAACTTTGAAGACATTAGTGGTATAACTGTTAGAGCAATAACCAATGAACATATTAGAGCAAAACATACTGTAATTGCTAATGGTAAGAAGAATATTGCTGCTATTCCCTCAACAAATAACATGGGAGCAAAAACTGCTAAAATTGTTAGGGTTGTAGCCAATACGGCAGTTCCAACTTCAGAAGCTCCTTTTTTGGCAGCTTCTTTGGCTGACAAGCCCAGCGATCGATGTCGATAAATATTTTCAAAAACAACAATCGAGTCATCAACCATTCGCCCTAATCCAAGTGCCAAAGCCCCAAGGGTTATCATATTAACTGTATAGTTAGTAAAGTACATTAATATGAATGCACTGACTATTGATAATGGTATAGCTGTAAATATAATTAAGGTACTACGAGCATTTCTTAAGAATACGAACAAAATAAGCATCGCTAATATAGCACCTTGAATTATTAGCCTTTGGGTATTATTAAGAGCTTCATGTATGAATTCAGATTGATCAAAGGCTATATCAAATTGTATATCAACCCCAAGCTCCTGATTTATCTTGTCTAATTCAGCAACAACTGCTGCACAGGTATCAGCAGTATTTGCATCTGTCTGCTTTAAAACATTTACTGCTACCGCGGGATCACCATTCACCCTAGTTAATTGGTTTTGGTCCTTGTAGCCATCAACTATGGTAGCTATTTCTCTAAGCTGCAAAATATGTCCGGCAGGTGTTGCTATTGTAACATCTTTTATCTCTTCAACTGTTTCAAACTCCTGTAGTGTACGTACATAATATTCACGTTCACCCTGAGCAACCTGACCACCTGACATAGCAAAGTTTTCAGTCTGTAAAACCTGAACTACCTGTGACATGGCAAGTCCGTAGTTTTCAAGCTTTACTGGGTCAACTTCTACCTTTACTTCACGCTCAAGCCCTCCTAGTGTCATTACTGATGCTACACCAGGAATCCTAGCTAAACGTGGTTCAATAACATCCTCTGCTATGGTTTGTACCTGAGCTAAATCATCACCACTAATACCCATTTGCAGGATAGGCATCATTGTGGGGTCCATCCTAACTATTAATGGGTTTTCCGCACCATCGGGGAGAAAACGTTCAACCATGCCAACTTGATCTCGCATGTTGGCCATAGCCTCATTCATATCTGTACCCCAGTTAAATTCAATAATAATCATTGAACTTCCAGCACTTGAAGTAGAATGAAGGTTTGTAACATTAGATACAGTTGCTAGCATTCCTTCCATAGGAATACTAACCTGGGACTCAACTTCCTCGGGTCCTGCACTAGGATAGGAAGTAATTACCGCTGCTACCGGAAGATTTATATCCGGATATAGTTCTATTGACATTCGTGATAAAGTAAAAAAACCAAGGATAACTAAAACAGCTACTATTATAGTTATGGTTACCGGCCTTTTTACTGAGAAATCTACTATTTTCATTATCTAACCCCCCCGGTAACTCCTCGTACCAGGCTTCCATCACTGACAAGTGTATTGCCCCTAGTAATAACCTTTTGACCTTCTTCCATTCCATTTAGTACTTCAATCCATTGACTGCTTTCGACTCCGGTTTCAACTTCGATTTGGCGGGCGCGGTTTTCTTCATCAACTATAAACACCACCTGTTGACCGCCCCTTGGAATAACTGCATTTCTGGGCACACATAAAACATCATCAGCACTAATTGTATTGATTCTTAATTGGGCAAACATTCCCGATTTTATAAGATTATCTTCGTTTTGAAGTGAAACTTTTACTGGATAGCTTTGCTTCATAGGGTCTGCTGCACTTGCAACACTGGTTATAGTTCCTGTAAAAGGCTCCTCTCTCGCTGCACGAATATATACATCAACTTCACTATCTTTTTGTATATGAGATATTTCATTTTCACCTACTAATACCTCTACTTCTAAGTGTGAAGTTTCAGTAACTATTGCTGCAGGTTCATTAGGATTGGCTGTATCACCTAAGGAAAGGCTTATGTTGCCAACAACACCATTTATAGGTGAAGTAATAATAGTATTTTCAAGTTGATTATTAGCCTCCATCAACGCTGCTTCTGCCTGTGCTACAGCAGCATCAATAGAGCCACTATCTAGGCTTTCATGTTCATCTCTGGCCATTTCAAGCTGTTGGTCAGAAATTGCACCTTCCTCATGAAGTCTTTGCATTCGCTCATAATTCTTTTTTGCAGCTTCTAAAGCTATCTCGCTTTGCCGCTTATTAGCTTTAGCACTTGCTAAACCAGCTTCAGCTTGTTTAATGGCAGCATCAAAATCACTACTGTCTAAAGTTAATAACTTTTGACCATTTACAACATGGTCACCCGGTTGAACATGAACATTCGTGACTCGTGCTGGCACCTTTGGCATAATATAAACTTCATTTTGTCCTCTAACCGCACCTGTATAGCTCATGCTTCTAGCTATATCACGTTTTTCAGCATTAGCTATTGTAACTGTTAACTCCGATTCTTGTATAACCTCTTCATCTTGTCCACAACCTGATATAAATAAGGATAGGATTAATAACAAGCACAACATTAGATAAACTGGTGTTTTTAAGCGATTCACTTAGTACCCTCCTGCATAATAGAATATGTATATAAATTTTGACCGACCAGTTGGTCAGTCTCATAATTGAATTATACATTTCTATTTAAACACAGGCAACAAAAAAAATTTGAGTGAAGTGAAACAGGGGGGACTGGGTGAAACAGGGGGGACGAGATGAAACAGGGGACGGTTCTTTGTTCTATTTCGGTAGAAATAGAACAAAGAACCGTCCCCTGTTTCATCTCGTCCCCCCTGTTTTATCTTTTCTTTTAGTTTCGTATATCTACTGTGCGGGTTAGATTATCCCAGCTTACGGTTCCACCTAGGGCTTCTGAAACGAATCTTAGTGGTATCATAGTTCTGTCTACTTCTGGTAGTATTTCTGGTGGTGCATCTAGTTCTACTGGATTGCCATTTACATAGGCAATCTCATTTCCTATATATAACTTAATAGTATTTGAGCCTCTTTCCGCAGTTACACTTCGCTCCTCATTATTCCAGCTAATGTCTGCTCCTAGTATTTCAAATATGCGGCGCATTGGTACCATTGTGCGATCATTTTTTATATATGGATTAGGATTCATGTAGTAACGGGTTCCGTTAATAAATACCCTTATTTCTTGGTCTTCCACACCGGTTAAGCTTTGAACATAAAGATGAGCCACATTACCACTTAATATAAACCAACTAATTTTATCATAACCTAATGCAGGTTGTACTTCATAATCTCTTGATCTAGCAATTTTGCTTAAATCATCTGTATTTAAGTCTAGCAAATAAATATCGGGATTTCCGTCTTGAGCATCAACCCAGGCAACATAGTTTTTCCATATAGTTGGCTGAACTTGATTTGCATTACTATCTGTTAGTTGAGTTAATTCTTTACTAGATAAATCGTATAACCATATGTCTGATGCTGAGCTGTGCTGTACACTTTGTCCCCATATAGTTTCAAAGTAACTCTCATAGGACGGGGACTCTTTCTTTTTATCTTTATCCCCTTCGTTGTTTTGTTCTTCTTCAGTGCCTTGCCTAGTGTGGATGCCAGTATTAAAACTTGCACTTCCACTTCTTAACTCAGCCCATACAATTTTGCCATTACTTATAGTTAAATTGTTTTTATCATTTCTAGTATCACGCACAGTTGATATTTCACCACTGTTAATGTTATATGCTTTTATTTCCTTTTTACCTTGAACTTCTTCGAACCAAACAATATATTCCTCATCTATATCAGGACTAGTCTGTGGATTATTATTAGGATTCAATACTTCCTTAGATCCTGTATCTAGGTTATACATAACAATATGCGACCTTCCACCACCATGGTCTTCCCATACTACAATATCGTTACTAATCTTAACATTTGACTTTTGTGATAAACTATTATCTATTACACGAGATTGTCTGTTTTCTAAATTATATAAATGAACATCTACTGTAAACCTTTGGTTGGTAAACACTAAATTAGTACCATCAACATCAAAAGAGCTAATGTTTCTTTGTGTAATATTCAAACGGTTAAAGCTATTTGTCTCTTTATCCCAAACTTTAAAATATCTATCTTGTCCCTGCTGTTGTAAACTAACCCCACCGTCCTCTGTAAGCACCATCTGTAAAGGATTAGCATTCCGCTGAATCACCTCTGCCTTTATATCGGCAGGACTTGCTAAAATTGCTGTAAACATTACTGCAATTCCTACAAAAGCTGCTAAAAGAAATCTATGAATTCTCATCGCTATAATTCCTCCACTTCTAAATATTACTAATTACATTCTAATACTATTTGGTTTATAAATCTATAAGAAGAATATACCAAAGGATGAAACAGGGGACGGTTCTTTGTTCTAACTGTCGGCAGTTAGAACAAAGAACCGTCCCCTGTTTCATTCTCTTTTTCCATAAAAAAAGGCAAAGCTTTACGCTTTGCCAATAACAAGGTGTTGGATTTTATTGGACAAATATTAATCTAGAGTCGTGATCATAGTCTACTTCTGCTTGTAAGGTTTCAGATATAAATCTAAGGGGAACTAGGGTGCGTCCGTCTTCAATAACAGCAGCACAATCTAATTCTTTTTCTTCACCATTTACAAAAGCAGTCTCACTATCTATCGGTAATTCAATTATTAAATCATCACGAGTTATTTTTACTATTTGGGTGTCCGGACACCAATCTACTTCAGCACCTAAGGACTCAGTTAATGCCCTCGCAGGCACTATGGTTCTATTATTTGCAACTCTAGGTTTTACATCATATACAGGTTGTAATCCATTTACAAAGGTTTTAAGCTCTGTGTTTTGATAGCGTAAATGGGCATCAATCAGAAGTTCCTTATACTCGTCACTTCCTTGCATTTTAGCAAACATTAACTCGTACATATTTAGTACTCTTTCATTACCAAATTTTTCGAATACTGAAGCTAAGTCTTTATATGCCTGTGCTACTTCATCTTTATTTAATTCAACTTCATCATCTAATTCATCTAGCTCTTCTATAATACCGTTTGCCACTTCTTCGATTAATTCTTTATCTAAATCTTCATCTTCGTTAGCCTTATCGCGTAAATTTTTTGCTACTTCAGAAGGACTTCTTCCCTCTATTAAAGCCTTTATTACACTTTCAGCTGGATTTCCTCTTACGTTTTCTAACGCTCTTTCAAGACCACGTTTTTTACCTCTGTCTTTTTCTTCATCCTTAGTTTCTTCTTCATCTTTATCGCCATTTTCATCTTTATCTTCATCAACATTTATGGCAACTACTTGCTGCTCCATTCTAACTAATGCTTCATATCTAGCAGGTTCTGGTGCTTCTCCAACCCATGCATCAATTGTTACTATAGTATCTTCTAAATCACTAAAGTCAACTTCAAAGGTGGTAGTAGCATCCCATCCATTTTCAATTGTAAAGCCGGAAGATGGTCCAAAGTAGCCAAGATAATAATCAAGGTCTAGTACTCTGTTTAATGTAAAACTTAGATCATCACCATAAGAAACAGTAATACTATCTTCTTCTAGATCATCTACTTTAACCATCATTGCATATCTAGCATTTTCATAGTCTGTTCCTGTGTTAGTTACTGTTACTGTTAAACTTACAATTCCTTCATCAACTGTTACTTCATCAACTTCAAAGTCTATTATAGGTTCGGTAACCACTTCTTCATAATTTAGTAAAACAAATAAGTAATCTTCATATTCTTGTAAATCTTCAGGAATTTCTTTTTCTAAACGAGGATTAGTAATTACCTGAGCAACAAAGTCATCATCACCGGGGATTTCTAACTCGTACTCTATGACTAAAATATTTTCTTCATCTAAATACATATCTACTATTTCAATACCATAACCAGCTGTATTGCGGGTTCCCATATCAATAACAACAGTGTCATCTTCAATATAGCATTTTACACCCTCAATTAATTCTTCTTCTGGCTTCTTATCTTCTTTTTCTTCTTTGTCATCCTTTTCTTCCTCTTCAAATTCGATACCATCTAATTTTTTTAAGATACCATAAGGTAAGTTTTCTAATTGTGCTTCTAAATCTCCAGAGAAATCAAGTTGTTTTAAAATTCCTGGGGGTAAAGCCTTTCTTATTTCTTCATCTAATGCATCTATATTAGATAAATCCAACTGCTTGCCTATTCCTGGCGGAAGACCTCTTAAACTATCCTGTGATTCCTCTGCCGCAATCGCTGCTACACCCGTTAGAGTAAATGTGAATATTAACAATGTGATAATACTCAATCTTCTAAGCAGCATACTCTTCTTGAACAAATTATCGCCTCCTTTTAATTCTCTTCCAGTATATGCTTTGTATATTTAAATATTAAACATTTGAATTGTCAAAATAAATGGGGCAGGAGTCCTGTTTTCTCTGCGGCATTATACCAAATTTTTTTAAAGGAGTTTCGGGGAAGGATATTTGCAAGTCCTAGTGAAACAGGGGGGGAGTGAAACAGGGGACGGTTCTTTGTTCTATTTCTACCGAAATAGAACAAAGAACCGTCCCCTGTTTCACCCCTTATTGAGCTATTCTTGCAACAGCTATCAATGGGTTGTCTAATGAATTGCCGTTTTTATATTTAACTGTTTCGTGGACTACTAACCAGTATTCAGTTAGTGGCTCTAGGTCTTCTTGTGGTTTTATCTTTATAGTATCTGAGGATTTTTCTCCTATACTAATAGATACTGCTTTACCACTATGTGATTCAATTAATTCAATAGAATCCTCATTAACAGTATTCATATCAACATTTACACCTAGGTTTATAGAAAACTGCTGATCTGTCGGCACATTATTAAAGAAACCAGTCTGTCTGTAATTAGGAAAATACATTGGCCAGCGCAAATTTTGGTGTGCTTGTAAAAAATGCATCTCTCCCCATTCTCCAACTGCCGTTAACTGATCGGGTGAGGTTTCATTAAAAACAGCCCCCCAAGCATCCCAATACTTAGGTTTTCTAACTTTATCAAAATCAATAGTAAATTCCTTGATATTATTTTCAAAAACAACATAAGATGCTTTATCTTCCGGTTCGGATAAAAGTAATTTAGCAACAGTCTTAGGGTTAGCACTACGAACTACTAAGTCTGGCATCACCCCTACACCATCAATTTCATCATAATTAGGTGAGTAAAAACGATTTATAGTTGCCTTTAGCTTATCACCATTAGAAAGTGAAAAAATCTGCTGAACAGTTCCTTTGCCATAGGTTCTAGTACCAATTAAAAATGCTTTCTCGTGGTCTTTTAACGCAGCTGCTAAAATCTCTGAAGCACTAGCACTAAACTCATTCATAATTAAAATAGTTGGTTTATCCACCTCAGCACCACCGGGCAGTGCTTCATAAGGATTTTTTTCACTTGAAGACTCCACCTGCAAAGCTACCTCATCACCAATAAAGCTTCCAGCAATCTGGCGAGCAGAACTAAGATAGCCTCCTGTATTATAGCGCAGGTCTAATATTAGGCTTTCTGCAGACTCTTTTTTAAGATTTTCAAAAGCATTATCAAATGCCCTATTTGTAGTGCGGCCAAAAGAATCAATATCAATATAGCCAATACTATCATTTACTATTTCACCTGTAACATTAGGCACATCTATAACATCGCGGACTACAGAAACATCTAAAACCTGCTCATCTCTTTTAACCTTTAAATCAACCACACTATCAATAGGTCCTTGCAAAATACTCACAGCTTCTTCCGAAATCATCCCCGCTAGGCTTTTTCCATCAGCCTTAGTTATAAGGTCACCCGCCTTAAGACCTGCAGCTTCGCCCGGAGAATTTTCAATAGGTCTTATAACTCGTACCCCTTCTGGTTCCATTTGAATATGTATTCCAATACCAGTAAATGACTCATCAAGATTAGATATATATCTATCATATTCCTCAGCAGTTAAATACTCAGTATGTGGGTCATCTAGTATTTGTAAAATTTCATCTATAGATTCAGCATGGTGAATATCCTCTGGAGGTTTTTCAACATACCTTTCCTCCAGTAACAACTTAACCTCAGAAACAATATCATCAGCATATACCGGTGCTGCAAAACCACCAACTAATAATGCAACTACAACTATAATACCTAGCAACTGTCTAAATCTACTCATACTTCCTCCTTGTTATACTATAATTAATGCCATTCTATAACAAGTATCGAAATCTGTCACTATATAACAGGTGGGCGAAACAGGGGACTTCGAAGTCCCCTGTTTCACTCCTATCTCATTCTTAGGTTATATGTATATTCAGTACCTAACGAATCTAGTGCTATGTATCTATCGCCTGATATTATTAGACTTTCAGTGGCTAATCCTTCTAGTGAGTCATCATACTTAACAAAGGGTCTACTATTTATGAAGCGCAAGCTAGGATTTTCCTGCACCATTTCTCCATTTACATATAATGAAGGAATTGGCCTGCTACTATAATAATCAATAAGCTCCTTAGATAAAGTACCTATTATCTTATCAGCTTCCTCTAATTTGATTGATTCACGTTCTTTATCCTCTATTACTATAGTTAAAGCTATTGGCTCACGGTGAGGAAAGTAAACTAATGCCATATCACCCGACATTCGTGACAATACCCCAATTTTATTGGCAACCACTACATTATCAGGGGCATAACGGCCTATTTTATTTTTATCTGCTGTATCCTCTAAAAAACTAATTCCCTTACTAGACAGGTAATCACTAACTACTTGCCGATTTTCTAGCAAAACAAGCTTTCGAGTCAAATCAACAGTTGTTGAATAATTATATGATTTATTTGTTGAAAAGTCATAAAACTTTCTAAAAACCCTAGTATCGTTCAGATAATGTCTAACAGCAAACGAGTTCACCCTATCCGTACCCAAAGCATCTAGGACTATGTTTGAAGCTACATTATCACTAATACTAATCATTAATGATAAAAGCCTATCAAAAGTGTAACTAGTTCCTTCTTCTTGATGTTGCAATGAGCCTGTTCCTGCCACCTTTTCTTCATCTATGTATTTATCACTTTCCTTTAACTTATAGGTACTATTTAAATATTTATTACCTCGTTCAACTTCCTCTAAATAGCACAGTAAATTTAAAACCTTGGTCAAACTAGCCGGATAAAATCTTTGGTTTCCATTGTAATTTACCGTAGTATTTGTAGCAAAATCATAGACACTAGCTCGTAGCCTATTATCACTTTTTTTTGCTTCCTCTGCAGCCTTATTTATAATCGCTAATACTTGGTCATTGCTAAGATTATTTGCTTCACCTGGTAAATCGGGCTTTTCTTTTAAAACTTTTTTAAACTTTTCTAAAATATTTTTAACCTCACTTAAACTAACCTTTTTAAAAGGATCAAAATCACCTCTATTAATTTCCAATAAGCCTAAATGAGCAGCTAAATTAGCATTATAATATGCATGTTTAGGAATCTTTTGGGCATCAGGAAACATATAGTAATCTGCCTCCGGAATAACTAAATTATGAAACCTAGAAATATGCCCCACTAATATTTGAGCGATTTTCCAACGCTCGATACTTTCATCTTCATACGATTCCTGCCTAATCTGTAATGCAACAAAATCGGTATATATATCTACTAGCTTATCTTTATTAAATCCTTTTAATGAATTATTAATCTCAGTTACCTTTATTAATCGATTCAAATAAGAAACATTATTATCAAATATTTCACTTATAGCTCTAAGCGGCACATATAATCGGTCATTCATTATTTTAGCTGGTACATCCAAAGATAGTTTTTCATTATCAACTTTTATTACTGAACTATCTGGTCTACAAGTTATTGACATATCGTCTTTAGCCAAAATAGCCTTCCGTTCATCCTCTTTCCAATCAACTTCAAACTTTAGACTTTCCGAAATAAATCTGATTGGAACTAGTGTACGACTTTCTATAATCACTGGCCTTATATTAGAGTTTTCCGGATCTATTAAAACAAACTCATCATTAATCTTTGCATAGGGACTCCCCACCTGAAGCAGCATGGTTCTACCCTCTCCCTCAGCTTCTACACTCTCTTGTGCCTGAACACTACTTATTAAAATAATATTAAAAACCAACATCAAAATAACTACTAAAACCTTTTTCATTTACTACCTCCTTATCAATATAAGAGTTAAAATTTATTCTACACTAGTATACGTAAAATTTATGAAAATTATTGTCACTAAGTTATTTTTTCTTTAGCATAATGGTATGTGGGATTTAATACTAATGAAAATAAGGGTGAAACATGGGGCGGCACTGGTGAAACAGGGGACGGTTCTTTGTTCTACCGCTAGCGGTAGAACAAAGAACCGTCCCCTGTTTCACCAGTGCCGCCCCATGTTTGAGAGCTGTTAGTCAATAAAAATTACGGCAGCGTAATCAATACCATTTACTCGATCAACTTCTACATATACTATATCTCCTTCAAGCAAATCATCTATATCTACCCATCTATCACCAAGCATTACAATGGTACAATCATCAAATCTAATTCTATCTCTGTTTCTATTATCTAACCTAAAATCAGAACGATTTACTTCATAGACTTCTTCATTAGATATAAATCTACGACTATCCTCTAGCACCCTGATTTTAACTACTTCATCATTATACTCATCATAAAGAACATATACTGTATCATCTATATGGTCATCACTTAAATCATATAAATCAATTTCACTACCACAACAATATATTTCAGCTCTTCTTTCCACATATAAAGTTTCTCTACTAGACTGGCTACGCCAACGACTTCCTGACCAATAATCTACATCAGTTAGTCTAATCTCATCACTACGAGTATATACATCATCTAACTCAGCCCTATATACTATATAATCATCACCATACCCTCTATCACTACGTCTAGGGTCAATAATTACTACAGCCGCATTAAAATCAGAAGGCCAATTAATCCTATCAGCTACTAAATAAACATCATCATCTCTTCTCAAATCATCAATATCTAATAATTCACCATTGTGCACTACAATCGCACAATCATCATAATCATAAGTTCTTGTTGAATTAGATAAACTAAATGTTTGCCTGGAAGTATTTAAAGTCCTTATATCACTGCTTTCAGTAGTTTCACTGCCATCACGAGTTCTAATCTGAACAGCTTCCCTACGATGCTCATCATAGGCAACATAAACCGTATCCCCTCTTCTTAAACTTCGCAAACTAATATCGCGTTCATCTTTATAAATATCAGCCCTACTAGCGACATCCATAGTCTTACTTCCTGATTCACTACGCCAACGTGTGCCATCTATATATTCAACACTTCCTGACCTTAGCTCTATTCGATCACGACTACTATCAACAGAGCTAATATCTCCTTTATAAACAACAATATCTCCATCCCTATAATCATCACGATCCCTATCATATCTATCAATTACATCTATATATGTAACATATCCATTTATAAGCTGGACTTCTACATCATCTCCAAACCTATAAGGTAACTGCCAAGAATAATTAACTCCAAACTGAGATAAATAGTTAGTAGCTAAATCAAGCTTTAAATAATTTCCTCTTTTTATTATTTCTAAGGTATCATTTTCAAAATCAATATCATAAAACTCCCCTGTTAGATAAACGGTATTAGACGGCGTACTGGGCGCAGGGTCATATATACCATCAGTAGGCAACCCACCAAAGAATGGATCTTGTCCGTATGAAGGTGGACTAATCGTGCTTCTCTCAGTATATCTACCATCTACTCGATTTAGCAGTGCCGCCATTTCTCCACGCATTATTGCATCTCTAGGCTTAAAATAACCATCAGCACCTACAATCACACGATCATTTATCAAAGGAGCAATATAAGGGGCCTTTTGTACTGCTATCTGGCCACCATCTTCAAATTGCACTAAACTACTATGATAATTACTAACTGGAGGTAGCTTCAATGCTTTACTCAACCATATAGCAACCTCTTGCCTCTCCACCGGACCACGCCAATTTGATATGCGAACATCACTAGAATCTATAATTCCCTCTTGCATAGAAACATATAAATACCCCTTAGCCCATTCCGCTGCATTATTAGGACTAAAGGTAGTTGAACTGCTCGGAACATTAGCTGTATCAGCCTCGTCATCTAAACCTACTAATCGCAGAATCATCGCCAAGGTTTCCTGACGGCTTAAAGATACGTTTGGAAAAAAATAACCTTCACCATCACCTTCGATAATCCCTACAGCATTCATCCTTAAAATATCATGTTCCGCCCAATGTCCCCTAATATCATCAAATGCCAAAACATTACTAGGTAAAACAAAACATAGTAAAAAAAGGCCAGTTGTTAAAATAGAAATTAACCTTTTCAATGCATTTCCTCCCACCATTACCACGTTATACTATTTATTATATCGTATAAATACAAAAAAAAATTAGTAAATTGAGTAAAACAGGGACAGCAGGACGCAGGTGAGTAAAACAGGGGACGGTTCTTTGTTCTATTTCAGTAGAAATAGAACAAAGAACCGTCCCCTGTTTTACTCACCTGCGTCCTGCTATCCCTGTTTCACCTTAGGCTCTATAAACCTTATTTACGGTCAATCCAGTTAATCTAACCAGCTGCCTTAATGAGCTTCCCTCGATTTCCTTTAAATATTTCAAAACCTCTTTTTGCATTTTAGGATCCTCATTTTGCAGTGAAGCTAATTCAATATTATATTTGTTTAACACCAAACTCCTTATTTCTTTGTCGGAAACAGTTTTCTTTTCTGGAGTTATTTCTAGACATTGATCATCATTAACTGCCACATTAAATTCTTTAAACATATCAATAGCCTTTTCCTTATCTTCATCAAACATTGCCAAAGCAAAATCTACATCAACAATCTTTGCTTCGGTAATGTATTCCTTATAACTACTCCACTTATATGACTCAATATTATCAACCAAACCTGCTTTTAACGGATTCTGATGTATGTATCTTAATACTGTTAAAAAATAAGTGTCATCTTCTACTGGTTCGCTTCTATATCGGTCCTGAAACAAGTGTCCTTTCCTATTATACTGCCAATTGTACCAGTACACGTAACTTGCCCCTATTCGCCTCATGGTATTTCCCAACTCTTCATTCCCTTCCTTTATAAGCAAGTGAATGTGATTACCCATCAAACAGTAAGCATAAATTTCATATTCAATTTCTTTGCGGTATTTAGCAAGTGTTTTAATAAATTTTTCATTATCCTCATCATCTACAAATATATTCTGCTGATTTATACCTCTCAACATTATGTGATATATGTTTGTCTCACTTTTCCTTCGCGCTACTCTTGGCATAAAAAATCACCCCACCGTTAGTTTAATTTACCAGTAGGGTAATGTCAAACAAAGAACCGTCCCCTGTTCTATGTTTTGAATTTTCGCAAGCTTAAAACAATAAAGGCTAAAATTATATATCCAACTACATCTATAATTACATCTTCAATACATCCTGTTCTGCCATCTGTAAAGTACTGATGAGTCTCATCAGCCACTGCTACAGCTAGCACCAATAAGCCTGCTATAATCCACGATCGTAGTCCATTTACACCAAAGCCCTTTAACACCCAAACAAATGATAAACCTAAGAACCCATACAATACCATATGAGCACTTTTACGCATGGTAAACTGTGCAAATTCAATTGGATTGGCATAACTATCATGGAAGCGCCCTGCATAGTGAAATTGAATTTGCGGTAAGGTCATTACTATTTGTTCTATCCTCTCACTATCTTGAACTACAGGATACACGTACTCTTTCTCTAACTCATTATTGGGAACTAATATAATTATCCCCAACCAAAAAAACATAAGTGCAACCCTTGTTATATTTTTTATAAAACCTTTCTCGATACCTATTATCATCCTTTCGGCACCCTGCACCACATCTAGTTTTTCCTTTTAACAGTGAAACAGGGGACGGTTCTTTGTTCTATTTCATTGGAAATAGAACAAAGAACCGTCCCCTGTTTCACTGCACCAGCACCCTGTTTCACCTTCACCTCAAGTCTACTTCAATTGTTGAATCCTTTAAATAGCCATCAATAATTGTAACTTTATTAGAATAAGGGTTCACTTTGGTTTCTAGATACTCTTCACTGCCTACATACCTAGCCTTTAAATCCCATTGGTTGTAGTTTTCATCACTAACTGGTTGTGAAGATATAAACCAATTTAGGTCTTCAGGGTCATGTCCATAAGCAACATCATTTCTACAAAACAATGATAAGTTTCCTTTTATACCACAACCATCACTGCTAATATTCCACACCTTATTCAACCCTTTATGTTCACTATTTTCATGGGGTTTAATAGAAATACTAACATTACCCGGTTCATCTATACTAGTAATTTCAAACTTAGCTATAACCCAACCTATAGCATCTGTAAAGAAAACCGTATCACCTATATCATAGTCATTAACATCTATAACAACCAATTCATCAGTTATTGGATTTAACTGGCGGTTAAGATTTTCATAGCGTAAATTAACAAAATCAATTAACGCTTCTACTTGATAATCAAAATCCTTTGGGGTACTGTGATGGTTAGCTTGATGTAAATGAAAGTTTTCTTCACTTGGCTCTATTTGCATCTGCTCACCAATAATAGCTTCTAAATATTCAATCTCAGTCTTAAAATAATCTATAGTAAAAACCTCATTCATCAGCTCTTCTATCCGCTCAAATAACATAAGTCGCAAATCTTTAGTATCTAAAAATTTTAAAATAAGTTCATTATTCCAATTCCAGCCTCCTTTTATGGGGTGTTCATAAAAGAAATAATCATTAGCAGTAGTATTTCTCGTATGTGAACCAAAGGTTAAATCCTTATCCCAAGGAATAACCTTCCATTTAGAAGACTCATCAAAATGATCCTTATATAACCAATAATCATCAGCATAAAAATCAACATCCCCAATGAGATAATGTACAGCTAACCAATCAATAAAATAATCAATATCAAACCTTTCAATAAAACCCTTGTAATACTCCTCACCTGCTGGTGTATTATATACCCATCTTAATAGCTCCTCTACTTCATCCCAATTGGGATTGCCCCTATAATCCAAATTATCCTTTAAAAACTCCTCTGCATCTACTACAGAATCAATATCAAAAGCAAACATAGAGTAATTATCAATCTCCGGCTTATAAATATTTTGCCTAAACCTATCCCTTACTAATGTTCCCCTACCATGTAAACCATGATATTCTAAAAGGTCACTATCTACCCTCTCCACCTGCACATAAGTACCTTCAAATACATCATTTATATGCAGCTCAAAATACCTGGTTCTAGGAGCTACTTGTCCTAAATGTAAAAACATATCCATAGATAATTTCTCTCTCATCATAGTGGGATCAGTATATGTTGCATTTAAATTCATTCGATTGCTACCATACAAAAAATCCTGTTCTTGATCAAAAATTATATTAAATGATTTCTTAGGTTGATCCCTAGCACTATTGCCTCTAAACCTAAATCCATCTAAATGCAAAACCTCTCCATCTTTCCCTAGTTTTATATAACCATCAATTCTATTATTAGCATGTGGATCTGCATATAACCTTTGTAATGCAGTATCTTCTGCATAAAGATACAGTGGTATTAACTTCTCATCAAAACTCTCTTTTCCATGATCAGTATAACTAACCCCAACAATTGCAAATAACAATAATATAGTAGGCCCTAGTATAAAAACATGCTTTTTCATCCTATCCCCCAAATCAAATTAAAAATCCTTTTCCTCTATATAATCATAATAACTAGCTACTGGTGAAAAATCTCCAATTATATTACCTTCTAAATACAGCCTTTGGTACAAACTAGGCAAATCCTCTAAAGGACCTATATCTTCAATATAATTATACCTAATATTCAAATCCTTAAGTAACTTAAAATTAGATAATACCGATATATCCTCAATACTATTATCTCTAATATTAAGCTCTCTCAGTAAAACTAAATTCTCTAGTGGTGATATATCAGAAATAAAATTCCCCCGTAAATTTAAATCCTCTAAATTAGTTAGATTTCTCAGTGGATATATATCTGAAATAATATTACCTCTTAAATCTAAAACCTGCAGACTATCCAGCTCACTAAGCGGAGTTATGTCAACTATATCATTATCACGCAGTATTAATTTCTCTAAATTCTTGAAATTTTCCAAACCAGTTATATCCCTTATACCATAACCCTCTAAATCAAGAACGGTAATATGCTCTATTTCCTGTAAATAAATATTACCATCTAATTTCCCTACTGCTTCACGTACTGCATACTCTAAAGCATCATCTTTAAACTGTATTGCCTCATTCCTAATAAAATTAAGGGGAATAACTATCGAGATGCTAATCATTAATATAAACAATACTGCTATTACATATTTTTTCATCTTTGCTCCCATCCCCTACTAAATTCTTTTATAAATATATTAACAAAATAACTAATACCTTAAAACAAAAAGCATCCATTAAGCACACCACTTAACAGATGCTTTTAAATCTAACTTTCATAACATCTAACATAACTCCCACTTAAAACGTCCCACTAGCCAAATTAATAGAAACCTTTAAGTTTGAATTACGCTCTCTAATAGCATCTAAAAACTCCTTGTGTTCTACTCCCTCTTTACTCTTAACCAAATATACTAATTCAAACATAGTTCCTAAATTTGTTGTCTCTACACGCTGCAAAGTATATTCCTCTAAATACTTTTCGAAAATATCATCAAATATATTTTCATAGTTTAAATTCTCTGGTACTGATATCCTAACAATCTGTTTATGTTGGGTTTTCTTCCCATAATCAAAATAATACATAACATATATAATAATACATAAATAAAATGTTAATGAAATTGCCACAGTATAAAAGCCTGTCCCACATGCTAACCCAACAGCCATCGCAAAAAATATATACGCTATATCTTTAGGGTCAGTCATAGCCATCCTAAACCTAATAATAGAAAGTGCCCCCACCAAACCAAATGCTCTAGCTAAATTATTTCCTATAACAATCATTACAACAGATACTACTACACCCATAATAATGACTGTATGGACAAAAGATTGAGAATACGTATTCCCCTTATAGGTTTTTTGATAAACCAAAGTTATTATATATACTAAAACAAAACTTAATCCTATAGCTAAAAATACCTCAGTTAACAAAACATTATTAATAATAGGCTCATTATTTAACAACTCTGTCATACCACATCTCCTCTACCCAACAACTGCTGCTCATATAAATAAGGCTTTTCAAAAGCTAACCTATATTTAGAAACCCTTTGCTTAAAACAGTTCAACTCACTTAAAGCCCTAGCTAACCAAAGTGGAACACCATTTCTTACCTTTACCTCCATAATAGCCTTATCAGGATCAAGAAAATATTCCCCTTTTTGCTTGCTCTCAAGACGCAAATCTTTTTCTCTACACTTTAAATTAGTATCAAATGTTATCCTTAAATCAGAATCATTTACCCCAACAAAAGCCTGTCTTTCATAAGTTAAAACCATCTTCGGTTTAACATTATAAAACTCCCTAAAATACACTATCTCTTTTAATGCCTGCATATTAGAAACATTATATGTACTATCAATACTATAATTATTATCCTTAAGCCTATAAAAATCAGACAGCCTTATCCTAGTCCTTCTCTTACTCACTATCCCTCTATGCTTTTGCTTTAGCTCAAAAAACACTTCATCATCAAGCTCTATATCCCCATAACTTCTCAAGCGTAGCTTTTGGCGAAACCGATCTCTATTAACCGTCTCATAATAAATCCGATTATCATCAGTCTCAAAATACAGATTAGTTATTCTATATTTTCCATTAGCTTTAGCAAAAGAATCATATGCTGCATGACTATTTATTATATCAAGTATAGTACTATGTTGTGCTTTAGGAACTATAAACTTCATCTCAGTTCTAACATTTAAATCCATACTTTTACCCTTTCATATACTTAAACCAGCTTAATCACTGTTATAATTTTAGGGTTTTTTTTAGATTTTGTAAATGGCTGAAACAGGGGGGAGGGCGGCATGAAACAGGGGACGGTTCTTTGTTGCAAAATCTTCTATATCTTCAGTTTTAATCCGCTTTTTATCCAAGGAAACTAAGTAATTATAAATTAATTCCTTCATTAAATCACCTTAAATAGTTACATATTGTCACTTTTAAATTCTGAAGGTGACAGACACCCATTAATCTTATTCAATATTTGATAGTACTCTGGTAATCTTGCATATATTTGTTCTGCAATATCTTCATTGTAAGTATGAGAAGTTCTATTTCTATCATCTACCATCTGGAGTGCTCTTTGGGTTTCATCTTCATTTAAAATACCCACTTCCCTTAAAGACCTCATAACCCCTTTTGGTGAACCAATATCAATTCCTTCATTTTCAAATAAAAACAACTTAGCTGTTTTCCATACAGCTTCAAATGTATATTCAAACCTCTGAATTGCTGCATCTCTTTGAATTACAGATTTATCTTCAAGCCTTAAAACTTCATCTAATGTTTTTAATGCTCTGGTTGCACTTAATATCCGTTGCTGGAGTCTTTCCATTTTACAGCCCCCTTTAAAAAAGCATTGCGTTTATCTTCATTCATCTCTGTCAAATCTACCAATTCAATTCTATAGGGAATATCAGTTTGTTCAAGTTCTTCAATAATACCAGCAATAAAACCTTCCTCTAAAAGCTCATGGCAAATAATGCCAATGTCAATGTCAGAAGTCCTTTTTTCTTCCCCTTTGGCCCATGACCCAATAAGATATATATCAACTTTCCTACCCTTAAATAAACTACAAACTATATGTTTAACTTTATTAAGTCTTTCTTCCCTTTTATTTATATTATTCATCTCTATTGATTCCATACTTTAAGACACCCACCTGACAAAATAATGTCTAATTATAATTTTATCATAACCATAATTTAACAACAATAAAACAGGGGACGGTTCTTTGTTCTAACTTTTTGTAATTTCAACAAACCCAATATAAATATCAACCACTTCTTCTAAAATATCATCTGGGGCTTTTTCTATAAAAATCGCATTCCTTGCTACAATATCTAATGCCTTACCTTGTTCACACATAATTACACCTGTTGTTTTATTCCTATCATCTAACGGCACATGAAGAGGAAAGCCTCGATTAGTATTAGTAATCGGACAAACAATCGCAAGCTTTGTAAACTGATTAAAAACTTTATTACTTACTACAAAAGCCGGTCTTTTGCCTTTTTGTTCATGACCAGTCTGGGGATCAAATTCAATAAGAATGATATCACCTTGTTCTGGTATATATCCCATTTAAAACTCCTCTTTGCCTTTGGGTTTTCCAGTATCCCACTCGCCACACTGATAATCCCCTTCATATTCAGCAATTCTCTCTTTTAAGGTTTTATGTTTTTTAACAGGAATAATCACCAAGTTTCCATCGTGTACCTTCATTTCCACTTTATCATTCTCACCAATCTCTAGCATTTCAAGAATAGCTTTTGGAATTCTAACCGCTTGACTATTTCCCCACTTTTGTATTGTGGTATACATATCAATCACCTCAATTTCAGTATATACTATGTATCTACAGCAATCAACAATAAAACATCATTTTTATCCGTCCCCAAAGTGTACACCATCATGGGGTCACTCCAAACCGTCCCTTGTTCCACATCGCCGCTCGCTCGCCTACTGCCGTCTCAAAGCTTCTACCGGTGGTACGGAGGAAGCCGATATTGCTGGGTAGACTCCGAATAGTAGGCCTGAGCCTAGGGCTACTGCCGCTGCTATTTTTATAGCTTCAAAGCTTACTGCAGTCTGGAATCCGTAGTTTTCGAATATAGTTAGTCCCCATATTCCAATGATAATACCACATATAATACCTATAATACTTAAATATAAAGCCTCTAATAAAAACTGTGCCATGAGGTCGGTTTGCTTGGCCCCTAGGGCTCTTCTTACTCCGATCTCCGAAGTTCTTTCTGTTACCGCCACGAGCATTATATTCATAATCCCTAAACCACCTACTAACAGTGCAACTGCTGCAATCCCTCCTAACAGCAAGGTCATTATCCTATTAGCCTGATCTACCTCATCTACTAGTTGGTTTAAATTAGTAATAGTTATAGGATCATCACTTATAGTAGGGATACTAGGCTCCTCCGGCTGTGGAGCTGGCTGGACTGGCATAGCTCCTCCCGGCATTCCACCAGGATCTTGCTCTGGTTGCTGTGGGGTGGGGGCATCTTGAGCAAGGCCCATTTCCCTTTGAAAAATTCTTCCTAACTGTACTGTGGAAAGCTCCGCATCTCTAGTCGAAGCCGCCTTACCCCATATTTCTTCAACTGTTCTCTTTTCCTCAAGCCTTTGGGCAGAAGTATAGGGTATTACCACCTTATTATCTATATTATTGGCATGCCCATCCCCCTTAGGGTCTAGCACACCTAGTATTCTGTAGCTTTGCCCATCTAAAGTAATTATTTGTCCTACTGGGCTTCTACCACCAGCTAAATTAATAGCTAAATTATGCCCTAAAACAGCTACCGAAGATCTTTGTTCTACATGCAACTCACTAAAAAAATCTCCTGCCACCATTTCATGATCACGTATCTTAGGAAACTGTTCATTTACCCCTACTACAAAAACCTCTCCACTCGTTCGTCTCCAGCGCATAGAAGTATCCGTATTAACAACCGGAGTTGCCTTATCTAGCCCCTGCACCCTATCTACCAACTCATATGATTTATCCGGAAAAAACTCATAGCTTTCATCATGGGCTTGTATAGCAATAACATTCGTTCCTAAACTCTCAAACTGTTCCATTACATTTTGGCGGGCTCCTTCACCGATTCCCATTAACCCAACAACTGAAGCGACCCCTATAGCCACTCCTAAGATGGTGAGTGCGGAACGCAAAGTATTAGACAAAACACCATTAGCAGCCATTTTAGCTGTAAACCAAAACCTAATGAAAAAAGCCATCCATGGTGAATCCTGTTTAAACAATTTATTCATCACCATCCTCATCCGGAGTTGTCTCTGGCATGAGGGTACCTCCCTGTTCTACATCCTGGGTAGGCAACAAATCACTACTACTTCCAGTAATAACTATATCTCCTTCTTCTAGCCCACTCTCTATCTCAGCATACCTATCATTCATCAACCCTATTTCCACAGTAACTACGCTAGGTATATTTTCCTCATCTAAAACCTCAACCCTATACCTACTTTCTTCTTGGAATACCGCTTCAATAGGCACTAGCAATACATCCTCCGCACTACCAGCATCAATATGCGCCCTCGCCTGCATTCCCGGTCTTAACTCCGCTCCACCTTTAACCTCTATAAACACCCTAAAATTAGTGGCTTCACCATCACCACTCCATTGAGTACTAATATCCCTTACCTCACCTTCAAAAACCTCATCGGGTAAAGCATCAACCATTACCCTAACCGGAGCTTCTTGAGATATATGTAAAACATCAATATCATCTACAGTAGTCATCATCGACATTTGAGATGTTTGATAAACATTACCTATATAATCCCCGGGATTCACACTATCTCCTTCTTCATTATTAATCCGTGCTAATATCCCCTCCATAGGAGAAGTAACATTTAATCTATCAACTGCTGAATTTAGCTGTCTTAAATCAGATTCTAATTCACGTATTTTATCTAACCTATTTCTAATAGTATCCTCTACATCCGAACCAGCCAAAGTAATAATAGGATCACCCTCTTTTACCTCAGCCATATTAGAGGCATGTACCTCGGCCACTATGCCTTCTGTACTACTAAAAACCCTTTGTTCATCTAAAAAACCATCAACCGTAGTTGCATTACCAAAATAATAAGTACCACCATTTTCTTGCTCTACACCTACTTCAACTCGCATACCCTTTTGTACCAAGCCTGGATTTTCACCTTCCACCTCAACCTCATAAGCAAAGCCTAAAGCAAATTCATCATCTTCATTTCTTTTGTATGGTACAGGATTAGAACTAATATTAGTTATCACCCCATCTTGTAGCCCTCCAAAATAAGGAAACCTTAGTACAACTGATTGATCCTCTTCTACCATTTCATATTCTGCCTGATACAAATTTAAGATTAATGTGTAAGTAGAAGCATCTACTACTCGAGCAATAGTTTGTCCTTGGGAAACCTCCTCTCCCTCGTCTAAATCCAGCTCCTGAACCCGCCCATCAATGGGTGCTGAAATAGTAACCCCACGAGCAGGATCTATACTCATTAACTCAGCTTCTGAAACACCTGTGAGATTTGCTAGACTTTCCCTTTCCCTTCTAATTTGGTTTTGTAACTCAACTACATCATCATCTAACCCAGGAGCTAAAAGGCGAACCACCGTTTCCTGTCTGCCTACTTCATCCCCTTCAGAAAACATTACTTCATCTATAATAAGTTCATTAACTCTAGCCTCTCTAAGGGCATCCGAAACTCGTATAGCACCACCAGAGGAAGGGTCTAATCTCCCCGTAGTTTCAACCCCCACATGTATATCTCCCCTAGTTACTTCACTAGTAGCATAAACAGGCCCTTGAACCTCAGTATGTAATGAATCAACTAACTGCTTATATATATAAAAGCCTCCTCCTGCTACAATAAAAATAACTATCAAAATTGCTATCATTCTCTGATTCAAATCACTTCCTCCTTATCCGCATCCGCCTTTATTTCCTCTATATCACTAATTTCACCATCTCGCAAATGGTAAATCAATTTACTACACTCCGCTATCGCCTTCTCATGAGTAACCTGAATAATAGTAATCTTTCTTTCCTCATTTAAGCTTCTAAAAATATTCATAATATTATCACCAGACTTACTATCTAATGCCCCCGTAGGTTCATCTGCTAAAACCAGCTTAGGATTCTTTACTATAGCCCGAGCTATAGCCACCCTTTGTTGCTCACCACCTGATAACTGAGACTGTTTATGGTACAAACGATCTCCTAAACCAACAGAACCCAGTGCCTCCTTAGCTAACTTTTTCCTTTTACCACCTATCATACCCTGATAAATTAGCGGAAGCTCTACATTTTCTAAAGCGTTTAATCCCGATATCAAATGAAACTGTTGAAAAACAAAACCCATAAACTCACTGCGAACATCAGATAATTCCGCATCACTTAGCTTCTCCACCTGCTTATTATCAATCCTATAACTCCCTGATGTTGGCACATCAAGACAACCCAAAATATTCATCAAAGTAGACTTACCCGAACCAGATGGCCCCATTATAGAAACAAAGCTCCCATCTTCTATAGATAGGCTCACTCCCTTTAAGGCTTCAACCTTAACATTTCCGTCCTTATAGCTTTTATAAATATCACTCAACTCTAATAAAGCCAAAAAAACCCTCCCTTCTAAAATTTATCCTCTATTGCCCCTACGCAAAAAAAATCTATTTCTTACACAAAAAATGATACCTAATATATAGATATCATTTTTTGTTGCAAATCTCCTGCAATTATTCTATATTTTACCATAATCTGCTCTGATAATGGCTTTTATTTAAACCCTACTAATTATCCTTCTTATTTTCCTCCTCATCCTTCTTCACCCTATACTTAGAACCCTCACCCTCTGCTATCATTTCCTCCATCTTCTTTACCTTTTTCTTCAGATCAGGCACATCACTTAATGTACTAAAAATTTTATAAATCCCTTTAAAAAAATCTATCTCCTTAATATCAGGCTTATTATCCTGTATATTATCAAAAACCTTATTACCCAAAATCATACTATTATTAGCTGTATTAACTCCACTTAAAACCTCTACATCACTACCAGTACTTAAATAAACCCTACACTTTCTTCTCTCCTCTTCCCTTATCTCTGTTACATACTTAACATCTATAAACCCATAAACCAAATCATTTTCACCTATAGCCTGACGCATCTTTAAAGGTATAAATACCCGATTATTTAGATAAAAAGGCAATACCCCTCCTTTACGGTTAAATTCTCTTTCTATCCCCTGTCTCTGCGCCTGTAAATCAACTGCATAATTCCTAGCAAATGCTGCCTTAACCGTCTTTATCCCCCTATAATCCAACAAAACTTCACCACTAGATAAAAATACCTCCGTAGCATTACCCCCATCTGTATAAACCGGCCTTAAACCAATAATATTATCTCTAACCAATTCTATCCTTACTTTTTCCATTAAACTGCCTCCTCCTTCAAAATTCCCTTTAATGTTATTTTCTAACATTTTAGCACAGTTTAACGAAAAAAAGAACATATGTTCCCATAGGTTTCCCCACCAGTTTTTTGTTAGGAAAATAAAAATATAGACACAAAAATAGCGGAGAAATACATTCTCCGCTACTAAAATAAATTTTATCTTAAATTGTTATATTTAAAGAATTAATCCGCTCTTTCTCCATCTACCCATAGTCCTTCATAAACCACATTGCCATCTTCATCATATTCTTTCCCATAGCCATGCCATTTACCGTTTTTATACTCACCTTCATAATATAAATTTCCGTTTAGGTGATACTGTTTTCCTAATCCATTAGGACTATTCTCAGCAAAGTTACCTTTATATACTAGATTGCCTTGTGATTCGTACCATTTACCTTCTCCATGTTTTAGATCATTTTTATATTCACCTGTATATTCAAGGTTTCCTCCTTGTTCAGCATGGTAATAACTTTGTCCTATACCATGTTTGTTACTATCTAGGTAATGACCAAAATACCTAAGGGTTCCGTCTGAATCATAGTATCTACCAATACCACTATAACTACCTTTTTCAAATTCACCTTGATATCTAACTGTCTCACCGTCTTGATGATAAGATGTACCTTTTCCATGCAGTGCTTGTTCATAGAATGTTCCTACTAGTCTTTTAGAACCATCACGATAAAAGGCCTTGCCGTCACCATGCATTAAACCGTCTTTAAATTCACCTTCATATCGCTTAGCTCCATCTGCATAATATGCAATGCCATAACCATTAGGCTTTCCATCAACTATATCACCTTTATACCAGAAACCTTCTTCTCTAATAAGTCTAGCATCAGTATAGTAAAATTTACCCACTGAATAATCATAGCTTAGGCTATGCTCCGGAGTTTCTTTATTAATCTCTACTGTATTAGTTTCCTCAATCCAGTCAACTGTTAATCCAAGCTCTTCTGCTAAAAATCTAACCGGTATGTAAGTCCTATCGTTATAAACAATTGGATAGACAGTAGTTCCGCCTTCTTCTGTAAAATTAACTTTAGAATCATTAATTACAAACTGTATTTGCTTATTAACAAATGCTTCAATCCTTTCAGTAACTTCAGATGCCCCAACAACTGTGGGAATTAATAATAAAGTGCAAACAACACCAGCTATAAATCCTTTTAACTCCTTCTTCACTTGCTATCACCCTCCTTGTATAACTACTTATAGAATAACATATAAAACCATAAAAAGAGTAATTTATATTTATAATTGATAGTGTCAATATACTGTAGGAAAATTTAAAAAAGAAATCTCCCTACTAAAAAGATAATTAAGCACCACGTATGGATTTAAGGAATTCTCTTGCCCAAGTACGTTTACCAGTATTTAAGATTGTAATATTATCTATTTGTCCATAAGTACTAGTATTTAGTTTATTTCTTATTATTTTTTTACTTATTTTAGCTTTGTTTCTTTCCTTTTGATTTTCTTTTTTCTTATTTTTCATTAATTCATAAATGTCGCCTTTGTTTGCATTAAAAGCTCTTAATCTTGCCATTTGATCTGCACCTACTCTACTCCAACCCTTTGGTCTAGAACTTAATCTTGAGGATAATATGTGACTTACATGGCTTTCAGCACTACAACCTATGTAGTCTGCATCATATTGCCTTTTTATTCCTTCCCAGTTATTTAGTATATATTTTTTAGATTGTTTAATACTTTTTTTCTTAGTCTCACTTTCAGTTTCTTTTATAATCGCGTCTAATAAATCCTCAACATATATTTTATTTTGTTCGTTTATATAATTCCATAGCATAGATTCTAAATGTGGCATATGTCCAGTTGCTGTTTTTATATATTTAGCAAGATGAAATTTATCTAAAACAAAAAGACTGCCTTTTATCCAATTCAAACCTTCTTTAATCCACTGTGCCCCATCACCTGACAAGTATATTTTTTCAACTTTATCTATGTCATAGGCTTTATCTAAGTATTCTGCAACTTCTAACCATAGTTCTTCACTATCATTGTATTCTCCTGAAAAATACCGACAGTTTATAAGTTTATATCTATCTTTATTAACTTTTTCTTTACCTTCATGAACATATACTAATCTCATTTCTCTATTACTTCCATCTTGCATTGGCACATGATCTTCATCAGCTTCTATGTAAAGTGTTTTTAGCTGCTTTTTTTCTTTTGTAATCTTAGCTGAAGTATTTTCAACACTTCCTAACTCTCTGATACTATTCATTACGCTTTGATCACTTATGATTACACTTTCAGCTACACTCTCACCACTTTTTTTATAGGATAAATCTAGTGTTCTTTCAATCAATTGTGATTTCATAGATAAATCCATTCGCTGGTGTGGGTCAATGCCTAAAGCTTCATCTGATAGATAACTGTAAGAGTTATCGTGTTTATTTTTATAGTAAGTTCTATTGTAGTTAACTACACCAAATATTGTTGTTAGTGATTTATTATCATTATTACGCTGTATATACCAATTTTCTTTACGCCATACTGATTCTTTAATCATTTCATCAGCTAATTCAAATGCTTGTTCTACAAGTAAGACACCTACTTCATCTAACATTTTCTTTGTTTGTAATATGAAGTCTGAAATACTCTTATGATTAGTAAATAGATTTTCTAAATTTTTAGTGTTATCTCGAATGATTTTTCCCAATATTTCATGTATAATTTTATCCATGAGAATAGCTCCTTTCTTGTGTGTTTTTGGTTTTTTTGATTAACTTAAATTCTATCACAAGGGAGTTATTCTCTTTTGTTTTTTTCCTACAGTAATTTTACGCTAACTTTATAATTTAAGCTATAAAAAATACCCCGGCACTAAGGATTGCTCCTAAGGCTGGGGTAAATTAGGCAAATTATTAAAGTTAGTTTTTTAAGCATCTTTATACTCGTGTAATTTTGCAGTTACTTTTAAACATTCATAAAGTATTACCAAGTATAATTTTATTAGCGTATAGGTAGTACTTCTTCATCTACTAATTCAACAACTGCAACAGCGGTTTCTCCGACTTCTCTGTAAACCTTTATAATGTCACCTCTAGCAATGTCATCTTTTTCAAGAATTATAGGGCTGTTTTCATTATCATAGTAAATAGTATCACTATTTACTACAATGTTTCGTGTGCTTTCTACATTACCATCAGCATTAAATGCAGTTATTACTTCAATGATGTTTCCACTAATAGATTTAATTTCATAAGGCCCATTAATATCCCACTTTTCAGCCTCTTTGGATTCATTTATAAATATTTCACCTGATTTTAGAGTAAAGGTAATTATTTCATCTTTTTCTATATTGCCACTATCTACATAGTATTTTACTGTACCATGTGGTAGTAATAGATAAGCATAGTTACCACCAATATCTCTACCTGTATCTACTACCATAGCAATATTACCTGTTGTACCTACTATTTCTTCATCATATAAAACGATGTATTCAATGTTATTACCATCTACAACAAGAAACGCATTGACAGAATCATCATTTATAGAATCTAGGAAATCTTCTACATCAACTATTTGTATATCTCCATCATCATCACGATGTAAGTTAAATATTGTTGTGTTAGAAATATCAAATGAACCGTTTATAGTTTTATGTTTTCCATCTAAATCAAAAGCATCTCCATTGTTCACAGTAATAACATTTAAGTCAGTATCTGCTTTTAGATTTAATTCATCTAAAGGCCATTCATCACCATGAACAAACCTATCTTCTATATCTTCAAATTCTATACCTTTAGGTAACTCTAACTCTTCAAATCTTTCATCAATAAATATTGGATAAATTTTTCCTTCTTTAAACTCTAGTTCTAGTTCGCCATCAGAATTAATGCTGTATTTTACAAACCAATTTTTCTTTAACAATTCAAAGTCTGGTTCATCAAGAATACTATCATCTTTTAATGGATATGCTGCTACACTTCCATCCGCTCTAAAGATTTTAATACCTTTAACTACTTGATTACCATCTAGTACGGCTGCAGTACCATCAATAATACCAAAGTTTCTAGCAACAGCATCTACATCTGATATAATTCCTACTACTTTTTGTTCTGGGTTCAGTAATAGAACTACATCTTCACCTAGTATTTCATACTTGCCATCTATTTGATCTACATCTGCTTTTGCATTATAAAAATCAGATCCTGCATCTGCTGATAAGATAAATCCGTTTATTGCAACATCAAACCATGTTCCATTTACTCTTACTTCTGTTACATCTCCGTCGCTAACTCTAATTGACTCTAATTCTCCAGGAACCTGAGCACTCATAACAACTAATAGTGTAACATCATACAAATCAGTTACGTATACTACATCATTCTCTTGAATGTCTTCAAGTTCTGCTTGTAATCCATTAATTAGAATTGCATAGTCTTCATCAGCTAGATTAGTTGTTCTAACATCACTGTTTTTGTATTGAATTCTTTCTCTATTAAGATTTACATTATCTACTATACCCGCTTCATCGCTTTCCCATGCCCATGCTTTGATTAATGCAATTCTACCATCATCGTTTAGCACAAATTCAAGGCTGTCAATTGCTGGTATTACATCATAATCTAGTAAGTCTATAAAATCTTGTAGTGATGTACCTGTTGGTAGAAGGTTTCCACGAAGTTCTCTATCCACAAAAATCGCCTCTAATGTTGTTTCTTCATCTTCTGGTAGTAATACAACTTCATCGGCTAATCTGTAGTTTCTGTTATTTATTGAAAGCTCATTTTCTCTAGTATTAAGTTCAATATCATCTAATGATGCCTTTACAGTGCCATAGTCTTGTACTGAAATATACACAATATCACCATCATCATTGGTAACATAGTCTACAAACCTTTCTTTAACTTGATTCCAACTAGGAGCATTAGCAATGATGGCTGTTTCTGTTAATTCTATAAAGTCACCAGAAGAATTAAACTCAAAAGCTATGCCCTCATCTAATGATACATCTGTAACTAATTGGTCTGTCTCTATTTCAGACTCAAATTTATCTTCTAACAGTATATAAGATCTAGTATCACCATCAATAGTCTTTCTAGCTTCTCTAAATAAATTATTTGATGCTTCATATACAACTATATTTTGCTCTAGTACTTCACTACCAATAATAGCAACTTCTCCCCTAGTTGCAGCTTTGTTAGCTATGAATGTAATGTCATCTAATACTCCTAAGCTAGCAGCTTTAGCAATATAGTTTGCTGGCCAGCTACCTGATAAATTGTCGTTGTAACCAAGAATTCTTAAAAGAACTGTTACAACTTCAGCTTGAGTAATTTGGTCTTGAGGTCTGAAAATTCCGTCTCCGTCACCTTGTACAAAATCTTGAGCAGCAGCTACGTTAATCCAGCCAGATGCCCAGTGATCTGCAGCAACGTCATTAAATTGTGTTGGAACTCCCGTCATACCACTCGCTACTCTTTCTAGTCCAGCAGTTACTACTGCTATTTTAGCGAATTCAGCACGAGTAATTGTGTTATCTGGGGCAAATGTTCCATCTGGATATCCCTCTAGAATGCCTAATGCAGCTAGCTTGTAAATAGCTGGAGTTGCATCAGTAGCGGGGTCAACGTCACTAAATTGTGCTGCACCAGCTGACCCGACTATAGAAAACATGAAAAACGCTAGTATAAATATTGTTATTAGTTTATTGTTTTTCTTTAGCATCTAATACTTCCCTCCCTATTAATATGGTTTATTTGGATAATTTAACTAGGTAATCAATCATTGTTTTTTGAACTGTTAGTTTAAAAAACTAACAGTATAATAACACTGCTAGCATCATCCTCCTTTTAATTTTTACTAGAATATCCATAATTATGGCCTCTTAATTAATAAGACGCTTTTTTTTCTTATCTGTTCCCGTTTGGGCTTGTATATTTTTTAGTACAAGCTATTTCTTTAAAATAATATGATGTGGTCGATTAATCCACTGCTGATTAAAGTATGTATATTATGCTTAATTATTACCTACTTGTAGAATCCAGGTTTAAAAGTGATTTTTGTAAGGAAAATACTGTCAGTAGTAGCTGCCGGCAGTTTTTTGGTAGGAGCAAGTGGCTATTGTTATCAGAACCCAATAATACAGCCAGCAGTGGTTTTCATCACCATCTTGCTGGCTGCATTTCTTTGTTTTTCAATTCAAGTCAAAGAAGTGTTCGCACAGTGACACCCTAATCTACTATTAATCTAGCAAGTATCACAACACCACTTTCACTATCTACAAAAATAACACCTAAATCCGTTTCATCTTTATTTATAAAAAACTTGCTATCATATAGTTCATCTTTATATTTAAGGAAATCTTCGGGATCAGGCATAGCATGTTCTTCCCATGTATTGTTTTCATCTTCTGTAAATGCTTTTTGGTATTTTTCAAGTAAATCAATAGTGTGGTTGTCTACCAATTTGTATTGAAAGGCAATTAATTCTTCTTCTGCAAATATACATGAGAATTCTTTTTCTTTTTCCTTATAAAATACAACCGTTTCTGGATTTACTTCAGGGTTAACATGATCAAAAAGATGTGATACGAAATATCCTGCTTCACTATCTATTTTTGCACCACCGGGGAAAAATTTTTCAACTTCATCTTTACCCACCCATAAGTCTAAGCTGAAAAATATAGCTTGTAAGTTAGTTAAATCATCATCAACTAATTCAACAACCGCTACTGCAGTTTCACCAATTTCTCTATAAAGGTTGATAATATCGCCTCTAGCAATGTCGTCTTTTTCGATAAGCACAGGGCTGTTTTCATTATCATAGTAAATAGTATCATTATCTACTACAAAGTTTCTGATTTCTTCATTTGCTTCTCCTGCATTAGCAGTTATTACTTCAAATATGTTTCCACTAATTGACTTAACTTCGTAAGGACCTGCGGGAGGATACCAACCGGAATCGTCTGCTACTATTTCACCTTGTTTTAGTGTAAACATAAGTACTTCATCTTCTACTACAGGACCTTCATCGATGTAGTATTTCACTTCACCTTGTGGTAATAATAGGTATGCATATTCTCCATCAACATCTCTACCAGTATCTATTACCATAGCAATGTTAACAGTTGTGCCTTCTAAATTTGGATCAGTTATAACGATGTATTCAATGGTATTTCCATCAACTACTATAAGAGCCGGATAGGAAGTTTCTCCATCTACAGCATCTAGGAAATCTGCTACTTCAACAGTTTGTAAATCATCATCATCGCGATGTAGGTTGAATATTGCTGTGTTTGAAATATCAAATGATGAACCTTCTGATATTGTTACAGCTTCATCATCAACATCAACTGTAACAACGTCACTGTTCACAACAGTTAAAATGTTATTATCTGTATCTGTTTCAAAAGCCCAATATGCAGTTGATGGTTTAAAGTTTTCTTCAAGTTCTAATTCACCATCTGAGTTGATGCTGTACTTGATTAATGCATCTACTTTAGCAGCTTTAATATCGCCAGAATCATAGAAATCTTCTTTATCTTCTACAACATAAGTAGCTACAGAACCATCAGCTCTAAAGATTGATACTCCTTCTACTTCTTGGTTTCCGTCTAGTACTGATGCTTCACCATCAACTATACCAAAGTTTCTGTCAGTAGCATCTACATCGGAAATGATTCCAACTACTTTTTGTTCTGGGTTCATTAGTAGAACTACATCTTCACCTAGTAATTCATATTTGTCATCAATTTTATTTACATCTATTTTTGCATCATAGAAATCAGATCCTGCATCAGCTGATAGCATAAATCCGCCTAATGCCACATCAAACCACATTCCATTTACTCTTACTTCAGTTACTGCAGTAAGTTCTGGCGTTATTTGAGTAGTTCTTATAAACTCTAGTTCTCCAGGAACTTGAACACTCATAACAACTAATAATGTAACATCATATAAATCAGTTTCGTATACTATATCGTTTTCTTGAATGTCTTCTAATTCTGCTGGTAGACCATTAATTAGAACTTTATAGTCATCATCAGCTAAATTAGTTGTTCTAACATCACTGTTTTTGTATTGAACTCTTTCTCTGCTTAGATTTACATTGTCTACTACACCTGCATTAGTTGAAGACCAAGTCCATGCCTTAATTAATGCAATTCTTCCATCTTCATCTAACACGAATTCTACAGTATCTACTGGTGCTAAAAATTCATCATCAAAAACTTCACCATTTGAACCTCTTTCAAAAAAGCTTTCTAAGTTAGCTTTATAATCGTAATCTCCTATCCTTGGCAGTTGAACTGTTGTGTCTGGTAAATAAACCATATCGGCAACTTCGTCGATTAGTCTATAATTAGTACCATCAACATCAACTTCATTTCTATCTTCATTATTAATTTCAATATCTTCAGGTGATGCTTTTACAGTGCCATAGTCTTGTACTGAAATGTACACAATATCGCCATCATCATTAGTGATATAATCTACAAATCTTTCTTTTACTTGATTCCAGCTTGGTACATTAGCAATGATAGCTGTTTCTGTTAATTCAAGTTCTTCACCTGATTTAAATTCAAAAGCTATACCATCATCTAATGATACGTCTACAACTAATTCGTCTGTTTCTACTGCAGACTCAAAGTTATCTTCTAGTAAGCTGTAAGATCTTGTTTCATCATTATCTTCTTCACCTTCAAAAGTTCTTTGGTCTTCTCTAAATAAGTTATTTGATGCTTCGTATACAACTACATTTTGCTCTAACACTTCACTACCAATAAGAGCAACTTCTCCTCTGGTTGCAGCTTTGTTAGCTATGAAAGTAATGTCATCTAATACTCCTAAGCTAGTAGCTTTAGAAATATAGTTTGATGGCCAGTTACCTGTTAGGTTGTCGTTGTAACCAAGGATTCTTAATAGAACTGTTACAACTTCAGCTTGAGTAATTTGGTCTTGAGGTCTGAAAGTTCCGTCTCCGTCACCTTGCACAAATTCTTGAGCAGCAGCTACGTTAATCCAGCCTGATGCCCAATGGTCTGCAGCAACGTCATTAAATTGAGTTGGAACTCCCATCATTCCAATCGCTACTCTTTCTAGGCCAGCAGTTACTACTGCTACTTTAGCGAATTCAGCACGAGTAATTGTGTTATCTGGGGCAAATGTTCCATCTGGATATCCTTCTAGGATGCCTAATGCAGCTAGCTTGTAAATAGCTGGAGTTGCATCAGCAGCAGGGTCAACGTCACTAAATTGTGCTGCACCAGCTGACACGACTATAGAAAACATGAAAAACGCTAGTATAAATATTGTTATTAGTTTATTGTTTTTCTTTAGCATCTAATACTTCCCTTCTTGTTATTATTGTTTATTTTGATATTGTATTTAAACTGATAGTTTAAATCGTACAGGCCACTTTCCTACCATACAACGAACTATGCAAAGGTTTTGCGACAGTACTTAAAAAAACGAGATTTCACTTTATATATAACAAATTTATTATACAACAAAATTCGTTAAAATTATCCTTAAGTTTACATAAAGTTTTCTTTAAGAAATTTAAATATTAAGTTGATACGGTTTTTTCTCTTTTGTATCTAGGCCATAATGATTTGTTTTTCTTGAAGATAGTGACAGTTGTTAAGGGAGTAACTGGTGGCAGTTTTTTGGTAGGCATAGTTAGGCTACTGGTTGCAGAATTCAAATTCTGCAGTGAGTTTTGATTGGCTGATTTTGGTAGGTTTTGTTGTGGTTGTGAGGTTTTTGGGTTGTGCTTCTAGTTGGTTATAGTTTATAGAAGGAACATCAAACAAAGAACCGTTTCCTGTTTTGAACTGACCCCTTCCTTTATATACGTGTATTGGTTAATTTTGTTATTTATTTCAATGGGAATAGGAAAAACAGCTCTCTTTTGGATTTCTCCGTAAGAGAGCTGTAATTATTAAGTATATCCTATTCAAGTCAAGAACCGTCCCCGCTTGACCATGTCACAAATCTCCGTCCCCTTGTGTCTTAATTACCTGTTACTATAATATCATCGATGTACCACTGATTAATATTCATACTATTACCATCAAAGACCCAAGCTATGTTAAATTCTTGTCCATCATATTCATTTAAGCAAATAGTGATTATCTCAGCAGTAATATTGTTGTTAGGTGTAATAGTCCACTCATCATCCCAGGTATTCCCATCATCTGTTGATATCTGAACTTTCAAAGTATAACCACCTTCATAATCGTTTACAAAATGTTTGAAATTTAATTGCAAACTACTTGTTGTATTACCATCAATCTCGGGAGTAATTAATTGGAAAACATCTGTAGCAGAAGGAGACCACTGAAATCGCATTTCGGGTATATCTCCACCTGCATTGCTTTGGTCCACTACTCCCCAGTTGTCATGAGTTTTTGACCATCCGGTCGGTATTTCTCCTGTTGCAATCCCTGTGAAATCTTCACTAAATATTGTAGTTATACCACCATTACCATTCCCGCCTTATTACAGTTAACTTTCAACTGCCTTTATAGCGGACCTTCACCGTACGTGCGACTTTCACCGCATACGGCGATCCGTCAGCGGTTATTGTGTGCAAAGGTTTCTTCCATAAAGCTGGGGAGAGCTTTATGGGTTTTACTTAAAATTTATACAATAGTATAAAAAATAGACTGGTTTTTTTATTCACCTCCAATAACACAAAAGATTAGTATTATTTTAGCTTCATTTTGCAAAAAATATATCACCCCTTAAGGGTGATATTAGCTAATTTCCTATGTTTAGAATTGTTTGTTATAGATTTTTTGAAAATGATTGTTATTAAAAAAGGAAGGTCACATGAACAAGCTAGTCTTTTTATGGTTGCTTGTAGTGAAAATTCCTTGCTTAATATACATGTATTGGCTAATTTTGTTATTTGTTTAATGGGGATATGAAAAACAGCTCTCTTCAGGAGTTCTCCGTAAGAGAGCTGTAATTATTAAACAGATTCAATTCAAGTCAAGAACCGTCCCCGCTTGACAAAAAAACACCCCACAAGTGATCAATACCTGTGAGGTGTTTCTTGAACCATAGGAAACGTACCCTTGGTTTATATATGATTTCATGTTGGGTCAGTTGTTATTGTAACGGCTCATAGGTTGCGGTAAAAACTAATTGTTTACCATTTTGTAGAATACCTTGACCTTCTCCAATGCTTACTGCTGGATCCGAACCAAAATTGTTGTTTACTGTGATGTTGGCAGTTGTGTTTTCGAAAATATAACCTTCATTTGCTGTCAATGTTACTACGGCTACTGGAGTGTCTTCTGCTTGCCATTTATCTCCCTCTCCAGTTGCTCCACTCCAAGTTGTGGATGTTGCAGTAGTGCCTCCTGTCACTGAATTGGCTTCCGGATCTGATTCTACTGACTCACCTTTATTTGGTGACACTAAATAGGTAAATACGCTTCCGATTTTTTGTGGCTCTGGTAACATTTCAAAGTCTATCGTCTTAGCCTCTCCTGATACTTCAAAGGTGCCATTAAAGTCATCGTGCTCTGCTAAGGTTGCTTTAATCCAGTAGTTACCATCTACCAGATCCTTGGCGGCATCTCCTGATACATCTGTAATTACAGGGTCACCTACTCGTTGAGTACGGCCTTCATCAGAATACACTTCTATGGATACGTTCTCTATCTCATTTTCCTCTGAAAAAATTACCGTATATTCTGGATCATATGTATTTTTTTCGTCAACATTAATTGAACCATCTGCTGCTACTGTAACTACAATTGTCGCTGTATTATCCTCTTCATCTACAACAGTGATTGTTGCTGTTCCAGCACCTTCTGATGTAATTATGATTTCTTCATCATCGTAGCTTGCTGTTGCTATATCTTCATCTGAACTTGATACCTCATCAAAACTTCCTAAGTTTAGTTCACTCCTAAGCTGAACATACTCTGTTGCTGTTTGGAATTCATCACCATTCTCATCTTCACCCAACTACTATCTTGGGCTTATAATGAGCCTTCACCGTACAGGCCACTTTCATGGCATACGGCGATCCGTCAGCAATTGTGCAAAGGGTTTGTGGCAGTTATTAATAAAAGGTGGGGAGTCCTCTTATATGCGCCACTTAAATGTTATTTTACTACAATATTCAACAAAATCCGTTTAAATCAACCTTAAGTTTATCTAAATTTATCTTTAAGAACAAGGAAGCACAGCTCCACTTACCCTATAAAAAATAGCCCCCCAAGAACTTTTATCCGTTCCTACGAGGCTAATTTTTTATACTTCTCTTTAGGGAATTCTACAAGTTTGCCATAGGAATTGCCCAGCACTTTAACCGTCTACCACATGGGGAGTATATTACCTTCTATCACCATTCTCGTTTTATTACAGCTGACTCATTAACTATCCACTGTCAACTGCTTTAATAGTAAGCCTTCACCGGGCAAGTGGCTTTTACCGCACACGGCGATCCGTCAGCGGTTAAAAATAAAGTATAGCCCCGCAGAAACGATATCCACGAGGCTATTACTCTTTATTCAGACCTTTAGCGGTGCTCCCCAACACCTGATGGCTGATTATATTACCTTTGCACTTTTACCACTGACTGGGCCCCTTCGCTACTGCAAGTTTTATCCTTCCGCTATGTTACCATAGCGGTACAAACGGCTTGCTATCAACACTACTACGAGCCCGCTGCCATCTTATAGGTGTCACTGCTACCAGTAAAGCTCTTCCTATAAGACTTCAAACGTTCCATCCTGTTTATCCCTTGTTTTGATGGCCTTAGGCTCCCATTTTTCAGATGTGAGAAAGTCTGGTTTAACAGCCTTAAATTGTACCAAACTCCTGCTATGCTATCTAAAGCATAGGGGCAGATGCCCAACTGAAGGCTATTACAGGACATCTGCTAGCTCACCCTGGATCGTCATGGGTTCGTCTGCCTAGCCATAGCCACCTTTTAAGGAACCCCGCCTCTTTTTGAGTACGACTTCACCTGACTTCACCCCTTTGGCTTACTGGAGCCTCACTGGATGCAGGAGGATTAGGCTTGTGGCTTGTAAGGCTGTTGCCACAGGTGGGATTTGCACCACACCAAATCAACAGGACAGTTAGAGAAAAAGCCCCGCAGGTGAGCCTGCTTTGACTCTTGCCCACGGGGCTCTTTTGAATTCTCCCCTTCGGTTACTGACTAGGTCAGCTTAGGAAGGAACGTTTCGTTTAGGTATTATTCAGTTACATAGTCATTAGAATCAACTTCTACCTCTATTTCGTTTGAGTTAACATCATCTTCAACTCTTACTATATAAGTTCCATCATCAGCTTCTTCATCACCATTTACTGTAATAGTAAAATTATCACCTGAAGCTTGTACAAAAAACTTATCATCATTGTTGCTACTAGTACCTGCTAAATTATCTCCTCCAACGTCATCAGAAGCATAAACTGCAATATTACCAACTTCTATTTCTGCTTCATAGTTATCATCAACTGAAATAGTCAATTCATCATCTGTGATAGTTACTTGTTCTATTTCAATTTCTTTTACTAAAACATCAGCATCTACTAGCTCAACTACTGCTACTGCAGTTTCACCATCTTCTCTGTAAAGGTTGATGATGTCTCCTCTAGCAATGTCACCTTTTTCGATAAGTACTGGATCATTTTCATTGTCATAGTAAATAGTATCACTATCTACTACAAAGTTTTGAGTACTTAATTCATCACCATCACCATCAAATGCAGTTATTACTTCAATGATGTTTCCACTAATTGATTTGATTTCGTAAGAACCAAAATCATCCCAATCGGAATCGTCTACATATATTTCACCTTGTTTTAGAGTAAAGGTAATTACTGTATCTTCTTCTACAGGATCACTATCACTATCGATATAGTATTTCACTTCACCTTGTGGTAATAATAGATATGCATAGTCTCCATCAGCATCTCTACCAGTGTCTACTACCATAGCAATGTTTCCAGTTGTTCCTACTAATTCACCATCATCTATAACGATATATTCAATGCTATTACCATCTAGAACTAATAATGCCTCATCAATAGACTCTGCAGCATCTAAGAAGTCTGCTACATCTACTGTTTGTAAATCGCCATCGTCACGATGTAGATTGAATATTGCTGTGTTTGAAATGTCATATGATGATCCATCAGTTATTGGTACATCTGCACCATCAACATCTACTGCATCATTTCCTGAACCTTTTACTGTTAGTATATTATCATCAGTTTCTGCCTCAAAATTCCATTCATCAACAGTTCCTTCAAAGTTATATTCTAACTCTAATTCACCATCTGAGTTAATGCTGTATTTGATGAAATCATTTTTAATGTCGAATGTTGTACCATCATATACTTTAGCTAGATTTTCATCTGAGTCTTCTATAACATAAGTAGCTACAGAATCATCTGATCTAAAGATTGAAATTCCTTCTACTATTTGATTTCCGTCTAGTACTGATGCTTCACCATCAACTATACCAAAGTTTCTGTCAGTTGCATCTACATCGGAAATAATTCCAACTACTTTTTCTGCTGGGTTCGTTAGTAGAACTACATCTTCACCTAGTAATTCATATTCATCATCAATTCTATCAACATCTGTTGTTGCATCATAGAAATCAGATCCTGCATCAGCTGATAGCATAAATCCGTTTATTGCAACATCATACCAAGTTCCATCCACTCTTACTTCTGTAACATTTACGTCATCATTATCTGTAACAGTCCTAATAGACTCTAGTTCTCCAGGAACTTGAGCACTCTGAACAACTAATAGTGTAACATCATATAAATCAGTTACATATACTACATCATTTTCTTGAATGTCTTCTAATTCTGCTGGTAGACCATTAACTAGAACAGCATAGTCTTCATCAGCTAAGTTAGTTGTTCTAATATCACTGTTTTTGTATTGAACTCTTTCTCTGCTTAAGTTTACATTGTCTACTACGCCAGCGTTTCCGCTATCCCAAGTCCATCCTTTGATTAAAGCAATTCTGCCATCATCGTTTAATACAAAGTCTACGTTATCAACATTTACTTCTTCATCTTCTAGTGTAACTCCCTCTTCAGGTCTTTCTGCTCTTTCAAAATATTCTTCTAAATCACTTGCAGTTGCTCCAAGATAAGTTACATCTACTTCATCACCATCTTCATTTAAAGCTAGTCTGTAGTTTCTGTCATTAATTGTGAATTCATCTCTGTCATCTCTGTTAACTTCGATGTCATCAGCTGTTGCTGTTACAACGCCATAGTCTTGTACTGAAACGTACACAATGTCGCCGTCATCATTAGTAATGTAGTCTACAAATCTTTCTTTTACTTGATTCCAGCTTGGTACATTAGCAATAACAGCTGTTTCTGTTAACTCTATAAGGTCACCAGAAGCATTAAATTCAAAAGCTATACCATCATCTAATGATACATCTGTAACTAATTGATCTGTTTCTACTGCAGACTCAAAGTTATCCTCTAGTAAACTATAAGATCTTGGATCTTCTTCATCTTCAAAAGTTTTTCTTGCTTCTGCAAACAAGTTGTCTGATGATCTATATTCAACTACATTTTGCTCTAACACTTCACTACCAACAAGAGCAACTTCTCCTCTGGTTGCAGCTTTGTTAGCAATAAATGAAATGTCATCTAATACTCCTAAGCTAGCAGCTTTAGAAATATAATTTGATGGCCAGTTACCTGTTAGGTTGTCGTTGTAACCAAGGATTCTTAATAGAACTGTTACAACTTCAGCTTGAGTAATTTCGTCTTGAGGTCTGAAAGTTCCGTCTCCGTCACCTTGAACAAATTCTTGAGCAGCAGCTACGTTAATCCAGCCTGATGCCCAGTTATCTGCAGCAACGTCATTAAATTGTGTTGGAACTCCTTCCATACCACTTGCAACTCTTTCTAGTCCAGCAGTTACTACTGCTATTTTCGCGAACTCAGCGCGAGTAATTGTGTTATCTGGGGCAAATGTTCCATCTGGATATCCTTCTAGGATATCTAGTGCAGCTAGCTTATAAATAGCTGGTGTAGCATCAGCAGCAGGGTCAACATCACTAAACTGTGCTGCGCCAGCTGAGCCAACTATAGAGAACATGAAGAATGCTAATATTAATAGTGTTACTAGCTTGTTGTGTCTCTTTAGCATCTAGTATTTCCTCCCTTTAATAATAATTTAAGTATTAAGTATAATTAGGTGATCACATTGTATGATTCCAATGTAAACTAGGTTAGGTGATCCAATCGTAACGGACTACATCTCCCCCTTTCTCGGGTTGGTTATATTATCCATAAAAATGGACTCCTTTGTTAAGACGCACACAAATATTATTTGTTCCAAAAAAACACTATTTTTTGAAAAAATAATTTGTGGTGGTCTACAATGGATAACCTGTAAAGATATGACCGCTAGACAAGTAAATGGTTAAGTATTTTCTCCCTCCTTTGGCTAAATAATCTTTTTTTGTTAAGTTTAATTAGGTCTTGCTAATTATGACGACAGGTTTACTTACAATGTTCCTTTTTTTTGTAAGTTTTTAAATAGTTTGGCATAATGCTTGTCCGATCGGTTTTTATAGACAAATGCACTTTTTTCCTATAAATTTATAAATTGGGTTATACACATATTTGCTTTTTAGCTTTATAATCTGTTTTAGAAATATAGCGAAGGGAGAGAAATAATGAGCAGAACACAACGTGATATATCAATAGCTATTGTAATAATGATGCTTATTTTGCTTTATTTTCAGTTTAATGATTATCAAACCCAGGTAGAAAGACATGAAAATGCTATAAAGTTTTGGACGGAGGAAGTGCCTAAGGTGCAGGAGGAGTATCCAGAATTTTCTCCTAAGGATGCTGAAGAGGCTTTAGCTAGAGAAGAAGCGCTTTATGCTAGGCAGGTGCAGACTATAGCTATTAAGTCGGGGTTGATTGTTTTGGTTAGTGGGTTGGCTATTGCTGCGGTTTATTATTTGCCTCGGAGGAATATTAGATAAAAAATGCTAGAGCGCTACGCCACGGGGACGGTTCCATCGTCTACCCTTCGGCCTTCGCTAACGCTCGGGACGCTCGAACCGTCCCCATGGCTCCGCTTTAGACACAGGCTTTTTAATTTTGAATTTTTAATATTTAATTCTTAATTGTGGTTAGGAAACTGATTTTTCCTTTCTTTATTATTTATAAAAGCTTCGATTTTTGGGGGTTAAAAGGACGGCTTTCGCCGTCCTTTTTGTTTTTTGTTTTTTTATTTGTCTAGCATTAGGTCTATGTATTTTAGGATGCCGTTTGCTATTCCTTCGGCTGATATTTGGCGGAAGGAGTCTTTTTTTAGTAGTTCTTCTTCTGTTGGGTTGGTCATGAAGGCTACTTCTACTAAGGCTGATGGCATTTCGGTTTCTCTTAGTACTGCGAAGTTTGCCTGTCTGGTTCCTCGGTCCATTCTTCTTATTTGTTCTACTAGTTCTTCTTGTATTAGGTCTGCTAGTAATGAACGCTCTATTTCCTGTTCATATAAGCTTGATCTGTCTTCTGGGGCATAGTAGAAGGTTGTTGTACCATGCCTGTCTGACATAGGATGAGCATCAGCATGTATGGATACGAATAAGTCAGCTTCTTCGTCATTTGCCATTTCAGCGCGTTCATATAATCCTACATAGGTGTCATCTGTTCTGGTCATTATTATGTCTATGCCTTCTTCTTTTAGTATTTCTTCTACCATTAATGAAATATCTAAGGCTACTTCTTTTTCGGTTAGGCTTCCAGAGTAGCCTATAGCTCCTGGATCACTCCCACCATGTCCAGGGTCTATGACTACAGATATTTTTTCATCCTGCGGTTCTGATTGACTAGGTGGTATTACTGGATCTTTTGGAAAAAGTATAACATTTATTGCATCTTTGTTTGAGCTTTGGGTTATTTGATAGTCTTTTATATCTTTTAGGTTTATTTTTAGTTCTGTGTTTACCGGATCAGTTGATTGATTTACATCTATATTAGATGCTCCTGCACCTGATAATCTATAATTACTGTCTGCTGCACCTTTATAGGTACCTGGTAAGTCTAAATATAGTTTGTCGCCATCTTTTTTCTCTTCGTATTTCATTTCACTGATTGAGTTTATAGCTAATACATGGTTACCATTTCTTAGGGTCATTTCCCTGATTGTCTTTATTTGTGATGGTATTGTAAACACTTGTTTATTGCTATTTTTTTCCTCTGATATTTCATAGTCATAGACTTTTGGCATATCTACAGTAACCCAAGTGGTGTCATCTCTTGTTATTGCATTTATAGGAATACGTTCATCTCTGCCACTTCCTAGATAGAAACTAGTTTCTACTCTTCCGTCTCTAGTTTTTACTCCTTCAAAGGTAAATACTATTTTTTTGCCATTGTCTCTTTCTACTATATCAGGAGTTATACCTGAAGCGGTTTTCATTACTAGACGATAGCCATCAGAAGTAAGTCGTGTTGATATGTTTATTTTACCGTCTGATACAGGAGCGCTTTCATCACCACTTAGGTTTAGGCTTTCTTTGTCACTAATTGGTTTATCGGAATCATCTACTGGGGTTTCAACTGGTTCGGCTTCTTTTTCGTCATCTCCTTCTACTTCAGTTACCCAGCCTTCTACCCATGCTAGTCTGCCACCTCGGCTTACTTGGTACCAGCCGTCCCTTTCATCTACTACTATCATTCTATCACCTGAGCGAGCAGTAGCTATGCTTTCGGAGTCTGAAGAGGGGCTGGTTCTTAACTCTACTTCGTCTCCGTTTACATTTACGTATTTGGGGTTGTGTTTGGTGGTGTCTCCATCTATGGTTACTGTTCTAGTATCATTATCCCAGTCTACTTCTCCACCAAATGCTTCACCTACAAATCTTAGTGGAGCTAGGGTTCTGTCTTGTACTATTTTTGCAGGAACGTCTAGTTCCCATTTTTCGTCATTAACTGTTGGTTCGGTAGAGCCTATGGGTAGTACAACTACGGTATTGTTTTTTACTGCTGTTACGGTACGAGTGTCGTTGTCCCACTCTACTACAGCTCCCATGGCCTCGAATATGGCTCTTAGTGGTACTAGGGTGCGACCGTTTTCTATTATGGGGTCTACCTCAAATGTTTTTATTTCCCCATTTATTAGCACTGTTGGTATTTTATCAGCCGGTACTGGTGTAGATGTTTCTTCTTGTATGGTTTTTACTAGCCAGCCAGCTATGTATGGTGTATCACCGTTTTCTAGTTTTACTTGGTACCATCCGTCTTTGGGTTCTGATATTACATTTAATATTGTGCCTCTTGATACTTCGTCAACTTTATCATAGCTAGTGTCAGGGCCACTGCGAAGGTTTACTGAACTAGCGGTTACTTCTATTTTTCTTAGGATTTCTATGTCTTTTTCTTGCGGTTCTTGATTTTCGGGTTTAATTATTTTTACTAGGTCAGCAAAGATATAGGCTTCACTGCCATCGGTTAGACGTATTTTTAGCCAGTCACCCTGATCTTGGATAAGTGTATATGTATCACCTTTGGTGGCTTGGTCTAATGATGAGTATGTAGTATCAGGACCAGTGCGAATGTTTACTAGGTCTCGGTCTACTTCTATTTTCAGCTTTTCATTTATATTTACTAACCATTCAGCCACCCAGCCGGTTAGGTTATCGGTTTGGATTTTGTACCAGTCATCTGAGGTATCGATTACTGTTGTTTCGGTGTCTTTTTGTATGCTTCCTACAGTGTCGTAGTTAGTACCTGGGCCTTCGCGAACGTTTACTATACTACCAGTAATTATGCCGGTTTGGGCAAGGGCTATGGGGGTTAGGATGGTGGTTAGTATGAAAATTGTTAGGGTTGTTAGGGTTATTAGTTTTTTTATTTGCATTTTTTGATCCTTCCTTTTTTCTAAATAATTTTGAATTCTTAATTTTTAATTTTTAATTATGGGTAGGAAACTTGGGTTTCCTTTTTTATTTTATTAATAGACGCGGACTTCGCAGATTATTAGGACGAACGCGGCCATTTTTTGTTATTTTACGAGCTTCGCTCGTCTTTTTATAAATGTCTGTGTTAGTCTGTCTAGTCTGTGGGGGTCAGCGTCCTTGATTGCGACGCAAGGAGCATCAGTGTGCTCTGAGAGTATGTCTATTTAGTTTTGTGGTTCGCTGCGCTCACTTTTTTGTAGATTCTTTTCTTTTGACGAATTTTTTTTGTAAATGTTTTCTTGTTTTAGTATTTTTGTTTAACTATTCTTATTTGACATATATCGGTAATTTCCTGCGTGTTCTTTACTGGAAATTTGAGGAAGTGTGATAGGGTTTGTTTCTCCCTGTATTTGTATACATTTTTTTGTGGTAATTCTTTCATTTTGCTTTAAAATTTTTCAGAAAATTCAGGGGGGCAGGTAGATAGTGTTCTGTGCTATACTTAGAAAGGTGAGCATATTTTGTCTGTTGTTATTGGGTATTTTTTGTGTTAATTATAAAAAAATAGTTTTATTTTAGTATTTTAAGAGGAGGCTTTTTGGAGATGATTGACGAAAGAGGAAGGCTTTTTGGATTTATTAATATAGTTGATTTAGCAGTTATTTTGTTAGTGGTTTTGTTAGCTGCTGGGTTTCTTTATCGAGGACAGGCTACTGAGATAACTGCTGAACCACATATGGTTAGGATAGAGGTTGTAGCTAATAATATTTTTCCGGGAGTAGAGGAGAGTTTGCAGGTGGGTGATCGTTTGGTAGCTGCAGGTGCGATTACTGGTGCTGAGATTACTGAGATGGAGGTAAAGGAAGCTAATTGGGTGACTACTGATGCTGAGGGTAAGATGCATTTGGAGACTAATCCTTTTAGAAATGATATTCATCTTACTATAGAGGGGCCGAGTACGCAGATAGGTCCTTCACAGATTAATTTTGCTGGGCAAGAGGTAAGAGCAGGGATAGAAGATTTTTATGTGAAGACACAGGTGGTTGAGGTAAAAGGGAATATAGTTTCGGTGGAAGTGCTGGAGTAGGGAGAGTTGAATTTTTAATTCTTAATTTTTAATTGTGGGTAGGAAACTGAGGTTTCCTTTCCCTATTTAACGCTTCGCTTTTTTTGTGATTGGAAAGCTTTGCTTTCTTTCCTTAATTAAAAATTTAAAATTCAAAATTCAAAATTATAATATTTACTAAATACGGAGAGTTCAATGGTCAATTATGATGATAATGTAAATACAAGTAAAAATGCTAGTCCTGTACATGGTTGGGAATTGTATTTGATTGTTCTTTATGTGGTTTTGGACTGGTTTTTTAGGCATGTGGCTTTTACTTTTATGGCGGGGCCTTGGGATGAGCTTTTGTTTATTTTTATTGTAGGGGTCTGGATTATACGGGCTGCTATTTATAGGCTAAGGCCTGAGGGGTCTCCTATGTTGGTTCCTATTATGCTGTATGTCGGGGTTATGGTTTTTCTGGTGCTTATTAATTCACCTAATTATGCCATAGCTATTGAAGGGTTGCGAGTCATGATCCAGTTTATTTTCTGGTTCTTTTTGGCTTATAATCTGGTGTTTTCTCGTGAGCATTTTAAGGGACTTATAGATTTCTTTTTACTTATATGTGTGATTGTTTCGTTTTATGGTATTTTGCAGTATCTTTTAGGTGTAGAGATGCCTGCTGGTTGGGTAGATAGTGCTGAGGCTACTATTACCACTAGGGTTTTTTCTATTATAGGTAGTCCGAATATTTTGGGTAGCTTGATTGTTTTGAGTTTACCTATTGCATTTGCGCTTTATTTTATAAGTAATAATTTACTTAAGAAGGCTTTGTATGCGGTTGCTATTTTGATACTGGCTGGGTGCTTGGTGTTTACTTTTTCACGTGGTGCTTGGTTAGCGTTTATTTTAGCAGCGTTTTTCTTAGGTATTTGGGTTGATAGGCGTATTATTTTGGGTATGGTTATAGTTGCCTTTTTGACCCCTACGTTTATGCCTACGGTTTATGATCGGATGGCTTATATGTTGAGTAGTGATTATATTGAGTCTTCTGAGCGTGGTGGGCGTTTGGGGCGCTGGGAGGTTTCTTTGAATCATTGGCGAGCTTCACCTGAGGTTGGAGTTGGCTTAGGGCAGTTTGGGGGAGCAGTAGCTGCTCGGAATTTTCCAGAAGAAAGCTTTTATGCTGATAATTGGTATATGAAGGTAGGGGTGGAGACTGGTATGGTCGGTCTCGGTGCTACTCTGCTTTTATTTGTATATGGACTAAGGCAAGCGCGGAGGGCGATTGATGAGACTGAGGATGAGTATATGCGCTATTTGGGCTTGGGTATTTTGGTTGGACTTATAGGAGTGCTGGCGCATAATGTGGTAGAGAATGTTTTTGAGGTGCCGATGATGAGTAGTTATTATTGGTTTTTGTTGGGGCTGGTGATGGCATTGCCGAGGATTAGTGAGCGGAGGATAGACACTGGTTCGCTACGCTCACGCACTGATTTAACAGACTAACACTGACTTTTATAATTTTTAATTTTTAATTCTTAATTGTGGTTAGGAAACTAGCGTTTCCTTTCATTTATATTTTTTTACGCACCCTTCGGGTACAACTGATGCTCCCTAATGGTCGCAATTAAGGATGCTGGTTCGCTTCGCTCACACGTTGGTTAGTTTATTTTATAATTTGGAAAGCTTTGCTTTCCTTCCTTAATTAAAAATTAAGAATTCAAAATTAAGAATTCTTATACTTGGGGTGTTGATTTTGGATATTGTTTGTGTTTCTTCTGTGGATTGGGAGCCTTTGTGGACTCGGAAACAGCAGATTATGTGGAGGTTGCCTAAGGAGCATAGGATTTTGTATGTGGAGCCACCTATTTCTTTTTTGTCACCTTTTAAGGATCCGGATGTGGGTTTTAAGAAGGATATGGCTAAAGAGGGTGTGCGGCAGTTAAGTAGTAATATATGGCTTTTATCACCACCGGTTACACTTCCTTTTGGTAGTCGTTTTCCGGGGTTTAATTCTATTAATCAGAATAAAATAGCTAAATCTATTCGTGGGGCTATGAATGAGCTTGGTTTTAATAAGCCGGTTTTGTGGACTTATTTACATACTAGTGCTGATTTGTTAGGAAAGCTGGATGAAAGCTTTGTGGTTTATGATTGTGTAGATGAGCATTCGGCTTATGATGGATTTAATGCTAAGTTGGTTAAGGCCATGGAGAAAAGGTTGCTCAAGGAATCTGACATGGTTTTTTGTACAGCTAGAGGGCTTTATGAGGATAAGAAACCGTACTGTAGGGAGATCTATCTTTCTCCTAATGCAGCTGATATAAGGCATTTTAACAAGGCTTTTAGTGCTGACACTCCGGTTGGTAAAGAGGTTTTAGATTTACCTAATCCAGTTTTGGGGTTTGTTGGTGCTATTAAGGAGTGGATTGATTTAGAGCTGATTAAGGAAGTGGCTTTTAGGTTCCCTAATGCTTCGGTGGTTATGATTGGACCAGTGGGAGCTAATGTAGATATATCAGATTTTGACGATATAAATAATGTTTATTTTTTAGGACATAGGAATCGTGAAGTATTGCCACAATATATTAAGGGGTTTGATGTGTGTTTAAATCCTTTTAAGGAAAATGAGTTAACTGCTACTGTTAGTCCTTTGAAGTTTTATGAGTATTTGGCTTCTGGTAAGCCGATAGCTTCTGTGCCGATGCCTGAGATTATGGAGTTTGAGGGATTAGTAGAGTTTGGGCGTGGTAAGGAAGGGTTTGTAGATGCTATTAGGAGAGCTTTGGAGGATAGTGAGGAGAAAAGAGAGGCTAGGCTTAAGAAGGCGGAGGAAAATTCGTGGGAAAGCCGGGCGGAGTTTATGATTAGTCGGATTGAGGCGAGGTATAGGGAGAGGGTTGAATAGACACTGACTCACTGCGTTCGCACACTGACGTGACTGACTTACGCTGATTTTTTTAATTTTTAATTTTTAATTTTTAATTTTTAATTGTGGTTAGGAAACTGGTGTTTCCTTTCATTTTGTTTTTTTTGACACTTGTTCGCTTCGCTCACGGGTTGATATATTGGAAAGCTTTGCTTTCCTTCCTTAATTAAGAATTAAGAATTCAAAATTGATTCTGCTGCAAAAAGTAACTACAACAAACTTAAGGCTGAGCAAACATGTTTATCTAAGTCCCGAATAGCAAGGCGTGGTGCATAGATCACGGCTAAGTATAAATAAAAAATCATTTTAGATAATAAGTGCTAAGCTAAAATGAAGGTAAAGACCGATGAGTGGCGTGATAAACATGTTTGCTCAGCCGATTCCATACTCTAAGTTTAGCTTTTTGCAGTGGAATCAAAATTCAAAATTAAATGCTTGTGCTTTTGTGCACATGTTGGGTAAAATATGTTTATGGTTTCATAATATAAATAAGTTGAGGTAATTGTGTGACAGGAAAACCGTCTTGGTGTCACGCACCTTGCCAATAATTGGAGGAATTGATTTAGATGAAAAAGGTTTGTATGTTTGGACTTGGATTTGTAGGTCTTCCTCTGGCACTTAGCTTCTCTATGAGGGGTTGTGAAGTGGTTGGAGTTGATATTGAGGCTGATTTGGTTGAGGATTTGAATAATGGGGTTACTCATCATTTAGAAAATTATGAGGGTAAGCCTATTCAGGAGATACTTAGTGAGCAGTTGGCTGCTGGGCGTTTTAAGGCTATTGCTAACGGGGCTGCTGCTATGCAAGAGTGTGATAATATTATTGTTACTGTGGGAATACCAGTTGAAGATTATGAGCATGATATGACTCCTTTGATAGAGGTTTGTCGTACTGTGGGCCAGGGTCTCAAGATGGGTGATTTGGTTCTTATTAGGAGTACGGTTATACCGGGGACTACTAAGGATATTATTATGCCACTTCTGGAGAAAGAGAGTGGACTTAAAGCGGGAGTGGACTTTTATCTAGCTTATTCTTCTGAGCGTATTGCTGAGGGTAAGGCTTTTCATGAGTTTGAGAATATGCCGGCGGCATTGGCTGGGATTAATCCCGAGAGTACACAGAAGGCTTTTGAGCTTATGTCTATAGTTACTAAGGCTCCTATAGCTCAAGCTAGTCGTATGGAGGTTGTAGAGGCTGCTAAGGTTATGGAAAATATCTCTCGTGATGTGGATATAGCTATGGTTAATGAGTTTGCTAAGTTTTGTAAGGCAATGGGTGTAGATATTTTTGAGTTAGTTAGTATAGCTAATACTCATGATAGGGTTAATTTGCTTACTCCGGGACCGGGTGTAGGTGGATATTGTTTGCCTAATGCTTTGTTTTATCTGCTTCCTAAGGCTAAGGAGTTGGATGTTAATTTAGAGCTTTTAAGTACTGCTCGCAGAGTAAATGAAGATATGCCACGTTATGTTGCTAATTTGGTGTTGCGTAATTTACCAGTTGCACCGGGACTTGCGAAAATAGCTGTTTTTGGGTTAGCTATGAAGGATTATTCTAATGATGATAGAGTAAGTCCGGCTCATTCTGTGGTGAGTAATTTGATAGATGCTGGTTGTGAGGTAAAGGCTTTTGATCCGGCTGTACCTGAGGATTATGATTTTAAGGTTGATAGTATAGAAGATGCAGTTAAGGATGCTCATGGGATTGTTGTTTTGACAAAGCAAAATGGGATTGATTATATGGATTTGGATAGGTTTTATGGTTTGATGTCTAAGGAGGGTACTCCGTTTATTGTGGATACGAAGAATTTGTATGAACCGGAGTTAGTTAATGGGAAGGGGTTTAAGTTGGAGAGATTGTAGGTGCCCCTCCCTTTGGTCGGGGAATTTTGAATTTTGAATTCTTAATTTTTAATTAATGTAGGGAAACTTGGGTTTCCCTTTTTTTGTGGGTTGGTTTTGGATTATAATGAGTAGATAAGTGTTATTTAATTTTTAATTTTTAATTTTAAATTCTTAATTATGGTTAGGAAACTAGCGTTTCCTTTTCATTTATTATTTTTTGACACTGACAGGCACTGACTTGACAGACTAACACAGACTTTTTTTATTGTTGTTTTTAAAGCTTCGCTTTTATATAATTGGAAAGCTTTGCTTTCCTTCATTAATTCAAAATTAAAAATTAAAAATTAAGAATTACTACTACAGTATCGGAGGTTGGGTTTTGTCTAATCAGTCTATAGCTAAGGCTGCGGTTGTGATATTGGCTTTTAGTACAATTGGTAGGCTTTTGGGCTTTGTTAGGGAACAGGTTATTGCGGCCCAGTATGGTACTAGTGTTTATACTGATGCTTATGTTATGGCTTTTACTCTGCCTAATTTATTATATATTATTATTGGTGGGGCACTGGCTACTGCTTTTATTCCAGTGTTCACTAGTATTGCTGTGCAAAAGGGAGAAGAAGAAGCTTCTCACATGGCAAGCTCGGTTATAAATTTGACTATTATCGGGATGGTTGTTGTTTCGATTATAGGGGTGTTAATTGCTCCTTTGTTGGTTGCTATAATTGCTCCGGGGTTTGAACAAGAAGCTCGAGAGTTAACTATTGAGCTTACGCGGATTATGTTTCCAGCTGTGCTGTTTTTGGCTTTGTCTATGCTTATTGGAGGTATACTTAATTCTTATAAGCGGTTTGCAGCGGCAGCATTTGCACCGGTAGCTTTTTCAGGGATTATTATTATATCTGTTTTTACTTTAGTACCTCTCATGGGGATTTATGGATTAGCTTTAGGGACTGTTTTAGGTACGGTTGCTCAGGTGGCTATTCAGCTTCCTTTTTTAAAGAGGCTGAATCTACGGTACAAACTAGAAGCACAAATAAAAAATCCTGCTATAACAAAGATGGGAGAATTGATGTTTCCTGCTATGATAGGAACTTCAGTTAATCAGCTTTATGTAACTATAGACCGAATATTAGCTTCTGGGCTGGCTACTGGAAGTATTGCGGCACTTAATTTTGCTAATAAGTTGATGTTTTTACCTTATAATCTTTTTGTTATGGCTATTAATACAGCGGTTTTTCCAAGTTTGAGTGAACAGGCTGCTAAGCAGAAGTTTGAAGATATGGGTAGAACTACGGTTTTTGGCTTGAATTTGGTGGCGTTTTTTACTATACCGGCTGCTATAGGGATATTTGTTTTGTCGGAGCCATTGGTGCGTTTGCTTTTTGAGAGGGGAGCTTTTGATGCTCATTCTACCGAACTTACGGTTTTTGCTTTGAATTTTTATTTAATTGGCCTTTTTGCCCAAGGAGCATTTCATGTTTTGAATCGTACTTATTTTGCCATGCAAGATACTAAGACACCAGTAAAGATTAATATTTTTTCGGTGTTTTTAAATTTGATTTTTAGTTTGATTCTTATCCGCTATTTAGCTCATGGTGGACTTGCTTTAGCTACTTCACTAGCGGCTATTTGTAATATGATACTGGTGTATTCCTTCTTAAGGCGTAAGCTACCTACTTTACCTGAAAGACAGTTGTTTTTCACTCTGGGTAAGGTGCTTTTTGCTTCTGTGATTATGGGAGTGGCGGTTCATTTTTCAAGTATGTATTTGGTAAGTCAATTAGCTATGGTTAGTTTGTGGGATCAGTTGGTACATATTTGTGGAAGTATTTTTATAGGGGTTTTGGTTTATGGGTTGGCTATTTTGCCGCTTAAGATTGAGGAAGTGGAGTATGTTAAGGATAGATTTTTAGAGAGGTTAGCGCGTAGATAAAGTTTAAGGGACGAGGTGGTGTTTATACTTACGCCACCTCGTCCCGTTGTCTTACCTGTATCCTTCTGGGCCTGCATCATGGCCTGGACTAGGGAGTTCGCCCCTGTTTATTTGGTCTTCGTCTTCTGTTTGCTCATCTGAATCTTCTTCGGGATCTCGTATTATTATTTCTTCTTCAGGGTCAGTATCCCTTGGTGGTGTTGGTCTTGGCTGTGGGTGTGGGGATTCTCTTACCACTGCCACAGTTTCACCATCAAACATACTTGATAATGCCCTTTGTGCATGGGATTGATCTGCTATCCAATAGCTTATTTTTAGGTTGCCTTCATCATCCCATTTATCTAAAAAGTAGCCGGGAAGTGTTTGTGTTATTATTGAGTCACTGCTAAATCCTGGCGCCCAGCTTGCCATTCTAATCATGTCTGTTGTACCAATATCGGTTTCTACGTAGTCGTTAATTTGTCTGACAAGGCTTGGCAGTTTTGTTATGGTTCTTGGTTGTAATACTTCATCTGCTAATGCCTTTAAGAATTTTTGTTGCTTTTCAACACGATCAATGTCTCCATAGTAATAGTCTCTATATCTTACAAATGCTAATGCTTGTTTTCCATCTAGTTTTTGCTCCCCTGGATATAAGTCTATGCCTTCAGCTGGTTTATACATTCTTTGGCCTACTGTTATATTTACTCCACCAAGTGTATCTATTACGCTTTCAAAGCCACTAAAATCCATACTTACATAGTGGTCGATGTTTACTCCCATAAGGTCTTCTACAGCCTCAACTGCATACTCTGATCCTCCAGCAACAGTAGCAATACTTATTTTATCCAGGTGACCACCTTTTATAGGATATCTAGTATCACGTGGAATAGATACTATTGCTACTTTTTTAAGTTTGGGGTCAACTGATACTAGCATCATGGTATCTGAACGGGATACGGTTTCCCCTGGTCTAGCATCAAGTCCTAATACGAGAATGTTGGTTCTGTCTCCATCTATTTTATTTTCTTCTTCTTCATCATCTGCTACTACATTGGTTGGGGATACTATAAAATTGTTGGCAATCCAAGCTCCTGCACCAAAGCATAATCCAAATATTAGTCCAGCCATTAACATAAAGGAGAGCAGTGCTTTAGTTTTTGATTTTTTATTAGATCTTTTTTTTCTGGTTCTTGACATTAAGTATGCACCTCACATATGATTCCTTATTATTATATTATGAATTTACATGTATATCTCTAGTTTCTGTTTGTTGTTTGGTAGTTTGGGTATCACCCTTTACCATGCCTATTTTTTCTGCTCCCAAAACTATTATTAATAACAGTAAAGCTAATATTAAGCTGGCATTGGGACTGTTTATAAAGCTTAGGGTTATGGCTGTGGCTCCAAAGAAACCACTTATTGCGTATATGACCAATACACTTCCTTTGTGACTTAGCCCCATAATCATTAGACGGTGATGAAGATGGGCTTTGTCTGGTTTAAATATGTGGGTCTTGTTATTTATTCTCCTGATTATAGCGAAAAATGTATCAAATATGGGTATACCTAGTATTACTATGGGAATAAATAATGATATAATAGCTGCACTTTTGGCTAATCCCATTATAGCTAAACATGCTAAAACAAAGCCTAAGAAGTTTGATCCTCCGTCACCCATAAATGTTTTAGCTGGGTGGAAGTTATACGGTAAGAATCCTAGTATAGCTGCAACGAGTATAAATGCTGCTAAGGCTACTATTAGCTGACCTTGGGTTAAGGCAACAACACCCATGGTACAGGCTGCTATGCCAGCTACACCTCCCGCAAGTCCATCTAAGCCGTCAATAAGATTTAAAGCATTGGTTATACCTACTATCCATAGTAATGTTAGTGGGATACTTAGATAGCCTAGATTTAGCATTCCATCAAATGGGTTAGTTACAAAACTGACTATCACACCAAAGTATATTGCTATCCCTGCCGCAATTATCTGTCCTATTAGTTTTACTACTGCTGATAAACGGTATATGTCATCTAGTAGGCCTATTATAAATATTAAGGAAGCTCCTAGTAGTATACCAATGATGGGTCCTGTTACATCTACTACAAAAAGCATTGTGATTATAAAACCTAAAAATATTGCTAAACCACCTAGTCTAGGCATGAGATTTTCGTGAACTTTGCGATTATTAGGTTTATCTATGGCACCAATACGATGCGCGATTTTTATTGATACGGGTACTGCTATATATGTTATGCAAAACGCTGCTAGTATGGCAATTATTATTGTTGTTGTCGTCATGATTTTAACCTAACCCCCAACCTACATATCTAGACTAATTCTAACACCGGCTACAGCTCTTGTCCATATGGCAAAGAAAGGAATGGCAAAGTTTGTCAATAGCCCTTAGCTTTTTATTCGTTTTTTGTCTATATTAGATATATACGCTTAGTTTATTTGAAAACTTTCAGAGTAATTGTTAATTTTGTAATTATATATGGTAAAATACGACACAATATTGCTAGAGGAATTTAGTTAGATAATAATGTTTTGTCTAGACTATTATAATTTTGGGTTTTTAATTGGTTTGCGAAAAGCTAAAGTTAGACTATGGAATCAGCTTAGCTAACATGTTTATCACGCCACTCATCGGTCTTTATCTTTATTTTGGCTTAGCACTTATTATCTAAGATGATTTTTTATTTATACTTAGCTGTGATCTATGCACCACGCCTTGCTAATCGGGACTTAGATATACAAGTTAGCTAAGCCTTAAGTTTTTTGTAGTTACTTTTTGCAGTAGAACCTTAATTATATTTTAATTTTTTCTTAATTAGTTGTTTCACACTTATTTTAAGGGTAGTATGATTATTAAGACTTATATATTGGTTAAGGGGCTTTTTTATGAAGATTTGTTTGTCGGGGTATTATGGTTTTGATAATGCTGGGGATGAAGCATTGTTATCGGCTATAACCTCAACAATTAAGCAAATAGATGATTCGGCTGAATTTGTGGTGTTTTCTGGTTATCCAGAAAAGACTGCTGCTTTGCATGGTTTGAAAGCAGTTAGTCGGATTAATCCTTTTGTGATTATAAAGGAGCTCTGGCAAGCTGATTTGCTAATAAGTGGTGGGGGTAGTTTGTTGCAAGATGTTACTAGTTCTCGTTCCCTTCCGTATTATATAAGTATTGTTTTATTGGCAAAGCTTTTACGTCGGCCTGTTATTTTTTATGCGCAAGGAATTGGACCAATTAATCGCGGGTTTAGTAAGTTTCTTATGCATCATATAGCTAATAAGGTTGATTTGATTACTTTGCGGGATAATGATTCTATTAGTCTTTTAAAGGAAATGAATATTACTAAGCCACCGATAAAGGTTACTGCTGATCCTGTTTTTACATTAGAGCCATCTGAGACGGATTATGAGAGGGCTGATAGTGTGCTAAGTGGGTTTTTCCCTGATGTAAGTAATGTTATTGGGGTTTCTGTTAGGAAATGGAGACCTTTGGAGGGGTATCAGGAGCTTTTGGCTAAGGTGTTAGATCGTTTGGTGCAAAAGGGATATAATTTAGTTTTTGTGCCTATGGATTACCCTAATGATGTTTATGAATCGCATAAAGTGGCTAATTTAATGACTGAGAAGGCTTATGTGATTGAAGATAATTTGAGTAGTTTTGAGCATATAGCTTTGATTTCTAGGCTTGATTTGATGATAGGAATGAGGCTTCATTCTTTGATTTTCTCAGCTAGTAGGGGTGTACCTTTTGCTGGTATTTCATATGATCCTAAGATAGATGCGTTTGTAAATGCTTTTGGTTTAGAGCCTTTGGCTTTGGATTATGATGAGATGAATGGATATATTGATCGTTTGTTAGAGGATAAAAGTATGCGTGATGGGGTGAAACGGCGTTCTGAGGAGATGAAGACGAAAGCCGAGGAAACCGCGCATTTGGCATTGGGGTTGATGAAATGAGTCAATGTGGACGGAGTGAAACAGGGGATGAAACAGGGGACGGTTCTTTGTTCTAACTGTTGGCAGTTAGAACAAAGAACCGTCCCCTGTTTCACTCAGTTAGTTCATCATATATTATTTCTACTTCACGGGTCATGTTTTGGACTGTGAAGTTGTTTATTTTTTGGGTGGCGTTTTGCGCTATGGTTTGGGATAGTTTTTCGTTTTGGCATAGTTTGATTATGGCATCGGCTAGAGCTTTGTAGTCTTGGGGTGGTGTTAGGATGCCGTCTTTGCCATCTTCAATAATTTCAGGGATTCCTCCTACATTTGATGCTATAACTGGTGTTTTAAAGTACATTGCTTCGAGGACTACTAGCCCTAGGCCTTCCATAACTGATGGAACACATATAATGTCTGAGATCCGATAAATGTCTTCTATTTTGCTATAATAGCCTGGCATTATGATATTTTTGTCTAGGTTCAGTTTGTTTATTAGCTGCTCTAGTTCGCTTCTGAGCTCACCTTCTCCAATTATTAAGAATTGGGCATTTATGTTTTTTTCTATTACTTCTTTTGCAGCACGAATAAAGTATTCATGGCCTTTTACTGGGTGGAGCCTAGCCACCATGGTAATAGTTTTGTTTTGTGGGTTAATCTCTAGCTCTTTTTGGACTTTTTCTTTAGGGGTGTTTGATGTAAATTTTGCAGTATCTAGTCCACTGTGTATAACTTTAATTTTATTTGCAGGAACATTCATAGCCATTATTTCATCCTTTATGGAGTTGGATATGGCTATAAATTTATTTGTGTGTTTGTTGGTGAGCATAGTGAGCCTTTTAGCAAAGATAGATGTTATTTTGTTATTATAGTCATAACGTAGGGCACTATGAAATGTAGTAGCTACTGGCAGACCTTCTTTGTGGGCTGCGATGCGGGCTACTAAGTTTGCTCTTACCCCATGGGTATGGACTATGTCAATTTTGTTTTTTACAAGGTATTCTTTTATGGGGTTTATGGTTGACAAATCAAGCTTATGTTTCATGGGAATAGTGCTGGCTTTTAGGCCTTCTTTTTTTGCCAGCTCAACAAATGGGCCATGACATAAGCATATGAGATGTGGGTCGTATTTTTCTTTGTCTAGGAGCTTCATTATGGTTAGAACTAGTTCTTCTGCTCCCCCTATTTCCCCTCCACCTATAAGGTGAAGTACCTTTGTTTTATTCATACTATGCTCCCTTTTTGGTGTTTCTATCTTTATCTTAGAGTACTAAAGTTTAATAATTATAACTTAGTCAGTTTTTACCCACCAGGTGAAAAACGAAATTATCTTACTTCCTTTGAAAAGGTCAGGGATTATTTTTAGTAATGGTAGTGTTAATGCTGAAAATGCTATAAGTAAGTATACTGCTGTTTTTAGCTTGGTATAGTCGTTTACTATTGCATCAATGGTTAGAAATGCAAATATAGCTATACCTATAATAGCTAAAAGGTTATTTAGGATAATACTGTTTTTAAATATTTGGATAGTTTTGTCACCTGTTTTGTAAAGTCTTTTTAGTATTAGGTCTAGGGCTCGTTTGCTTAGTTTATAAAAAAATGAGCTCTGAAAGTAGTTTTTTTCTACTGGTCTGCTCATAACCATCCAACCGAAAAACCAACTACCACTTATGAGTTTATATAAGAAACTATTATAAAAGTATTTCATCTTTATATAGTACACATCCTTTTGCTTAACATACTACCACACATATTAGTATAGCAAATATACTATCAATCGAGCACTACCAATCAATTGGAAATTCTAAACACAAGGAGACTGTTCTTCTGTGGTATTTTTGTTTTCTCGATCCGATTTACAGTGCTATGCCACAGGAACCAGCAGCTGTGTCGTTGCATCACCGATTATTTACGTAAGCTGAGGATTAATCTTGATTTTAATGGCTCTTTTAGGTCTTTTAGCTTTTCGTTATCTATTTTAAGAATGTCTATATTGTATACACTCATTTTCATAGCTAGTTCTTGTGCAGTATATCCTTTTTTTCTACGTAATTCTTTGATTGTTTTGTTTCTATTAATAAGTTCGAAGAGCATTACATCACCTCAAAATTGTTGGTAGACGGTAGTTAGATGATTAGCATCTTTATTTTAGTTGGTAAATTAAGCATTTGTTAATTTTTTCCATATCTATGCGCCCTTTTCCTAAGGTTATGGTAACATGTCTGGCAAACGCTAAAAAGCAGAGATTCATTCTCTGCTATGGTTATCTTTATGAAGTTACATAGAGGGTGGGGGCAAGGGGCGAGGAAGCACGGGGACGGTTCTTTTGCTTCCTTTTGGAAAAGGAAGCAAAAGAACCGTCCCCGTGCTTCCTCTGTAGTTTTAGTCTTCTTTTTTCCTTAGGGTTGGGAAGAAGATTACGTCTCGGATGGATGGGGAGTTTGTTATTAGCATTATTAGGCGGTCGATTCCGATGCCTAGACCTCCTGCTGGGGGCATGCCGTATTCTAGTGCGTTTATGTAGTCATCATCCATCATATGAGCTTCTGCATCTCCAGTGGCTCTTTTTTCTACTTGACCTTGGAAGCGTTCTTTTTGGTCTATGGGGTCATTTAGCTCGGAGAATGCGTTGGCTATTTCTCTTTGCATTATGAAAAGTTCAAAGCGATCTGTAAATGCAGGGTTATCTGGGTTTCTTTTCGCTAGTGGCGATATTTCCACTGGGTGACCATATATGAATGTTGGTTGTACTAGCTTGTCCTCTACAAATGCTTCAAAAACTTCGTTTATGATTTCCCCACGAGTGGTGTCAGCTTTTACTTCCATTTTTAAATTTTTAGCCTCTTGGCGGGCTTCTTCGTCTGTATTTACGTTGTTAAAGTCTACATTGGTATATTCTTTTATAGCATCAAGCATGGTTAGGCGGCTCCATGGGGTACTGAAGTCTATTTCGGTGTCCTCAAATTGTACTTTAAAGGAGCCGTTTACTTTGTTTACTACTGATGAAATTAGCTGTTCTGTTAGTTCCATCATTACATCAACATCTGCATAGGCTTGGTATAGCTCTAGCATGGTGAATTCTGGGTTGTGTTTGGTTGATATTCCTTCGTTTCTGAAGTTACGGTTTATTTCATATACTTTTTCAAATCCACCTACGATTAGTCTTTTTAGGTAGAGCTCGGGAGCTATGCGAAGGTACAGCTCCATGTCTAAGGCATTGTGATGAGTTATAAATGGGCGCGCAGCAGCTCCCCCAGGTATTGGCTGCATCATGGGAGTTTCTACTTCTAGAAATCCTTGATTGTCTAGGAAGCTACGCAGTTCTTTTATTATTTGGCTACGCTTGATGAATACGTCTTTAACTTCGGGGTTTACTATTAGGTCTACATATCTTTGTCGATAGCGTAGTTCTACGTCTTTTAGACCATGCCATTTTTCGGGTAATGGGTTTAGGGATTTGGATAGGTATACCATGTCTTTAACGTATATGCTTTTTTCACCTTTTTGGGTTAGAAATACGTTTCCGTTAATACCTATGATATCGCCAATATCCATTTTTTTGAATAATTCGTATTTTTCTTCACCTATGTCGTTTTTTCTAAAGTAGAGTTGTATGTTTCCACTAATATCCAATATGTTTGCAAATCCGGCTTTGCCGTGTCTTCTTTTGGACATGATTCTGCCGGCTATGGTTACGGATTCGTCTTGCATTGATTCGAAGTTGTCTAGTACGGTTTTTATGTCATGGGTGCGCTCAAATCTTTGCCCAAATGGGTCAACTCCTAAGTCGCGTAGTTCATCAAGTTTTTCTCGCCTAACTTTTTTCAATTCATTTAGATCTTGTTGTTCTGACAAGGTTTAAACCTCCCCCTAAATACTATTAATTCTTAATTCTTAATTCTTAATTTTTAATTTTTAATTATGGTGGGGAAACTATGTTTCCCCTAAATTGTACACATAATTATAATGGAAGGCTTTGCTTTCCTACCTTAATTAAGAATTCAAAATTAATAATCAAAATTAGCCCGAAGGGCGTATTCTATTTTTCTACATTAATAATTTTATATTTTATTATGCCAGCTGGTGCTTCTACTTCTACTTCTTCACCTACTTTTTTACCGATTATTGCTTTACCTACAGGTGATTCGTCTGATATTTTCCCATCTCGTATTCTTGATTCGACAGTTGAAACAACAGTAACCGTAACTTCTCTATTTGATTTTAAGTCTTTTAGGGTTACTTTTGATCCAAGTGAGACTATATCTGTTCTGACATCTCCTTCTTCCATTAGTCGTGCATTTTTTAGTGTTTTTTCTAATGATGCAATTCTTCCTTCTATAAATGCTTGCTCATTTTTGGCGTCTTCATACTCAGAGTTTTCCGATATATCTCCAAAAGCTATAGCTTGTTTTATCCGTTCTGCTACTTCTTCACGTTTTACTGAGGTAAGATGCTCTAGTTCATCTTCAAGCTTTTTTAAACCTTCCTTTGTAAGTAGAATTTCTTTTTCAACTGCCATTTTGAATCTCTCCTAACTTATTTACTTATAAAAAAGCGAGGCTTATGCCCGCTTTGATCCTCGAATATGGGATATGATGTTTCGTCGCAAATTCTTTATGGTATTATATAGAGCTCAGATTCCATTGTCAAGAAAACAACTCCCATATATCAAGGTCATCTGCAACTTGTTTTATTTGCTCAAATGTGTTTTTTTTGACTTCTTGGACATTTGTTAATCCTTTATTTTCTTCATAAGGATTATTTATTCCTGCTTTTGATATTAAACAGCTTTCTAAAACTGGAGCAAGGTTATATAAGCTTGAGTTAAGCCCAGATTTTTTTAGCTTTTCCTCTAGCTCTAATGATATACCCTGTCTGTTATCAGTTAGTTTTATAAAAAAACTGTCGGGAGACGCTACGGTATATCTTTGGTATTGTGGTTCGAATATAAATATTAGGTCTCCTTTTTCCCAAGTGCTAGGTGTAACAAAACTAGTACTTACAGCCACTCCTTTGTCATAGAGCAAGCGATACGCAAATTGTTCGTATTTAGATGGATAAAAGTTTTGTAGTGATACAGGTATACTGTAATCACACAGTTTCTCAATAAAGATGTCTAGATCGGGGATTATACCCGCAATAATTATTCGTTTTACTTCCCTTTTGGAAAGCATTTGTTCTAAGTAGTTAATAGATAAGGCCTTTATAAAATTATCCCCAAATACCATGGAAAAATTGTTGGATAATTCATGAAAATTACTTTTTAGCCTACGATCTACTGCTAGAGTGTTTAATGAGTATTCTTTCATTATTTTGCTAGATTTATTAAGAACCTGTTCCTGTGTGTTTTTGGTAAGTTGATTCCAGTTGTCATTTCCTAATGGTAATATTAATTTACAGCCCTTTGATCCGACATCTTCTAAATCTAGGAGGTTTTCTACCCTTGGTGAAAAAAATAAGGGGGCTAGTTTGTCCAGAATTAGTTTCTGATATACTAGCCCCTTTTTTTCTTTTTCCATCATATTTAATATTGCAAAATCAAGGTTTAACATGTTATCTCTCCAAGTCGATAACCCCCGGATGCATGTCTAGTTTGTCTAGCATTTCTATATAATCTTCTGGCATTATTTGGTCTAATGGTTTGGATATAAGTGCTACCATTAGAGCTTCAATAACGTTAGTGCCAAATGATCGCCCACCCATATCTGGTGTAGTGGTTATTACTTTTTTGATTCCACGCTGCTTTAAAATCTCTAGATCATTTTCGGTAGTGGTATTGGTTATGACTTTTTTTCCTTCTAATTTTTCCGGGAGGTATCTTCTAATATAGTTGAAGTCACCAGCTAAAATATCTGCTTCATAATAATATTTTGAATGTTTAGGAATTATGACATTTTGATCTTCTCCCGTTGGATAAAGTTTTTCAAATGGCATTCTAACAATATATGGAGCTATGGCTTTTCCTATTATTCTTAGTGAGGTTAATGAACGTAGTGGAATGGGTATGCCAACTGTATACATTAAATCTCCTATTATAAGTTTAGCTCCCACATCATTAAAGGCTTCGGCCATGCCAAAACGATCAACGGCACATACCATAAGCACTTTTTTGCCTTCTATTTCTAAAATACCTTGTTCGTGGACATCCTTTATGCATTTACGTTCTAGGGTGTTTTTGAGACCACTTCCATCTACCATAGGAGTTTTGCGGGCTTCGTTAACTAGTAGTTTAGCATCTTTTATAGTGTATTTTTTTCCAGCAATATAAATGTAGAGGTCTATTCCTCCCATACCAAATGCATTAACTTTCCCATCAAGTCTTCTAATTAGCTCAATTGCTTTATCCCAGTCGCCATCTGTTCCAATTCTCTCAATACAAAATTTTTGACCCAAAAAATCAGTTTCATAGGCATGATCTCTTTTGGAAGAACCTAGGCTTACACTAACTACATGCTTCATACATTACCTCCTAACTGACCAGAGGGAAGGCTCCTTAGTTTCTGCCCTCTAGTTGTGCTAACCGCTATCTTGCTGCTTTTACTGATCTAAGTATTTTTCGTATTTCTGTGGGGTCAACCCATTTGTCTTCTGTAATGGGAGATGAACCTATTTCAATTGATATAACCTGGTTATCCATCATGTTTTCTATAAGCTTTAACCTCTCATCTGATCCGATACATATTACTATTTCATATGCACGCACTTTAGAAATAAGCTCCATTAGTTCGTTAAGCAACTCTTTCCCTGAACGTTGTTCTACATAGTCTAGCCGTTCCTGTTCTGTAAATATGAGTATAAAGTCCACGCCTTCTTTTTCTAGTATTTGTTCGATTTCTTCTTTATTGGAGATGGGAAATCCAACACAAGCTATTGATTGACCTTTTCTAACTTCACCAATCCTTTCTAAACGAGATATAAAAGTTCTATCGATGTCTAGACGATCAGCAACCTCCTGCTGGGAAAAACCTCTAGTCCTCATCTGTAAAGCCTTTTTTAATCTGCTCTCAATTTTTTGCCAGCTGATTATTTTGTCCTGAATACGTAAAAATTCCACAGTAATCAGTCTCCCTTTTCATCTTGCGCACAACATTGTTCACACTGTTACTTAATTTTATCACCATTCAAAGCAAATGACAAATTTGAGAAGTCATGAGACTTTGGTGGAGGGAGGGTGGAGAGGATTAGGTGGCACTGGAGGAAGCACGGGGACGGGAAGCACGGGGACGGTTCTTTTGCTTTTTCTCTTGCTTTGGTGACTTACCTTCTCTGGAAAAGAGTGGTTGCATGTGATAGCATACAGGTAATGATTTTTAGGCATAGTGACTGATAAAATCGATGTATAAACTTTTGTTGGTAAATATTTGCAATTGCTGGTTTTTATTTATAAGTCCCTTAATAGGCCGGTGAAAAGTTTTTTACTGGTATGGGAATAGTATTAAAAGGTTATTAATAAACTTAGTGTCTAAAGGACATAAAAGCTTAAAAGAGGAGATTTTATATGAGGCTTAAACCAAGTCAGCCTTTAGCTGAAAAAACATTAAATGTGTGGATGATTACCGCTTTTTTACAGTGGATTTTAGTTTGGTTAGTCCCTGTTGGTTACTTATGGGCTGCACAACGCTTTGATTGGCCTTTTTGGGTTTTGTATGTGATTTTTGCATTGATTATTGTTTTAGGAATTATAGCTATATTTGTATTGCCAAGGTTGCAGTGGCAGCGTTGGCGATATGAGGTTTATGATAATGAAGTGGAGCTTATGTATGGGGTAATTATTGTTACTAGAACGATTATTCCAATGATTCGTGTTCAACATGTTGATACTAAGCAGGGGCCTCTTTTAAGGAGGTATTGTCTTTCTTCGGTGACTATTTCTACGGCTGCTACAGTTCATGTAATACCAGGACTTAATGAGGAAAAGGCTGATCATTTAAGAGACCATATTGCAAAATTAGCAAGGGAAGCTGATCCAGATGAATGATTGGAAAAGACAACATCCGGCTGCGGTATTTATTAGTTTTTTAAGTAATTTAAAAGAAATGGTTATTAGTTTGATTGCTATATTTGTATTAGGACAAACTTCACCAGGTTTAGGGTCAAATTTTTATTTTGTGATAATGGGAGTTATTTTATTTTTATCTCTTGTTAATGGTTTTTTTAAGTGGTGGACTTTTAAGTATCATTTGGTTGGTAATGAGCTAAATGCAAAGCAAGGTTTAATCTTTCGCAAGAAAAGGTATATACGTAAAGAGCGGATTCACAGCATAGATATAAATGCGAAGTTAGTTCAACGGTTATTTGGGCTTGTGGAATTAAGAATTGAAACTGCTGGTGGAGGGAATGAGCCAGAGTTTAAAATAATAGCTTTGGAAAGAGAAGAAGCTGTAAGGATTAAGCAAGAGTTGTTGCAAAAAGAGGTAAGGTATTTTGAGGATGTTTTAGCTGATAATGAGCATGAAGATATTGAGGATGGAGCTGTTGTTGATAGTGACGAGGGTGTTGCTGGCGCTGTTGAGGAGCTGCCTAGTTTTAGGTGGGAGCTTAGTGGTGACAGACTATTAATTGCGGCAGCTACGTCAAGTGGTGTAGGTATTGCTGCTACTTTTATCGCAGTAATTGTATCTCAGGCTCCACAGTTTTTACCAGAAGCAGTTATTGAGGAATATGTTCGTTGGTTTATTCAGTCTAGTATTTTGATGATTGGAGCACTTATAGCTTTTATTTTGTTTGCTGCGTGGTTGTTTACTGTGGTTACTACTATTTTAAAGTACGGTTATTTTACTATTGAGAAAAGGGGTAATGATATACATATTTCTCGTGGGGTTCTAGAGCAGCGGCAGCTTACCCTTTATGCACAGAGGATTACGGCAGTTAGAATTGTACAAAATCCACTGCGTCAGCCTTTTGGTTTTGTTGCAGTTTTTGTGGAAAGTGCTGGTGGCGGTAGGCAGGATGAGGATTTGTCAACTATTTTAGTACCGCTGTGTAAGAGAAATGAAGTGAACTCGATTTTAGAAGAAACTATACCTGATTTGGCAATAGACCCTGAGTATGAGGGATTGCCTCGTGAAAGTCTTAGGCGTTATTTGTTTAGACTTTTGATCCCGGCATTGATAGTTGCAGGTGTGGTAAGTTATTTATCACCTTATGGGTGGATAGCAATCGTTCTGCCACTAATAGCTGTTTTGGTTGGTATATGGCAATACAAAGATGCAGGAATAACTCAGGTTGGAGATATTTTGTGTCTAAGAAAGAGGGTTTTTTCTAAGTTAGAGGTTATTGTACCTCGTAAGAGAATTCAATCTATGATGATGACGCAAACGGTTTTGCAGAAGTTTGATGACCTTTATACAATACATGTGTCTATTTTATCTAGTGTTACTGGAAAGACTTTTTCTGTGCGACATATAGGACGATGGCAGAAAGAAGAAGCTTTAGGGTGGTATTCGTATGAGGTGAATGATGGTAGTCGTATTAATGATTTGGAATTCTAAAGATATTGAGCACATTAAATAATACCTCTTAACTTAGATGTTTAAGAGGTATTATTGAATGTGATAGGCACCTTACTAAATTAGAATTAAGGAAGCACGGGGACGGTTCTTTTGCTTCCTTTTTACAACTTAAGGAAGCAAAAGAACCGTCCCCGTGCTTCCCCGTGCTTCCCCGTGCTTCCTTGTCTTTTCCCTATTAAACTTTTATTTTCTTCAATGTTGATATCATTTGCTCTTTGGTTTCTGCTTGGTTTATTTCTCCTCTTAGTTTGGCAGCACCATTAAGGCCTTTGGTGTACCATGAGAAGTGTTTGCGCATTTCTCGTACTGCTATGTGTTCGCCTTTGTAGTGGATGGTTAGTCCTAGTTGGCGTATGGCAGTATTGATAATTTCTTCTGTAGTTGGTGGTGGTATTTTTTTGCCGTTTTCTATTAGTTCTACTGCCTCTCTTAGTATGAAGGGGTTTCCCATGGCTGCTCTGCCTATCATTACGGCATCACAGTTTGTGTAATCTAGCATTTTAAGGGCGTCCTCTGCAGACCATATATCACCATTGCCTATTACGGGTATGCTTACGGTTTTTTTAAGGTTTTTTATGCAATCCCAATCAGCTTTACCAGAATAGAATTGGTCTCTGGTGCGTGCATGGAAGGCTATGGCTGATACGCCTTCTTCCTCGGCTATAGTTGCTAGTTCTATGTATTTAAGCTGGTTTTCATCCCAGCCTTTGCGCATTTTTATAGTTAACGGAACGTTTATAGCATTTTTAACACCTTTGATTATCTCCCTTACTCTAGGAAGATTACGCATTAAAGCTGCCCCTTCTCCGTTTTTAACTATTTTAGGAGTTGGACAGCCCATGTTTATATCTATTATTTTTGCTCCTAGTTCTTGGACTTTTACTGCAGCTTTTATCATTGGTTCTACTTCTGAGCCAAATATTTGTACTGATACAGGTGGCTCTTCGTCAGTTGTATCTGCTATAGCGGCAGTTTTTGCTTGGGAATATATTAATCCCATGTCACTTACCATTTCGGTATATGCTAGACCACAATTATAGGATTTGGCTATTATTCTATAGGCTTTATCTGTTACGCCTGCCATGGGAGCTAATACAACTCGGTTCTTTATCTTAATATCTCCTATTGAAAACATTGTTACCCCCGATTTGTTTCATATATCAAACGTAAGCCATTTAGTGTTAAAAGGTCATCTACAATGTCAATAGAGTCAGTTTCTTTGGCGATTACTTTTGCTAATCCTCCTGTTGCCACTACTTTAGCTGTTTGATAATTTGTTTCTTTTTTCATTCGTTCTATTATACCTTCTACCTGCCCAACAAATCCATATATTATTCCTGCTTGTATGCTCATTACTGTGTTTTTTCCAATTAGGCTTTTGGGTTTTATTAATTCTACTCGAGGTAGTTTTGATGCCCTTGATACTAATGCTTCAGTAGATATTTTTATTCCTGGTGCGATAGCACCGCCTAGATAATCACCATTTTCATTGATTACACAAAATGTTGTTGCAGTACCAAAATCTACAATGATTAGTGGGCCTCCATATTTGCTATATGCAGCTACGGCATTAACTACCCTATCAGCTCCCACTTCACGAGGGTTATCATACTTTATAGCTAAACCAGTCTTTATGCCAGGTCCTACTACCAGTGGTTTTATGTTGAAGTAATTTTCAAGCATTAGTTCTAATTCGCCCATAAGGATAGGTACTACAGATGATATTACTGCTGCTTTTACCTGCTTCATTTCATGTTTATGGTAATCAAATAAGTCTTTTAGCATCATTCCATACTCATCAGCTGTTCTTTGGGTATCTGTACGTATTCGCCAATGTGTAAGGAGGTCTTTGCCCTTAAATATTCCTATTACCATATTGGTATTACCCACATCAAAAACTAATATCATTATTAAGACTCCCCTCTTTTTATCCGTGTTTTGTTTAGATGATTATACTGCAATACCAAAAAACTATCTTTGTTGTTTACTTCAGTCTTTGTAGCTTCGACAGTCCTTGATGGTTTCAGCAGCTTGTACTGCCCTTAGCACGGCTTGTTTTAAAGCTTCTTGTGCGAGGTATCCAACTACATTAATATCTGCTTGCAAGTCTCCTTTAGATAGCGCAAAAATTGTATCTCCATCACACATGGTATGTATTGGATTTATAACTCTAGCTAGTCCATTGTGTGCCATTTGAGCGATTTTAGTCAAATTGCTTTTATTAAAGGATGCATTAGATGCTACTACTCCAATGGTAGTATTAGTTCCTATATAGTTTGAAAAGTCTACATTAGCCATTTTTTTATATGCTTCTTCAGTACCTATTATTTTACCACTATCATCTCTAACTCCGGCAATTATTTTGCCATTTTGCGTATTAAATACATCACCAAATGCGTTTACAGCTACAATAGCACCTACAATCACGCCATTATCAAGCTTTATGGAATAAGTTCCTAAGCCGCTTTTTGTACATTTATCTTTACCGTTTATTTTTCCAACAGTTGCACCTGCTCCTGCTCCATAGTTTCCTTCTTTTACATCTATACCTGCTGCTTGGCATGCAAGATAGCCCATTTGTTTGTCAGGACGCTTAGTGTGATCACCTATAGCTAAATCAAATAATACTGCACCTGGTATTATAGGGACAACTGTAGGACCCACATTATAGCCAATGCCTTTTTCTTCGAGAAATTGCATTATGCCTCCGGCAGCTTCTAATCCGTATGCACTACCTCCTGTAAGGAGTATGCCGTGGACTTTTTCAATCATGTTTATAGGAGAAAGTAAATCCGTTTCTCGTGTTCCTGGACCAGATCCTCTAACATCAACTCCACATGTAGCTCCTTTATCTCCCGTAAGTATAACAGTACAACCTGTTAATGCATTTAAGTCTTCCTGTGAACCAACAGTAATACCTGGAATATCGGTAATAGAGTTTGGCATAAATCTTCCTCCTTGTCTAGAATAGCAGTAGAGCAGGGGAGGGATTGGAACAGGGGACTCTGGAACAGGGGACGGTTCTTTGTTCTACCGCGGTAGAACAAAGAACCGTCCCCTGTTCCAGAGTCCCCTGTTCCAATCCCTGTTCTACTGCTAGTTTTATTTAAGTATGTTTTCTCGGTTGATGCCCAATCTCCTGCATAGTTCAAGTGCTAGCAGTGCAGCTATTACTATTTTTATTAGGTCAAATGTTATAAATGGTAGGAAGCCTAGCTGTAGCACTCTCATCACATCAACAGTATTTCCAACATAGTAGTTTAGTATTACGTACATATAGGGTAAACCTATTATGTACATTACAATTATACCGGCTAGGCCAGCTAAGGAGAAGTTAATGAATGATGTACGCTTTATTAGCTTTGATTGTACCCAAGCTGCTAGAGGAAAGCTTAATAGGAAACCAAAGCTAGGCAGTAGGATATATGCAGGTCCTCCAAATGGTGGTTTAGAGAAAACCGGAATACCTATTAGACCAATGAATATATAAGCTAAAATGCTTAAAAATGCAGCACGCGGTGATAGTAAGCAAGCTGCAAGCATAACTACAAAGGGCTGTAAGCTAAATGGTATGATTAACACCGGTTGAAATACTCTTATTAATATAGTAAGTACACATAATAAAGCTGTAAAGATTGCGGCTAAAACTAGTTCTCTAGTTGAAATCTGCATTTTTAAGATTACCCCCCAAAGTCGTTAACCTAATTCTATCACATGGTTAACAACCTTGAGTAGCCGTTTACAATGTATACTTTGGCGTGCGTGACACCGGTGTCACGCTGTGCCGCGTTAAATGTCTATTTCCAGTAGGTCGAAGCTTATGTCTAGGCTAATTGCAGAGTGGGTTAGGGCTCCTACTGAGATGTAGTCGACTCCTGTTTTGGCTATGTCTGGTAGGGTGTCTTCATTTATGCCACCCGATGCTTCTAATATTGCTTGACCATCTGTTATTTCAACTGCTTTTTTCATTTCGTCTACTGACATGTTATCAAGCATTATGATTTCTGCTTTCGATTCTAGAGCTTCTTGTAGCTGTTCAAGTGTTTCGACCTCAATTTCTATGTTTATGGTATGGGGGATTTTGTTTCTAACTAAGGTAACAGCTTTTTGTATGCTACCAACCGCTTTTATATGGTTATCTTTTATCATTACTCCATCATATAAACCAAAGCGGTGGTTACGTGCTCCACCTACTGAAACGGCATATTTTTCTAGTACCCGTAATCCAGGGGTGGTTTTTCTAGTATCAACTATTTCTGCTTTGTTGTATTTTATTAGCTCTGTCATTTGTTTGGTTTTGGTAGCAATTCCCGAGAGACGCTGTAAGAAGTTTAGGGCTGTTCTTTCACCAGTTAGTAAGGTAGCAGTTTTACCTTTTACTGTTGCAATGGTATCCCCTTCTGATATGGGCTGACCATCTTCTATAAGGATTTCAAATTCTATCTCATGGTCAATAAATTCAAATACTGCTTTTGATACGTTGATACCCGCTACTATGCCATCTGCTTTGGCATAGAAACGTGCTTTGGACATTTGGTCACTAGGGATAAGATTTGAGGTTGTAATATCACTATGACCAATATCTTCTTCTAGAGCTCTCAGTATTATTTCATCTAAACGCAAAAAGTTCATAAGTCACCTCACTGCTTTGTATTTTTAGAACAGGGGACGGTTCTTTGTTCTAGAACAAAGAACCGTCCCCTGTTCTACCCTGTTCTAAGTTCTCTGTTTTAGCGTTAGCAGTTGACAAAGGACATGTGTTTTATCCAGCGGACGTCGTCTCGTTTGGGGTAGTCGGAGCGATAGTGGCCTCCTCGGCTTTCTTTTCTCCACAGGGAGGCTTGTACTATTATCCTGGCTACAGTTAACATGTTTATTGCTTCGTAATAGGAAACGATGTTATCACTAGGTGCTAGGTTTTTATATATTTCAGTTATTTCTGTATTGGCTTGTTTTAATCCGGTTTCTTCTCTTATTATACCCACTTTTTCCCACATAATTTCTTGTAATTGTTTTTTTGCTTGGTTGGGTTCTATTGTGGGGTTTTCACTGGTAAAAACCCAAGTGGAATCGTAGTTTTTGAAGACTTCTTCAGGTGTAATTTTACGACGATATAATATTTCTTCTACGTTGTCGATTATTTTTTGTCCAAATACTATTCCCTCTAGGAGTGAGTTGCTGGCTAATCTGTTAGCACCATGTACACCTACACACGCTACTTCACCACATGCATAAAGACTATATAGGTTGGTTTCAGCTTTGGTATTAGTCTGAATACCACCCATGGTGTAATGGGCTGCTGGTGATACTGGAACTAGGTTTTTGGTTATATCTATGTTGTTTTGTAGACAGTTTTCATATATGTTAGGAAATCTTTTTGTGACATTTGGTATGTGTTTCATGTCTAGGTAAACGTATTCACTGTCTTTGGTCATCATTTCGTTTAGTATGGCACGAGAAACTACATCCCTAGGTGCTAGTTCTTCTAAGGGATGGTATTTGTGCATAAAACGTTCTTTGTTTTTGTTATATAGTAGACCACCTTCACCTCTAACGGCTTCTGATATGAGAAATCTTTGAGTGTCACGACTAAAGAGTACTGTAGGGTGAAATTGGATAAATTCCATATCGATGAGTGAACAGCCGGCTCTAAATGCCGCTGCCATTCCATCAGCTGTAGCTACATCAGGATTGGTTGTATATTTATAAAGCTGACCGTTACCTCCGGCAGCTATTATGGTCGATTTTGATATGTATATGTTGGTTTGATTTTTTTTCGTATCGTAGATTAGTGCTCCATAGCACTCTTGCTGGTTATGGTCTCCTAGTATGTCAACTAGAAATTGGTTTTCTAAAACTGTTATGTCCGGGCTTTCTTGACATTTTTGTACTAGTGCAGAGCGAATGGCTTCTCCAGTTGCATCTGCGGCATGAAGAACTCTTGCTTTGCTGTGAGCTCCTTCTTTGGTAAGTGAAACATTGCCATCTTTCATGTCAAAGGTAGCTCCAGCTTCTATTAGTTCTCGCACTCTTTGGGGGCCTTCTCTAACTAGTACATCAACAGCATCAATTTCACATAAGCCTGCTCCTGCTTCTAGGGTATCTTCTAAATGTAAAAAGGGAGAATCTTCTTCATGAACAGCAGCCGCAATTCCCCCTTGAGCAAGTTTTGTATTAGAATCTAGTAGTGTTTTTTTAGTTAGTACTATAACCTTTCCATAGGTTGACGCTTTTAGTGCAGTAAATAACCCAGCTATTCCACTGCCTATTATTAAAAAATCTGAATAAAATATTGGGGAATCTTTTTCAAGATCCCCAACATATCTAGTAATTATCATATATTTTATTCACCGTGCTTTCGCAATATTTCTTTTTTAAGGAGCTATGGCCAACATTCGATCAAGTGATTTAACAGCTTTTTGTCGGATGTTTTCTGGCACTTCAATCTCATGTTCCATAGTTTCTAAGGTTCGGGCGAGTTTTTCTAGTGTTATATGTTTCATTTCATTACAAGTAAACTCCGCCCTAGCAAGGTAAATCTTTTTATCGGGACAAGCTTTTTGCACTGTGTATAAAAAGCCTTCTTCTGTTCCTACTATGAATTCTTTTTCTTCACTTTCTTTTATATAGTTTAGTATACCTGATGTTGATTTAACAACATCAGCATTCCTGGTTACTTCAGGAGGGCACTCCGGATGAACTACTACTTTTGCATTAGGATGGAGAGCCTTTTGTTCTTCTACTTCATTGATTGTTAGTACGTCATGTATAGGGCAGTATCCTTCCCAGAATGTCATTTTACGACCTGTTTGATCTTGAATATACTGCCCTAAATTACGATCTGGTACAAAGAGAATTTCTTTGTCTTCTGGTATAGATTTAATGACTGCCTCGGCATTTGATGAGGTACAACAAATATCACACTCAGCCTTTACTTCTGCAGATGTATTGACGTAACAAACTACAACAGCATTTGGATGCTCGGCTTTTTTCTTTCTTAAGGCTTCTGCTGTAACCATGTCTGCCATTGGACAACCAGCCTCAATATCTGGTAATAGTACTTTTTTGTTTGGACTTAATATTTTAGCACTTTCTGCCATAAAGCTAACTCCACAGGTTACTATTACATCAGCATCTGTTTGTGCTGCCTGCTCTGCAAGCTGAAGTGAATCGCCTACAAAATCAGCAGTGTCCTGAATATCGGGATTCTGATAGTAGTGTGCCAGGATAATCGCATTTAGTTCTTTTTTTCTAGAAGCTATATATTCTAGTGTTTCCCTGGACATGATATAGTCGGCCTCCTATTCGTATTTGCCCAAGCATATTTTTTGGATTTCATTTTTTTCATTTACAAAAACTAGCTTTGGTTGATATTCTTTTGCTTCTTCATCATTCATCATGGTATAGGTTAGTATAATTATTACATCTCCTGCTTGCACTAACCTAGCAGCTGCTCCATTTAAACAGATGGATTTGGAGCCACGTTCACCTTCAATAACGTAGGTTTCAAATCTTTCACCATTATTGTTATTAACTATTGTTACTTTTTCATTTGGTATTATGTCGGAAGCTTCTAGTAAATCCTTGCCTATAGTAATACTACCTACATAATTAAGATCTGCTTCTGTAACAACAGCCCTATGAATTTTTGACTTCAACATATATCGCATCATCTGTTTACACCTCCACCAACTGATTATCGATAAGTCGAGTGTTACCAAATTTAACTGCAAGAGCTATAAGGATTTTTCCCTTAAGTTCTGATAAATCTGATAAATCTGATAAATCCTCTCCACTTAATATTTCTACGTAGTCTATATTAGCATTAGGACTAGTTTTTATATAGTCCTGTATTAGTTTTTTTACTTTTTCTACATCTTTTTCGCCATTTTCTATGGCTTGTTTACCTTTTATTAATGACTGGTTTAGTAATAGAGCCTCTTTTCTTAATTCATCACTTAGGTAAGTGTTTCGAGAACTCATTGCTAAGCCGTCTTTTTCCCTTATGATTGGCACTCTAACTATAGTTAAAGGGAAGTTTAGCTCTTTGACCATTTTTTCTATAACCATTACCTGTTGTGCATCTTTTTGTCCAAAGTATGCTTTATCAGGAAGGCATGTATTAAATAGTTTGCTAACAACAGTGGTTACACCTCTAAAGTGTCCTGGTCTTGATGCTCCACACAATTTGGTTGTTATTTCTCCACTAACCTCTACAAAGGTGTTATATCCGGCAGGATACATCTCTTCACCTTCAGGATTAAAAATTACATCCACATTTTCCTTTTCTAGTAGTTGGCTATCTCTTTTAAGATCTCGTGGATATATATCAAAGTCTTCTCCAACTCCAAATTGTATTGGATTTACAAAAATACTTACTATGACAATATCATTTTCTTTTCTAGCCGCTTTAACTAATTCAATATGACCTTCATGAAGGTAACCCATAGTAGGCACTAAGCCTATAGTTTTTCCTAGCCTTTGTTGTTCTCGGCTATAGCTTTGCATTTGTTTAATAGTTTTAATTATCTCCATTTGTATTACCTCTTGGAATTAATATAGTTTGTCTAAGACATCATCATTTATTGTAAACCCATGCTCATCAGCAGGGAAAGAACCTTCCTCAACCTCTTTTTTGTATTCTTTCAAGGCATCTACAATTATGGGTTGAAGGTTTGCATATTTTTTAACAAATTTCGGTATGTGCCCTTTAAACATACCTAGCATGTCATTTATAACTAAAACTTGACCATCACAGTATGGGCCTGCTCCAATTCCTATGGTAGGAATAGATACTTCTTCAGTAACCTTTTTGGCTAAGGGTGTTGGTACACACTCTAGTACTATTGAAAATACACCGGCTTTTTCTAATGCTTTGGCATCTGCAACTAGCTTTTTTGCTGTTTCTAGATCTTTGCCTTGCACTTTGAATCCACCTAATTGGTTTACAGATTGTGGAGTTAGGCCGATGTGACCCATGACTGGGATTTGTGCATCTATGATAGCTTTAACTGTATCTACCCTTTCAATACCGCCCTCTAGTTTTACGGTTTGGGCTCCAGCTTCTTGGATAAATCTGCCCGCATTTCTAACCGCTTCTTCTATTGATATATGGTATGAAAGGAATGGCATGTCTCCTACTACCATAGTATTGTTAGTAGCTCTAACTACTGCTTTAGTATGGTGAATCATTTCATCCATGGTTACTGGTAAAGTGTCTTGATAACCTAGCACAACCATGCCTAATGAATCTCCAACTAGTATCATGTCTATGCCTGCTTCTTCTACTAAAGCTGCTGTGCTGTAGTCATAAGATGTAAGCATAGTAATTGCTTCTTGGTTTTCTTTTTTATTCTTTAGCACTGATGTTGTTATTCTTGACACATCCATCACGCTCCTTAGCTCGCAGAAAAATTACGAGATAATTCTTTTATAAAAGTTTTTTGGAATTCTTCCATAGTTTCTTTGTCTATGGTTCCTTTTTCTAGAGCAATGTGTGCTGTATAGAATCCTAACCAACTATATAGTTTCATAAATTCTGGAGCCATTTCTTCTAAACAATCTACGTGTTTGGTTATAGTTGTAATATCTCCTCTTGCTATGGGTCCAGTTAAGGCTTTAGGAATACCTATATTCTCAATGTTATTAACTGTACCATTAACTAAAGGCATTAAGGCTTTTGTTGCCATGGGTTTTGGTATTCCAGTAGATTCAAGAAGCTTTACTCCAAAGTCTATTATGGTTACTAGGTAATTAGAAACAACACATGCTCCTGCATGATATAAGGGTTTGGCCTTTCTATCAATAACGAAGGATTCACCTTCTAAATCATTGACTATCGCTTCACCAATTTCATGTACTTTTTCATCTCCCTCTATGCTAAAAATTGATCCCGGAAGATTCAATATTGCCATATCGGGACTTGCAAAAGACTGTAATGGATGAATTGAAAGAACATTTGCTCCAAATTCTTTAGCTTTGTCCAGCACTTCTGATGATTGGGCACCACTCATGTGAATGACAATCTGTCCTTTATGGAAGGCTTTATGTCCCACAAGTGTATCCACTGCATCGTAAATAGCAGAATCAGAAGTAGTTATAAATAAAATGTCTACCGAGCGAGAAACTTCTTGAGGTAATGCCATTTCTTGACATTTTACGTGTTCGGAAAATTTTTTAATTGATTCTGGGTTTATATCATAAACTGCTGTTATATCCCATCCTTTTTTTCCCAAAACCACCCCGACTGCCGTTCCTACAACTCCCGCCCCTATAATGCCGACCTTTTTGTTATTCATTAAGAATAACCCCCTTTTGGTGCAGGAATAATTTCCTGATTTTAAACCGTCTCGATTCTATTTGTTTTAGGAATACAAGCGGTATTCCTCGAGGAGTATCGGCGGGAGATTACCCAAATTAAATTTTTGTAATAGAGTTACCTCCCTCTCGGGTTAATACTCTATCTAACACCTCCTTGATTCTTGTCCCATTTGGTAAGATAAGCTCAGGAGCTATCTCCCATAAGGGATATAGTACAAACAACCTCTTCAACATTAACGGGTGAGGAACCTTTAGTTCCTCTGAGTCAATACTTTGCTCTCCGTACAATAGAATATCTATATCTATGATCCGGGGACCCCACTTAATACTTCGTTGGCGCCCCATATTGATTTCAATGTTTTGAAACTTATATAAAAGTTTTAAGGGTTTAATATCAGTCTTTATTTCAATAACCTGATTTATGAAGTCATCTTGGTCTGTTTTTCCCCATGGTTTAGTAATGTATAATGATGAACAGTTTGTAATATCTACTCCATTAATTTTAGAGATTTCACTTATGCTTTTGTTAAGGTTTTCTATTTTATCGCCTATGTTTGATCCTAGACTAATGTATGATGTCTGTTGCATAAGATTCATCCTTAAATTAGCATCCGAACAGGAAAAAAGCAAGGTTTATTTGCGAAAACGTTTAATTTTTACAGCAAAGTAGTTAAACATACCTTCAACCGGTGCCTCCGGTTTATAAACAGTTACCTCCAAACCAGCTATGGGAAACCTTAGTAGTAAGGAAGCGGCTATGTTTTCAGCTAATGCTTCTATTAAATCATAGGATTCGTTTTCTACCACTTTTTTCACCTGATTGAATACACTGTCATAATTAATGGTTTTTTTTAAATCATCAGAAAGACCTGCCTCACTAAGAGGGATAAAAATTTCTAGATCTACTACAAATCTTTGGGGGTTAACTTTTTCATCAGGTAAGACTCCATGTTTACCCATAAATGTCATACCTTTTGCAATTATACTATCCATTTTCATTTATCACCGCATCTGTCATAGAGACAATTCTTTTGGTTTCTAATACATCATGTACTCTTAAAATATCAGCACCATTTGCTACAGCTAGAGCTGCTATAGCTAGGCTACCCTCTAACCGCTCATCTACTTCTAAATCAAGGGTTTTGCCTACAAATGATTTTCTAGACGCTCCTATTAACACTGGTTTTCCTAAGCTTTTGAGCTCTTTTATTTTTTTTATTATTAGTCTGTTTTGGGAAACTGTTTTGCCAAAGCCAATTCCAGGATCTAGAATTATTTTGTTTGCTTTAAGCCCGCTCTGTTTAGCTATTTCTATGGATTCATCAAGTTCAATTAGTATATCTGAAATTAGATCATTGTATTTTTCACCTTGTCCCATTTGCAATCTGTTGTGCATTAGTATAACTGGGGCGTTTTTTTCCACTAATATATCAATAAGATTTGAATCTAATTTTAATCTGCCGATATCATTTATTATATGTGCTCCTAAATCGAGCACCTTTTCTGCAACTTTGGCGCGAAAGGTATCAACTGAGATAATTATATCTTCTTTTGCTAGTCTTTCTACTACAGGAATGACTCTGTTTAATTCTTCTTGTTCATCTACAATAGTTGAATTTGGTCTAGAAGAGGCTCCACCTATATCTATTATATCTGCACCCTGCTCTACCATTTTTAGGGCGCGCTTTACTGCTGTTTCAGGATTTAAATAATTACCACCATCTGAAAATGAGTCAGGGGTAACATTTAGTATGCCCATAATTAAGGTTCTGTTACCCAGTTCTAAGATTGAACCATTAGCTAGTTCTATTGCACTAGCTCTTTGATCTATGGTTTTTAAAATGTACTCTATATCTACTGCAATTTCCTGCATTTTTTTAAAAGGTTGTATTTTTAGTTTTTCAATAATAATACTGTATTGTTTAAGTGTTGCCATTAGCAGTATGTCTGTTGTGCCTTCTGCATAAATACTGTTTCTTGATACAGCTGCTTCCCCACCTTTAGAAAGCATTTCTTGTTTTATGATGTTTGCTAATCGACAGGGAATGTCTTTTAGCATTATTAATCGATGCACAGCTTTAGGACTCATGTATTTTATTCCTGTTGAGTCAACTTCTACTGATTTTAATATGTGTTCTGCTTCTTTTAGATTATTTATTACTACAACTCTATTACCATTCATAAAAAACTCCGTTTTTTAGCAAATTAATATTCAAATGATGTCATGCTTATGCCAATTTCTTTGTTCATTACTTTAGGACATTTTCCTGCATAGGTGCAGTGACTACATACTCTAGAAAGGTTATCTGCACGATGTAATCTTTCACCTAAGAAACTCATATCTCTACTAATGTTTCTATGTTCATATATAGCTTGACATACAATGTCTGTTTCCATGGGATTAAAAAATGCGCGGGGTAATATTTCTCTAGCTAATTTTGATCCTTGTGATGCATGATCAACACCAATTTTGTACTCTTTCCATTTAGCCACATCATGTAATAGTCCAGCTGCATAAATAACTTCTTTTGCAGCTAGTTTTCCTGTTATGCCAGATTCTCTCATGAAATAATTCAGATCATTGTGTTCAAGCACTAGAATATATAATATGCGCGCCACATCAATGTGATGCTGCAAGTCATGACGACATACTTCTATGTCAGTCTCTGATTCTACGTTACGTTCTAAGTATTCATTGTAAAGAGTATCCTTTACTAACAACTCTACTCTTTTCACTTTTATTCACCTCTATATTTTTTTTGTTTTCTAGTATTTATATTACACTATTGTTGTAAAATTCCTTCATTAAATATCTAATTTGTATAAAATTAAGCCTAGTCGAATAATCGGACTTTGCTCAGCTGATTATGAAGTATGAATTAATTAGCTTTTGTTAGTGTAATCAAATTTTATTAAGCCTATTAGTTAAAAAGGGAAAGCAGTACGCTTTCCCTTCTTGTATTATTTGTTTTATTAGTCTTTGTTATCCTTTTTATTTGGTTCTATATTTCCCTCTTCCTCTTCTTTTCTGCGTTGTTCTTCTAATTCTCTTTGTCTTGCCTCTTCTTCTTCTTTTAGCCTTCTTTCTTCCTCTTCTTGATATCTTTTTATTTCTGCTTCTTGAGCTTCCTGACGTTCTTGTCTTTTAGTAATTATTTCTTTAATATCAGTTTCACCCTTCATAATTGCATCAAATTCATCAGCTTCTACAGTTTCTAACTCCATTAGCCCTTCCGCAACCTGATGAAGTTTATCCATGCTGTCTTTTAAGATTTGCTCTGCTTTATTGTAGCAGTTATCCACAATGTTGCTCGCTTCTTTATCTATAGCATAGGCAATTGCGTCAGAATAGTTTTTGTTTTGAGCTATATCTCTGCCTAAAAATACTTCATCAGATTTTTGCCCAAAGGTTAATGGCCCTAGTTCGTCTGACATTCCATATTCGGTTATCATTTTTCTTACTATTCCGGTAGTTCTTTCTAGGTCATTTTGAGCTCCTGTACTGATATCATTAAGCACTAATGCTTCAGCAACTCTTCCTCCTAGCAATGTACATATTTCATCTAATAGATGACTTTTTGTTATATAGTTACGATCTTCCTCTGGTAGCAGCAAGGTATACCCACCTGCTCGGCCTCGAGGTATTATTGATATTTTATGAACTTTATCACTATATGGTAGGAAATAGCTAACTATAGCATGACCTGCCTCGTGATAAGCAACTAATCGTTTTTCTTTTTCAGATATTACTCTAGTTTTCTTCTCTGGACCAGCTATTACTCTTTCTATTGATTCTTCTAGTTCAGTTTGACCTATTTTGGGCTTACCTCTTCTAGCAGCCAGTAGAGCTGCTTCATTAACCATATTAGCTAAATCTGCTCCTGTAAAACCGGGGGTTCTTTTAGCTACTATTGATAAGCTCACTTCATCAGCTAATGGTTTTTCTCTAGCATGAACTTTGAGTATAGCTTCTCGTCCTTTGACATCAGGATTATCAATTAATATATGTCGATCAAACCTTCCAGGTCTTAATAATGCCTTATCAAGTATATCTGGTCTGTTTGTTGAAGCCATTACTATTATACCTTCATTGGTTTCAAAACCATCCATCTCTACTAGCAATTGGTTTAGAGTTTGTTCTCTTTCATCGTGGCCACCGCCATAACCAGCTCCACGTTGACGTCCAACAGCATCTATTTCATCAATATATACTATACAAGGTGCATTTTTCTTTGCTTGTTCAAATAGATCTCTTACTCTTGATGCACCTACACCCACGAACATTTCCACAAAATCGGATCCACTTATCGAGAAAAATGGAACTCCAGCTTCGCCTGCCACAGCTTTTGCCATTAAGGTTTTACCTGTACCTGGCGAACCAAAAAGTAGCACGCCTTTAGGTATTTTAGCACCAATTTTTATGAATTTTTGAGGACTTTTTAGAAATTCAACTACCTCAGCCATTTCTTCTTTAGCCTCTTCAACTCCAGCTACATCGTCAAAGGTAATGTCTACATCCTCACCTGTAAGCATTTTTGCTTTGGTTTTTCCAAATTGCATTACTCGGTTGCCTCCACCCTGAGTTTGGTTCATGATGAATAGCAAGAATGCAATAAGGATTAGTATAGGAAACATGGTGGTTAACAGTGTCATCCACCATGGCGGAGGTGGTTCTTGCTCACTTTCAAAAGGCACCTTCTTATCATGGAGTTTTGCAACTAAAGCACTTTCTTTAGGAACAATTGCTTCAAAGTTGTCTCCATTTCTAAGAGTACCAGTTACTGTATATACCTGTTCTCCTATTAATAAATGTGCTTCTGAAATTTGACCCTGCTCTATGTTACTTACTAACTGAGGGTAATTCATTTCAGTTATTTCTTGCCTCGGTTCTGACGTCATTCTTATTGCAAATAATGCCAAAAGAACTATAAGGACATATATAGCAATGTTTTTAAGGGCTCTATCCAAGGTTTTTCCTCCCCTTTTAACTAATCAAAATTTCTGTCATATTGTAGCATAACCGCCTAACCTTTTCAATTTCTTAACATTATATTAGATAAATTATCTAAATTTATTCTATTTAATTATTGTTTCCATCACTTCCCTTTTTATAACTAAAATCCTTTTAGTATCTGCATCTACAATAGCATTTTCAGAAACTCTATAGCCTAAAACAGCATAAATTTCCTCATAAGAAGCTAGAATAGGTACACTATCTCTTTCGTAATAAGGAATTTTGTTATCAATAAAAAAGTCTTTTAATTTTTTGCTTCCTTTAAGTCCATGAGGCCTAAAGGTATCTCCAGGGTCACGAGACCTTATAAAAAGAGGTCTATTTATTTTATCATAATCAAGATACATATATATATTTGAATGATTTTTATATTTGTTAGCTTCAATTATATCAAAGGTATAGGTTTCACCTTTTTCCAATAACTCTACCTGTCCGGGTATTGGCACTTCATAGGAAAATTTATCCTTTATTAAATTTTCGTTTGTAAATACTAGTTTATCATAAGACTTATTAACCTTAACCCCTTTTTTTAAATTAATTGTCTTAGATGAGCCTTGCTTTTTACTTAATCCTAAAATGGAATCTACATCATTCATATCCCATCCATTTTCACCAGCAAGTTTTGTAAGTGCAAAGATAGCTAGGCGTCGTTTATAGGCAGGGTGAAACTCCTCGATTTTTTGGTTGTCGAGGATGATAAGGTTTTTTTCTTTTTTTAATAGTATTTTAGACCATAGGTTTTGGGTTTGTTTTTCTATAGCCTCGTTTTCTTCCTTAGCAATTTGAGAAAGCTGGTTTAAGTTTTCTACTATACGAGGATTGTATTCTTTTAAGTATGGAATTAGTTCGTTTCTTACTCTGTTTCTTAGGTGTTCAGTGTCATAGTTTGTTTGATCAATATTATAAGGTATTTTATTTTCTTTAAGATATTCTATAATTTGTGTTTTGGTTAGTGGTAAAAGTGGTCTAATTAAGTGGTTATTTTGAGGTAATATACCTCTTAAACCTTTTATACCACTACCTCTTAAAAAATGTAGTAGAACTGTTTCTGCTACATCATCATGGTGATGAGCAGTTGCAATAAGGTTGGCATTTAGCTCTTTTTTTAGTTGAGAAAAAAATTTGTAACGCATTATACGTCCTGCTTCTTCTAGGGACAGTTTTTGGTCTTTGGCAATTTGATCTATTTTATATGTGCGCGTATGAGTAGGAATGTTTCTTTGGGCACACTGATTAATGACAAATTGCTCTTCTTCATCAGCCTCAGCTCTCAGGCTATGATTTAGATGAGCAGCAGCCAAGGTAATTTGAAGTTTGTCTTTAAGTTTATGTAAGATGTCTAAAAGGGCCATCGAATCCGGCCCTCCAGACACAGCAATTATAACCAGGCTTTTTGGTTTGATTAGGTTATGCTGTTTTATGAACTTTTCTACTTTCAATAACATAGTAATCAACCTTAGTAAAATTAGTGAGTCAAAGGGGACGGTTCCTTTTGACTCAAGCTTTTTGAGTCAAAAGGAACCGTCCCCTTTGACTCATGACTCGCCTTCCGACTCAATCCCCCCTATTAATTAGGGAAGTTTAGATCGATATACATACATATTACACTCATATCATCATTAGGTATACCTCTTGCTTGAGCTAGTGCATGGTTTAGGATGGTTTCAGCTACTATTTGAGGGTCGTCCTCGTTTAGGTTTGATAATAGCTGCATTAACCACTCCTCTCCATCTTTTCCTCTTGCGTTTTCTAACACTCCATCACTAACCATTACCAACATATCCTTCGGGCATAATGATCTTTTTTGGCTTTTTACTTCAACATCGTCTAGTATTCCTGCCGGCAGGCTATTTGAAGTAACTACCCCCACTTTTTTTCCGCGCTTTATATACGAAGGGGCACATCCTATTTTTATAAAGTCAACTTCTGCAGTATATAAATCAATCATTGTCATATCTATTGTAGCAAAAGTTTCATTGGTAGATCTAAGTAATAAGGCTGAATTTATAGTTTTTAATGATATTTCTTTGTTAAAACCACTATTTAATAAGTTTTCTAATAAGCCTACCGCTGTTTTGCTTTCAGTAGAAGCAACCTCTCCTACTCCCATACCGTCACTTAATGCTATTAGCTCTTTACCTTCTTTGAGAGTAGCTATTGTAAAACTATCTCCGCACACTTTATCCTTAGCAACTTGGGCTGCTCCACTTATTACTTTATAGTTAAAGGATCTAGTCAATGTAAATTCACAGGAACCTTTCCCCATAAAGTGAGGACATCGTTTTTCACACACCTCCATTTTTTCTCCCATAATAGAAGATATTGATTGAGATATATTTAGTTCACAGTTATCACCTGTAGTACAAGAATCTGTGATTATATTTATATAAAGCTGGTCTCCATTTGTTCTTATAGGATTTAGTTCTTTTATGTTCAATCCATAGTTTTTTGTTTCTTTAAATAATTTTTCTCTTAGCTCAAAATCTAGTACAGTTTTTATATCTATTTCTTCGGCTAGGCCTTTTATTAAATGACTCACCCCTTTTAGTTGATTTGCCACTAAGCCTCTTGATTCTTCTAGTTTTTCTGTCCAATATTCATTCATACGTAAATTATCAAATAGGTAGTTTACTGTTGAAATTAAATCTCTACTATATAAACACCTCCTTTTAAATTCAATTGAACAATTTTCGTATTCGATCTGTCCATAGGTCTCAGCTATAGTAAATAGATCTAGTAGTTCCTGCGAAGTATTATAAGAGTCTTTGTCCCAACAATTATGATGTCTCGAGCATCCTTCGCAAAATCCTTGGGATAGTTCTTCATATAAGTAGTTTAAATATAATTCTTTATTATTTTTTACTTTAATAGTTTGTTCATCTGTAAATGTTGAGCTAAGTTCATCAAAAACCCCTGCTAGATGATGAATTCTATTTTGTGCTGCTTCTTTTATTTTGCCATCTATTAGCTCAAAATCTTTTTCTTTTAGGTTGCTTATAGGGCCTAAGCTTTGTATAGGAACCTTCTCTTTTAATGAAGAAGGGAGTAAAAAGAAAACTATACTAGCAATAGCAGCTTCCCATAAGCCTAATATGGCTGTGTTTATATCTTGTATAAAGAATGAGATCCCCATAGCACCTAGCATAAAGCCTATTATTACACCTACACGGCCAAAGTTTTTAAATAATCCCGCTAATAATCCTGCGACTGCGTACATTCCTAAAGTATGAGCAAAAATGCTAGAAGCTACAGATGGTATAACTCCTGCCATGACTCCTACCATAGTTCCACCACCACTACCCCATAAAAATGCTGCCACTAATATAGTAAATTTACACAAGATACCGGTAAGGCTTAAACTTCCTATATAAACATCATTTAGCCCCATTATTATTCCAATACCTAGTATCATAAATGCTGCAATTTCTTCAAAACTAAATGTTACAAGTGGTTTTCTAGCCTTTACAACATCACTGGCTACTACTAACACAAAGGTTAGTATACCAGCTAATAGTGCTTCAAATATTACTACCATTTCATTATAAAAGGTTAACCCCTGAGTAAGTAGTAATACTGTCTTTACTAAAATAATTGATGCCGACACCATAAAGGGTAAAGCCCACCATTTGCGCTCATCTGGAATTGTAATGTAATACAGAACTCCCACAAGTGCAAATAATGCTACTATATTTGACCAGAGGGCATATCCCTCAAGCACTGTAGCAAACCCTGCTGTTCCTGCTACTGCTAGCAAAATAGCTTTGCGGTTATCCACAAATCCAAATGCTGCTACAAAAGCAAAAATAAAGGGAAGTAAATCACCTAATATAAATGCTCTTGCCATAATAACTGCAGCTATTACTAATACAATGTTTTCTACTGTAACTAGATCTTTTATAGCTTCACGGCGATTTGCCGTAATAAGTGTTTTTGAACCTCCCATTAGTTTTTTAATATAATCAATTGAAATTGTTTTCTTAGATTTTGGTTTTCGAACTGGTTGTTCTGCAACTCTTTGATAAGGGTAAATTTCTAGCCTGTCCAACATCAGAACACTCCTCCTATCTACATTTGGTTTGGTTTCAGGTCCCCTTATTATAAACAAGAGTATATGGTAAAATTTGTCATTACAAGGAGACGTATTCTGATTTTCTTTATACAAATAATTGGTTATATCATTTAAGTTCGAGGAAATCGCAATATAAAAGTGCAGATATAGGATGTATTTCGTAAATACAAAAGTGATTTAGTCAAGATTACTATAAAAATAGATAGAAAAAAGGGCTTTGCCCGCAATGGCAAAACCCTTTTTATAAATAATAGACTAGTTTAGCTTACTTTCTTAGGTATGTATACCAGTAGAATCCTGATACAAATACAACAGCACCTACTATATTACCTAAGGTTACAGGAATTAAGTTAGCAAAAACAAAGTTGCCATATGTGAATATTTCAGCTGATGGAACAGCAATTCCTAATGCAGCTGCACCGTTTGCAATAGCAATTCCCATTGGAATAAAGAACATATTAGCAATACTATGCTCAAATCCGCTGGCTACGAAGGCCATGATTGGGAAGAAACAAGAAAAGATCTTGCCTATTACATCTTTTGCTGCAAGTGCTAGCCATACAGCCATACATACTAACCAGTTACAAAGAATACCACGTAGGAAAGCTGCTTCCCAAGTTAAATTAAGTTTTCCAGTTGCTATACCTAAAGCTCTTTCACCTACAGCTGTTAGAGAAGCACCGTCTGTCCAGTAAACTGAGTTGTAAACTAAAAACACTAAAAGCAAAGAACCTATAAGGTTAGCAAAATACACTACTACCCAGTTATATACTGTTCCTCCGATTGAAGCCTGTCCGTTTAAGTTTGAAATAACACAAAACATGTTATTACCAGTAAATAGTTCAGCTCCACCAATAACAGTCATCATTAGACCTACGGAGAAGACTCCACCAAATAAGAATATCTCGAAAGCTTGACCACTAAAATTTTGAGTTACTACAGTTGCTAAATTAGCTCCAAAAGCTATGTATGCACCTGCTAGGATTCCTAATAAAATCATTTTGCCTATAGGCAGTTCTGCTTTGGCCTTACCACTATTGGCGGCCGCTGCTGCTACTTCAGCTGGTGTTTGAAAGTTCATTACTTCACTCTCCCCTTCTTTAATAATTTTTTGTTCTTCTAAATGCTATGACTAAGAGCTAGTTCTAACGTCCCCCCCTTCTAACCAATAAGTTACCTGTTACTTTTACACGCACATTTAAACAAAGTATTTTTAATACTTTATTGCAAATAACAGGCATACTTATCATAAACCACGGACATAAATTTCCTTAATGCCAGTGGTCAATGCCTTTAATGATTGTTTAATAACAATTTAATTTATACATATTTAATTGCATTGGTATTTATGCCCTTTTTATAGACAAAGCCATATTATTGCTAATAATTAAGGCTTATGATATAATAAGTGAAATAAATAACATTTTAAAGCAAAAAATTTAGTACAAGATAAGATTCTACAAGAGTTTATATGTTCCTGCAAAAATATTTGTAATATTTAAAAATTTTATGGTTTATATAAATTTTATTAATTCGGAGGTGTGGTTATATGTCAAACGCTGGCGCAAAAGTCGATGCCAAAAAAGTTTTGGACAATCTCAAGGATGGTATTTTATCATTCGAAAAAAGTTTTCCACTTGAAGAATTTAAGAAAGGAGATTTTAAGCACAATCCATCAGTAACACTTCTAAACTGCGCAGATGCCCGCATGCCTGCTAATATGTTTGGACAGTTGTTCAACAATGTTTTTGTTATTGAAAATATCGGGAATCAGGTTAGAACAAATGAAGGCTCTGTTTTATATGGGCTTTTACATTTGCGCACACCACTTTTAGTTATTACCGGACATACTGACTGTGGAGCAATTAAGGCATCCCAAACTAATTTTGTAGATTTAGAATTTGCTTTAAGAAACGAACTTTCTATAGTTAAACAATCAATAGAGGAAGGAACCTCTAAAAGCAGTTTTGAGTTTAGTAGTGATGCAGCAGTTAAAGCAACTGAATTAGCAGAGTTTAATGTTGATAGCCAGGTTAATTATTTAATGAAAAATGAGGCTGTTGCAAACTTAATTAATAATAATGAGTTACTTATACTTGGACTTATGGTAGATTTACATAATATTTATGATAATGGTCACGGGAAGATTTATACCATAAATGCAAACGGAGAAAATAATGCCGATGTGCTAAAAACATATGCAAATCTAGGAACTTTTGCAGATCAAGCGAAAAGATTAACTAAGGTTTAAGGTTTAATTTTTAATTTTTAATTCTTAATTTTTAATTATAAAAGGGGAGCAGTTGTTCCCCTTTTTTTATGTTCTGTAATGACGGGGACGGTTTGGAGTGACCCCGTCATTACCCTAGTTTAGTAATGACCAAATTGTGCCTTCCATTATATCGCTTTCGCTAATTGTTATTTCATTTTTTTCTAGGAGGTCCATTATTAAGAGGACTACTTTGGCACCACCAGTGATGATGTCAGCTCGCTCTGGTTGGAGGCCTGGCAGACGTTTGCGCACGTTTAAGGGCATGCGTTCTAGCAGGTTATATAAATCGGCTACCTCTTCTCTTTTTAGTTTATAGCCATGTACTATATCTGGTTTATATGTTTCCATCCCCTCCTTTATTGCTACTAAACTAGTAGCAGTCCCACCTACAAAAGCCAACGGACTATTTTCAAACTTCTCTTTATGTTCTAGAATCTCTCTAAAGATATTTTTTATATCAAAAATACTCATGTTATTCTCAGTAACCTTAACTGCACCTATAGGTATAGAGTTTACATAGGAATATTCACCATTAAATATAAACTCGGTACTACCTCCACCAAGGTCTACTAACACTGGTAATTGCTCAAATTTTAACCCTTTTTCCACACCTAAGTAACTTAATTTTGCTTCTTCATCTGACGATATTACATCTATCTCTAATCCACATTGCTCTTTTACTTTTAATAAAAAATCCTCTTGATTTTTTGCTTCTCTTACAGCATTGGTCGCTATTACTCTAAAGCTTTGGGCTTTATGATTTTCGATTGTTTTTTTAAAGTCATTTAAACAAGATATTGTTCTATTTATTGCATCAGGACTTAAATTAGAGGATTTGCTTAAACCCTCGCCTATCCTTGTTATTTCTACTTGTTTTTTTAAAGTATTTAAGCCATTGTCTGTAACCTCAACAATTATTAGTCTGCAAGAATTTGTACCTATATCGATAGCAGCATATTTCAAAGTTTAACCCTCCGATTTTTTATTTAAATATTACCATATAAAAAGCACTTCGTAATGAAGTGCTTTTTTTTATTCACTATTTTTATTGCCTTTGCTTCTCCGCTTAGGCTCAACTTTATTTTTAAGAGGTTGCATCCTCTCATCACTTTCTTTAAAAAACTTTGCTATTTTATCATCTAATGTTACTTTAGAACCACCCTGAGAGCCTTGATCGTGCGATCTAGCACTTCTTGGTTTTGGTTTAGGGCTAGGTTTTGTTGAGCTTTGTGGTTTATCTCGATTGTTTGGTTTAGGCTCTGGTTTTAAGGCCTTTTTAATAGATAATCCTATTTTTTTACCGGCTACATTTAGGACTTTTACCGTTACTTCATCACCTTCTTTTAAAAAGTCATTTACATCTTTTACATAAGTATCAGCTATTTCTGAAATATGCACTAGTCCTACAGCACCACCAGGTAGTTCAATAAAGGCTCCGAATTTGGTAATACCTTGTACCTTTCCATGAATAATTTCCCCAGGAGCAATATTGGTTTGTTCAGTCGGCATAAAAGTTAAGATCCCCCTCAAAATATACTATTATTATTGTATAAAATACTACCGTAGTAGTCAATATCAATCTGTTATTTTATTTCCAGTTTTTGTTGTCATTAAAAAGGATTCTCCCTGTCTTACCAAGCCTAATTGTTCTCTAGCAATTTTTTCTATTACTTCTGGTGAGTCTAGCTGACAAAGTTTTTCGTCTAGATATTCCTGCCTTTCAAGCAATTGAGCCTTTTCTTTTTCTAATTCTGCCTTGCGTAATGATAATTCCCATATGTTTTTAGCTCTAGGGACTATTGTTACTAGAAGCACTACACAAATAACTCCTATAATAATTTTTTTTACAAAATTACTCTTCATCACTATCCTCCCCGCCAAATACACCTAATATGTCTCCGGGGAGTACAATTACAACTTCGTAACCCTTAGAACGAGCACGATTGTAAAGTGTAGCTACGGTACTAGCACTGACTTTAAGCGTTTTGGCTATTTCATCAGTTCCTTTACCCATTTCTTTTAATGCTACTACTTGTTTTTCTCTAAAGCTAAGTTTTTCTGCTCCCCGAATTTCTATCTTCATATCTACAACGCTCTATCCACATTTTATCCACAATCTGTGGACAATATTTTTACATATTTACATATTCGAGGAGTTTTATTTAATTCCTGCTAGTTATTTATTTTTTCCTTTAATCCTCTTCGTTATCAGGTGGAGGTCCTTTATCTTTTTTTAATTTTTCTTTTACAAAATTTCTACAATAGGCCAACCCTTTGACTGTTATTTTTATAGTTTTACTAATTATATAGACAGTTGAGTTTGCTGCAAAAGTAATGGGTTTTTCAAGCCTTTGAGATAATACACGATAGTATATAACTACTCCAGCTAATAAAGCTAGTAATACATATATTCTCATTTCTCCTTGATTTATCAATAACATGCCCACAAATACAACAAATATCAGCATTACCCATAAAATGAAGTCAAGAATATATAGTAGGTACCTTCCTATACGGGCTCTTCTAATGGTTAACTGATAGTACTGAAAAATAACACCTGTTAATATCCCCAGCATCATAGTAAGTATAAAGGCTTGAAACTGGGCAAAAAGCCCTGACAATTAAATACCCCCTTATTTCAGCAGACGAGTTAAAATGTTTTTGCCTTTGCTTTTTAGATCTGTTCCCTGGGCTTTGTATTCCATAATTGATACAGTACCTTGTATTGCAACCTTGTTTTGTTCAAGATTAAGCATTGTTATGTGGAGATTCTCCCCAGTAATGTTTAGGTATCCCATGTTGGTTTGAAGGATGATTTCCTCTTCATCAAATGTTATAACACTAGTTACACCTACCATCTCTAGATACTTGCGATCTTCTAAATATAAAGAATGCTCAGCCATAAATTCGCCTCCTTAATTTCAAAGGGATTATAGCTCCCTATTAACTCATGACAATTTATCCCTTATAAAACTATGCTATATTCAAGGGCATTTATGACAACTTTTTAATGTATTTTTAATTAGATGTTGGTAAATAAGACAGACATGGGAGCATAAAAATGTCCTGTGTATTAACACAGGACATTTTGCTTATTATTCAATTATTTTATAAAGATTTTTAGCTTCATTTGCTTTCACATTGTCTTTTAGCTCTATTACTTCATATACATTTTTTTTATTACCAGTTTGGATTGTAATTAAATCACCTTGGTTTACTTCGGTTGAAGGTTTTGCAACTTTCCCATTTATTAGTACCCTCTCATTTTCAGCAAAGTCTTTTGCAACAGTACGCCTTTTGATAATTCTAGATATCTTTAAAAATTTATCTAGGCGCATTATACTAAAGAGTCTTTTAGTGCTTTGCCCGCCTTAAATGCTGGTACCTTCGTTGCTGGAATATTTATTTCTGCTCCAGTTTGAGGATTTCTTCCTTTTCTTTCTTGTCTTTCTCTAACTTCAAATGTGCCAAATCCGATTAGTTGTACTTTGTCCCCTTCTTGTAAAGCTTCTTCAACAGAGCTAAAAAAAGCATTAATTGCTTTTTCCGCATCCTTTTTTGTCATGTCTGTCTTTGCAGCAACTTGACTTATTAGTTCTGTTTTGTTCAAGTTATCCCTCCTATGTTTTTGGTATATTATGGCTTATTCTAGTCCTATTAGATATATCCTTCTTTTTGAAGGAATTTCTGATAAATTAGGTTTTTAATCTTAAGGTATTATAGGCCGTTTGTCTTGGCTTCATCCCATAAAAAGTCCATATCCTGTAGGGTTGCATCTGTCAAACTATTCCCATTAGCTTTAATTTTTTGTTCTATGTAATTAAATCTGCGTAAAAATTTATCATTACATCTTTGTAGAGCTTTTTCGGGATCAACGTTTTTCATTCTGGCTATGTTTACAACCGCAAATAATAAGTCTCCAGTTTCTTCTATTATTTCATCCTCATTGTTAGCTTGTGATAATTCTTTAGCTTCCTCTATCACTTTTTCTACTGCTCCGTTTACATCTGGCCAATCAAAACCTACCCGTGACGCTTTTGTCTGCATCTTTTCAGCGCGCATTAGTGCAGGTAAAGTATTTGGTATTCCTTCGAGTGTTGTTTTCTTTCCCTCCTTTTTTTTAAATTCTTCCCAATTTTGCATAACATCATCACTTGTAGATAAGTTCATATTGCTAAAAACATGAGGATGTCTAGAAATCATTTTTTCAGTTACTGTTTTTACTACATCATCAAAGGTAAAAAAGGATTTGTTTTCTGCTAGCTTAGAGTGAAATACTACCTGTAATAGTAAGTCCCCTAATTCTTCCCTCAGTTTATCCATATCATTTTCTTTTATTGCATCTATAGTTTCATATGTTTCTTCTATCATATATCTCGTAAGCGACTCATGAGTCTGCTCTCTATCCCAAGGGCACCCTTCAGGTGATAACAACTTGTCCATTACCTCTAAAAGCTCTTTCATGTCTATGACCACCTTTCTCAAACCCCTAAGGGTTTTAATTATTAATTTTGGTTTCACTGCGACAAGCTAAACTTAGGCTATGGAATCGGCTGAGCAAACATGTTTATCACGCCGCTCATCGGTCTTTATCTTCATTTTGGCTTAGCGCTTATTATCTAAGATGATTTTTTATTTATACTTAGCTGTGATCTATGCACCACGCCTTGCCATTCGGGACTTAAATAAACCTATTTGCTCAGCCTTAATTTTTTTGTAGTTACTTTTTGCAGCAGAATCAATTTTTAATTTTTAATTGTTGTTGAAAAGCAACGCTTTTCTTCTTTTTTATCAACGAATCACTCTTACTTATGAATACCACTTATCCCTTATTAACAACTAATACAGATAAAAGGGAAACAAAAGTTTCCCTTCCACAATTAAGAATTAAAAATTAATAATTAAAAATTATTTAGTCCTACACTCCCTTAATAATCCGTTTTATCATGTTGATATCTATTTCTCTTAGTAAGAATAGTAGCACTCCATATATGGCTATACCAACGAATATTGCTAATATAGTTGCAAGGTTTGATCCGAGTCCATACATTATCAAGGCATCAAATGCTGTTTTAACACCTATTACCATAAGTATTGTTGTTATGGTTATTTTTATTAGTCTTCCTATTTCATAACTTACACCCGTTAGTTTTTTTAGAAATATAAGGTTTAGTATTGCACCAATTGAAAATGCAACAACAGTACCGATTGCTGCTCCTTGAATGTTTAGAGCAGGGATTGCTGTAAGGGTATAGTTAAATAATACTTTAAATGCTCCTGCTACCACAAGGTTTCTCATTGCTATTTGAGGTTTTCCAATACCCTGTAATCCCGCACTTGAGATTTGGAATGCTGCTAGAGCTATTGCTGAAAAAGCAAGTGGCTCAAGAGCAAAACCTACTTGGGGAATGCCATATAGTAAATCACTTATTGGATATGCAAGTATAAAGAGTCCTCCTGCACAAGGAAGAGCGACTATCATACCCGCTCTAAAACCATAATTAAGACGGCTTTGTAGTAATAGTTTGTCGTTTTGACCTTTTGCTTCTGATATAGCAGGTACTAAGCTTGTGGCTATTGCTATGGTAAATATTGTTGGAAGACCTATTAATACTGCAGCCATTCCTAATTGCCCAAATAAAGCGGTAGCTTGGGATGATGTATATTCAATAGCAATAAGCCTACTAGGTACTATTACTGCATCAAGCATTTGAACTAAGGGAAATACAACTGCTCCAACTGATACAGGAATAGCTAATTTCATCATTTCTTTACTAAGGTTAAAAGAGCTTATGCCACTTAATTGTAGTTGAGTTGGAGACATTTTTTCTCTTTTGGAGTATCTAATATAGAATATTATAAGAACGATAAGTCCTGTAATACCACCTACTACAGCACCGAATGTAGCACCAGCAGCTGCATATTCTAAACCATAGGGAATTAGTAGGTATGCAAATAAAACTACTGCACATACTCTAAATAGCTGTTCGAACACCTGTGATACTGCGGTGGGTACCATTGTTTGATATCCTTGAAAGTAACCACGAAATACCGACATTAACGCAGCAAAAAATATTGCAGGAGCTACTGCTAATATAGGATAGTATGCTCGAGGCTCTTCTAAAATATAATTTGCTAAAAAATATGCTGATTGTGCTAAAAGAAAGCTTAATATTATACCCAGAAAGAAAAGTAGCACCAAGGATGACCTAAATAGCTTTTTAATATCACCTGTAAAGCCTTCAGTTTGTTTGCGAGAAACTATTACAGAAATAGCTACTGGTATACCCGCTGTTGCTAGTGCCAAAATGGTAATATATATAGGGTAAGCCATCTGATAAAGCCCCATGCCTTCATCACCTATTAGCCGTGCTAAAGGTATGCGGTAGATAGCCCCTAACATTTTACTTATACCACCTGCTATACTGAGTATAACAGCCCCCTTAAGGAAGTTCTCCCTTGTCACTATAATTTTCCTCCCCATGCTCGTGAGCACTATTATATCATACTATATATTTTCTCTGTTACCGATATTTTTTTAGATAATTGATATAATCTAAAAAAGCGACCTTACATGCATAAGGCCGCCTTTGTAGTATAAGCAAAATTTACTGCTCCATCTGTTTAGCCAAAAAGCCGGCTGCTGTTTCAGCTAGTTTTACTTCCATGTCTCCTAGTTTTGTATTATCATCCTTACTAACAATAACCACTGCACCAATTGGATCCCCTTGAGTCACTATAGGTGCTATTACTTGAGATTTTATAGTATATTCGCGGTCATCGTTTTGAATAACATGAACACTTTCATCATCACTATTTTTAATATCATTTAATACAATGGTCGATCGATCATCAAGGGATCGCTCTACAGCTTTACCAATCGATTTGCTTAGAAATTCTCTTTTATTGGCACCTGCTACAGCTATGATGACATCGCGATCAGCAATCATAGAAATATGTCCGATTGTTTCATGCAAAGAATCTGCATATTCTTTCGCAAAATCACCTAATTCGCCAATTGGAGAATATTTTTTTAAAATAACTTCACCTTCACGGTCAACAAATATTTCGAGCGGATCACCTTCTCTGATACGTAAAGTCCTTCTTATTTCTTTAGGGATAACAACCCTTCCCAGGTCATCTATACGGCGAACAATTCCTGTTGCTTTCATTTTACATCTATCCCTCCTTTTTTGAAAAATTGAAAATGTTGTTTTCTTCTCAATGATAGTATATAACTCAAAATACCCTTTTATTCACTTTTTACCATCATGCTTTATTTTTTATTTCTTCCTTATAAAGTAAAAATTTCAGAAAGCCTTGGAAAGTCTCAATAATATCTAGATTTATAGGCTTTTTAGTAAAAATTTTTACTTGTTTGTTAAAGCTTGTGAAAATTTTTTTTTACAGAAAATATCCTGCTTGCATATTTTTACTGAATAAGGTTCAAACTTAATCTTGTAAATTATATTAAAGGAAGGACCATTTATGACAAAAATAAGCAATTTTCAATTGTATTGTATGCTTGTTTTATTATCTTTACCCATTTCATTTTTGGTAGTTCCAAAACAGCTTGCACTTATAATTGGACACTCAGGATGGTTAGCAGTAATTGCTTCTTTTTTTGGAGCTCTTATATTAATCTATGCATTTGTTTTCATACTTAGGAAAAGTACTCGTCCTTTTCCTTTAATGTTAGAAGATCATTTAGGAATGGTTATAGGTAAGATTTTAAGCATTATATATATTTTTATTTTTTTACTTTGTACAATCATTAACCTTAGGACCTTTTTAGACTTTGTTGCTAGTGTTGTTTTGCCACTTGTACCAATTAGTGTGTATATAGGTCTTATGGTTTTTGTAAGTTTTTATGCCATCAAAACTGGGTTAGAAGCTTTTTCTCGTATTAGTGAAATAATTGTTATGCTTGGAATTCCTGCTACTCTATTAATTTTATTTCTTTCTATTAATGAAGGAGTTGATTTTGGAGGTTTACTGCCAGTTTTCTATATTGACCCAATAGATTTTGCTCATGGAACTTATATATCAATTATGTGCTTTAGTAGTTTGTTTGCTGTATTAACATTAGGGTTTTTTTCTGAGGCTAGAGAAAAGATTTCTTCTGTATTAGTGTGGGTTTTAATAACCCATGTAGTTATTATTACTTTAACTACAGCAATACTTCTTATGCTTTTGGGACCTTTTACAACTGGAGTTCTTACCTTCCCTACTTTTAGTTTGGTAAGACATATAACTGTAGCTGGTTTTATACAAGGTGTAGATTTTATTTTTATAGCAATTTGGATAGCTGGCATATCTGGAGCTATTACTATTCAATGGTTTGTTTTTTGCTATATTATACAGCAAACCTTTCGCTTAAAGGATTATCGCTTTATTGCCGCACCTAGTTCATTAATAATTGGTTTTTATACAGTAATGCTAACTCCCAATATTGTTGAGTTAATTATGATTAGGCAATATGTGCTACCAGTTGTTGCAGGTATATTCTTTATTGGTTTCCCTTTGCTTTTTGCTTTAGGCCTAATGTTCAAGGGGGATCCTGACCCTTCAGTGGGTACTGGCCTTAGAAATGATCCAAATGAAGTGCAAAATACAGAAAACCACGAGGTAGTTAATTCTTGACCCATAGTCTAAGTTTAGCTTTTCGCAATGAAATCATTACTATATTGCAATTTCGGAGGTTTGTATGCGGTATTTAACAAATAAAAAACAGAAGCCACCAGCTAATAGAGAGATTATTGATTATGATATCTCTACTAATATTGATGAAAATTATAATCGTTTAATGCAATTATTAGAAAGCTGTTCTGATGCAGTAATTCGAAAATTTTCTTTTGGTAATGAAACGGAGACTAAGGCGCTTGTCGTATATTTTGATGGCTTAGCTGACCGAATTGAAGTTGAAGATAATGTACTTAGACCATTGATGTTGGAATTAAAAATGGTTAATGACACTAGTCCAGAACAAAAGGAAAAGGATATTTTTACTGCGGTTCAGGATAGAATTCTATTGATAGGTGAAGTTGAAACTATTTCAACCCTGCAGGAAGTAGGTCACAAAATTAGCTCTGGTGATACTGTTTTGCTTATTGATGGTTTTAGTACTGGTCTTTCTGCTGGAACTCGCGCATGGGAAAGTCGTGCTGTAGCAACACCTGATGCAGAGCATGTTATTCGTGGACCTAAGGAAGGGTTTACAGAAACCATGCGTTTTAATACTGCTTTATTACGACGCAGGATTAAATCAACAAGTTTTAAAGTAGAAAACTTTGTAGTAGGAAGAGTGACTAAAACAGACACTGTGGTTTGTTACATAGATGGTATAGCACCTAAAGAATTAGTTGATGAAGTAAGAACTAGAATTAGCAAAATTGATGTAGATGGAGTTTTAGATACTGGACTTATTGAAGAACATATTGAAGATGAAAAATATACAATTTTTGCTCAAAGTGAATCAACTGAAAAGCCTGACCGAGTTGTAGGACATTTATTAGAAGGAAGAATTTGCATAATAGTTGATGGATCCCCCATGGCTTTAATAGTTCCTACAACATTTCCACGTTTTTTAATATCTGCTGAGGATTATTACGAGCGTTATGTCCCTTCAACCTTATTTAGATTAGCTCGTTTTATAGCCTTTTGGATAGCATTACTACTTCCATCAATTTATGTTTCTGTTGTTACTTATCATCATGAAATGATTCCAACAGATTTATTTCTCACTATTATGGCAGCTAGAGAAGGTGTGCCTTTTCCTGCCTTTGTAGAAGCCTTACTTATGGAATTAACCTTTGAACTGCTCCGAGAAGCTGGGTTAAGGCTCCCTGGGCAAATAGGACCTGCTGTAAGTATTGTGGGGGCATTAATTATTGGAGATGCGGCTGTTCGTGCTGGTCTAGTTTCTACACCAATGGTAGTCGTTATTGCTTTTACTGGTATAGCCTCCTTTGTTACTCCGGCATATAATGCAGGAGTTGTTGTGCGAATAGCCCGTTTTGGTTTTCTATTTTTAGCCGCTTTTCTCGGCTTTTTCGGTATTATGATTGGTATTCTTCTACTATTAACTAGAATGGCTTCTCTAAGTTCATTAGGTCAACCATATTTAGCTCCATTTGCTCCCTTAAGAACTGGTGAATTAGGAGACACTATAGTAAGACGTCCATGGACAAACGCTATACGTCGTCCATTTATGTCAGGAATGAAAAATCTAGTTAGACAAAAAAAAGATAATTCTAATGGAGGTAATCAAGGGTGATTAAGCGTATCATAGCTACTATCATTATCGTTTCTATGGTTTTTTCTGCTGGTTGTTGGAATATTGTTGAATTAAATGAGGCTGCAGTTGCTATAGGGTTAGGAGCTGATGTAGAAGATGATGATGTGCTTTCATTTACTGCCCAGCTAGCTTTTCCGATTGATCGAGAAGCTGCAGGTCCAGGAGAAGAAACACATATAGTAGTTACAGAAAAAGGTGACACCTTTACTGAAGCTGCTAGAAAAATTATGTTAACCGTTCCACGTTTACCTATTTGGGCACATTCTAGCACTTTTTTGATTGGAGAAAACTTAGCAAAAAAAGATTTGGCTTTAATTGCCGACTTTATTGGTCGTAATCGAAATATTCGTAAAAACTCGGCTATGTTTTTAACCAGAGACACTACACCTGCAGAAGTTTATGAAGTAGAAACTCCTTTAGAAATGCATTCTGCAGTAGCACTTATGAAAATGATACAAATACAAGAAGAGCAATTAGGTATATATATACCTGTTACTATATCAGAGTTTTTAGCACAATTATCTACTCCAGGTATTGAACCTGTATTGCCACAAGTAGTTGTTAAGGAAGTAGATGAAGAAAAACATGCACTTGATGTAGAAGATGATGATAATGATAATAATAATGAAAATGGAGAAGAAGAAGAGGAGGAGGAAGAGGAAGAAATAGAAAAATCGCTACGACTTGATGGTACAGGTGTTTTTGCCGGAAGAAAACTTGTTGGATCCTTAAATGAAATTGAAAGCCGAGGTTTAAGATTTTTACAGACTAGGATGATAAATGGTGGACTTATTACTTTAGAAGATGTTGCAGATATAAATGGCAGAATCACCTTAGAACTCATTAGGTCTCGAGCTATTATAAAACCACAAATCGAGGGTGAAACTATTACGATGGATATTGATATAGAAGGGGAGTTTAATTTTTATGAATTATCAGGAAGTACCAAAGAAATATTAAATAGAAAATATGTAGGTATTATAGAGGAAGCCACTGCACGCAAGGTTGAACAAGAAGTTAGTATGGCTATAAATCGCGCGCAAGAGCTTGAAAGTGATATCTTTGGGTTCGGGCGCGAAATCAGTCGGGTAAATCCTAATAGTTGGAAGGAGTTAAACGAAAATTGGAATACTAAACATTTTCCTGAAGTTGAAACAAATATTAAAGTTACTATGGATTTACGCAGAAGCTATCTACAAGATAAAATATTTAGATTTGCAAACTAGTCAAAATGGAAATAAGACTGGTGAGTGGCGTGATAAACATGTTTGCTCAACCGGTTCTATAGTCTAAGTTTTGCTTTTCGCACTGAAAATAATTTTTAATTTTTATTCTGCTACAAAAAGTAACTACAAAGAACTTAAGGCTGAGCTAACTTGTTTATCTAAGCCCGAAAATCAAGGCGTGGTGCATAGATCACAGCTAAGTATAAATAAATTTTACTTTAGATAATAAGAGCTAAGCCAAAATGGGGGTAAAGACCGATGAGCGGCGTGATAAACATGTTTGCTCAGCCGGTTCCATAGTCTAAGTTTTGCTTTTCGCAGTAAAAATTTTAATTTCACTGCAATCTTTTTAAGGAGTTTAGGTTTTATGATTTGGTTGCTATTAGGACTTTTTCTAGTAATTATTTTAGTAGAAGTTCCTGCTCTTATAATAGAAAAGCTGTACCGGGAATTATTTGTTTTCTGTGTCATTTTTGCAGTGGGAGTATATATGTCACTTGTACAATTATATGGACTTCCGTTTTTTGATTTGTTTAATTACATAATAACAATGCTACCTGATATTTAAGGTTTTGGAGGAAATAATGGATAAGAACTCTGTTTCTGCAAATCAATTAGGAATATTAACTTTATTTATGGTATTAGGTACTTCACTTATATATTTACCTGCACTTAATGCTGGACGTAATGGCTGGTTAGCAGTGGGGTTATCATCAATTGTGGGATTTTATATGATATATCTACTTCTTAGCCTACATAAAAGCTTTCCAGGCAAGGACCTTATTGCTATTAGTGAAGAACTTTTGGGTAAGTATTTAGGCAAATTTTTAAGCTTGATATTTTTAACTAGCATTTTTTTTGTTGTTACTTTACGATTATATGATTTAGCTATATTAATGTTAGTAATCTTTCCTTTGATGCCTTATCTGTTTGTTTTAACTGTTATCACTCTTATAGTTGTTTATATAGCTTTTAAAGGATTAAATATAGTAGGTAGATTAGCTGAAGTAATAATGTGGCCAACTGTAATGCTACTTTTAATAAGCTATATTGCTGCTTTATCCATTCATACATTAGATTTTGCAAATGTGCTACCTATATTTGTTTATTGGAAACCTGTTTTTTCAGGCTTTTTATATTCTGCAAATTGGCCATTTGCTGAACTAGTAATATTTGGTATGTTTTTACCCTTTGTTAAAGATGATATGAAACAAAATGGTAGAGTGCTGTATTATTGGCTTACATTTGCAGCGATTCTTTTGGTTATACGTAGTATTATAACCTTTGCCGTAATTGGTGCTGAAACAGTTGAATTAAAGAGGTTTCCATTTTTAGAGGTTTATAAAATGATTGATATTCCAGGTTTGGAACGAATAGACCAGTTTTTCTTTTTCTTTTGGTTCGTAACGGCCTTTTTTGCTATACTTTTGAGTTATCAAGCTGTAGCAATGGGGACAAAGACTTTATTCTCATTAAATAATTATCGATCTATTTTATTACCACTAGGTCTATTAACTATTATTATGACTTTTATATTTCATGACAATGATATTATTTTTGTGAATTTACATTCCCCGAGTGTTATATTTTACATTTTACCAATAAATTTACTTTTCCCTACCCTCCTGTTGGTTATGACCAAAATTAGAGGTCCGGGATCTAAAAAGGGTTAGTACCTATATAGTTAGGAGTGTAGCTGACATATGTATTTTGTAATTTTACTTTTTTTGTTTTTATCTGTTTTTATGCTATATAGTAAAGCTAGTGATGCTAATTATATAAAAGATATTATTGTAGCTGTATTTATTTTTGTACTAGCAAGTGCTTATGGTTTAGACCATAACCTAAACTGGAGTATGTTGCCAAACCCCATGCATTATGTAGAGCATCAGTTGTCTCCGTTAGTAGATATGTTCAACGACTATTTTGGAGCAATAGATTAGTTGATATCAAATTTATAATTTACCTAGTAATGTTTGTAACTCGGTTATGGATTTAGAACTGTCTAATTTTAGTTGTATTGTATATTCATTTGGTGTTTTCATCCTTACTTCTTTTAGGTGCTGAACTACGTCTTTATTCAACGGTCTGTTTAGGGTTATTTCCATCTGTTTGCCTTTTCTTTTTATTCCTTTTATCTCTTTATTCTTAGCCTGAATTCGTAGTAATGCAATTTGCAAGAAGTTTTCTACTGGTTGAGGTAAGTTGCCAAAGCGGTCTAGTATTTCTTTTCTGATTTCTTCCACCTCTTCCTGCTCTGTTGCTAGTAATAATCTGCGATAAATTCGAATTTTGGTGCCTGAATCAGGTATATAGCTATCAGGAATATAGTAATCTACATCAATGTCTAATTGAGGATTAGTAACCTCTTTGGGTTTTTCACCTTTTAATTTTTGGGTTTCCTCTTCTAGTAATCTTACATAAAGATCAAATCCTACAGCCTGTATATATCCATGCTGTTCTGGTCCTAATATATTACCAGCACCCCTAATTTCTAAGTCCCTTAAAGCCAATTTCATTCCCGCACCTAGTTCATTGAATTCTCTTATTGCATTTAGTCTTTTCTGAGCTGCTTCGGTTATTACTTTTTCAGGTCGATAGGTTAAATATGCATATGCAAGTCTATTAGAACGCCCCACTCTTCCACGAAGCTGATATAATTGAGCTAATCCCATTCTGTCTGCCCCATCTATTATAATAGTGTTTACATTGGGCATATCAAGACCGGATTCTATTATAGTAGTACATAATAAAATATGATAAGCTCCTTTATTAAAATCTAGTAGTACTTTGCTAAGCTCTTCTTCCTTCATCCTTCCGTGTCCAACAGCAATGTTTAGTCCTGGTAGTACTTTTTCTAATTCTTCCTTTACTTTATATATATCCTGAATACGGTTATGTACAAAGAAAACCTGGCCTCCTCTGTCAATTTCGGCTAAAACAGCTTCCCTTATTATTTCCTCGTTATATTCTAATACATATGTTGTTATAGGGTATCTTTCTGGTGGAGGGGTTTCTATTACACTTAAGTCTCTAAGTCCAGTAAGAGACATATGTAAACTTCTTGGTATAGGTGTGGCTGATAAGCTAAGAACATCAACTAATTCTTTTAGTGCCTTTATTTTTTCTTTTTGGGCTACTCCAAAGCGATGTTCTTCATCTATTATTAATAAACCTAGCTCTTTAAATTTGATGTCTTTTGATAGCATTCTATGGGTACCTATAACAATATCTACAGCTCCTTTGTTTAAGTCCTCAATAACTTTTTTCTGCTCCTTTGGTGTTCTAAATCTACTTAATACTTCTACTATTGCTGGATAGTTTGCAAATCGCTGTTTAAAGGATTCATAATGTTGCTCAGCTAATACAGTTGTAGGCACTAGTAAAGCTACTTGTTTACCATCCATTACTGCCTTAAAAGCTGCTCTTAATGCTACTTCTGTTTTGCCATAGCCAACATCCCCACATATCAATCTATCCATAGGGCGTTGCCTTTCCATATCTTGTTTTACTTCTTTAATTGATTTTAGTTGGTCAGGAGTTTCTTGGTAGGGAAATTCATCTTCAAATTGCATTTGCCATGGAGTATCGGGAGCAAATGCATATCCTTGTACGTTTTCGCGCATAGCATATAATCGGAGCAGTTCCTCAGCTAACTCCTGTATTGATTTGGATACCTTTTTGCGAGTTTTTTCCCATTCTGTTCCACCAAGCTTGTTAAGCCTTGGTTGTTTTTCTTCAGAGATAGTATATTTGTATAATAAGTCCAGTTTATCTACAGGTAAATAGAGCTTGTCAGTTCCAGCATATTGCAATAGTAGGTATTCTTTAATAACATTATCAACATTTGCCTGAGTAACCCCTCGGTATATTCCTATACCATAGGTTTCATGAACTACATAATCTCCTATTTTTAAATCTTCTAATATTATTTTTGCTTCTTTTTTCTTAGTAGATGGTTTTTTACCTGCTTTTTTCCCTCTTATATCCTGCTCAGTTATTAGTGCATATTTAAATGTTTGACTAACAAAGCCTTTTTCTAAGTTTAAATCGATTAATTCTACTCCACTTAAATGGTTGTCAATAAACTGTTCTTGTAATTGTTTTTTAAATGGCTTACTTTTTAGAGCAACTTTAACAGTATAGTTTTTTTGAAGCCATTCTTTAAGCCTTAAAATCAAGGTTTCATAGTTATTATAAAATGGTTCCATTTCTTTTTGTGAAATGTTTTCTAGCATAGCCACCTTAACTTGGGGGATGTTACCCGGAAAAAATGAATGGTAAATAACTGTTTTTTTATTTATTATTTCAGATAGCTCATTTCTATTAGTTAAGTATAGTTTTTTTATATCTTTTTCTTCTTTTTCAGCTTCCTTTTTAAATTCATTATACCTTCTAGTTTCTCTATCGTATGTTTTGAAAAACTCTCTGGGTTCATCAAAGAAAATAGTTATATCTTTTGAGAAATGATCCATTAAGGTTGATTCTAATTTTTCTCCCTGAAGTTCATCTGCAGGTGTAATTATTACCCTTTTTTCTTTTTTTTCTGATCTTTGGGTATCTGGATCGAATTTATGAATTGAGTCTACTGTGTCACCAAAGAGTTCAATACGATAAGGATGTTCTTCCCCAACTGGAAATACATCAATTATTCCACCCCGAACTGCAAACTCACCCGGACTTCTAACTGTCTCGTTTCGAGTATAACCTGCTTCTACCCATTTTTTTAACAAGTTGTCTATATTAATGTCATTGTCTATTTCTATTTCTATGGTTTTTTCTTTTATTTGGTTAGGTGAAAGCATTTTATATAAAAGTGCTCCAGGTGTAGTTATTATGTAACCGGAGCGTTTTGGATGAAATAAAAGTTCTCTAAGTGTTAATATTCGTTGCGTCTCAATTTTAGATAGGTTTTCTTTTATAAATGCAAATTCTCGAGTAAGAAATAAAAAGACTTTGTTTTTACCCACTAAAGCCTTTAACTCTTTTTCTAAGTCATAGGCTTTTTCTTCATTAGGTACTATACAAAGCATTTTTCCACGCTTATTTTTGTAAACTTCATTTATAAAGAAACTCTTAGAGCTACCTGTCAGTCCAGTTAATAATATATTTTTATCATCATTTAAATGATTTTTTACTTCCCCAAAGAACTGTGTATTCAAGAGTTATTTTTCCTCCTCATGCTACTAAGGTGGACACCTATGTTTAAAGGCCTCCACAAATTTTTAATTTTTAATTTTTAGTCTCTGTCATCTTCATGCTTCAACAAAAACGTCTCCATACTAGCTTTAAATTAGTTATAGTAATGGGTTTTGTTGTATGGTATATCATCCATAAAGTTTAGTTCTTCGTTGCATTCGTTACATGTACCATCTACTTGGGCGGCACCTTCTTGTCCTTCGATTTCTACTGTTTTAAATACTATATTGCAGTATTCACATATATGGTATAGCTTCATTTTGCCTGCTCCTTTTTAAAAATATCTTTATTGATATTTTCTCTAGGCTAACAGACATTTATACTATTATCGGTTATTTATTATATGAATTCATTGTTAGATGTATTCCATCCTTTACCCACTTTGTTGCTGCATCAGCCGCTAGGTTTATTATTTCATCGATGTAAGGTTTTTCTTCTTTGGTAAATTGTCCTAATACCCAATTTGTCGTCTCAATTTGCTCTGAGCGCCCTATGCCAATTCGCATTCTTGGAAAATCACGACTTCCTAGGCGATTGATTATGGATGTCATTCCTTTATGTCCACCAGTACCACCTTTTTCTCGAATTCTTAGAGACCCTACGGGTAAATCCATATCGTCATAGATAACCATTAGGTCTTTAAGTTCACATTTATAGTAATGCACTAATGGCTGAACTGTTCGGCCACTAAGGTTCATGTAGGTAAGGGGTTTTACCAGAAAGATTTTCTCGTTGTTTATTCTTATATGTCCGATTATTGCGTCAAATTTGCTTTCTTCTTTTTCTATTGTGTTTTGTGACGCAATTTCATCGACTACATTAAAACCGACGTTATGTCTAGTATCTTTAAACTTTTTTCCAGGATTGCCAAGTCCAACAATGATCTTCATAAATTTAATACCTCTAATTATTTAGAAATTGTAGTTACTTTTTGCAACAGAACCAACACTGTAGCAAAAACCCCGCTTTGCGGGGTTTTTGCTTTTATTCTTCGTTGTTTTCTTCGGCTGCATCTTCTTCGGTAGCTTCTTCGCCCTCTTCAGTTTCTTCTTCCTCTGCTTTAGCTGGAGCTAAGATTGCTGCTACCTGACTTTCTGGATCAGTCAATAGTTCAACACCTTCTGGCACTTCTAAATCTGCAACTGTTACTTTATCCCCAATGTTTAGATTTGATACATCACAGGAAATGTAATCAGGTAGATCAGCTGGCAAACAGCTAACCTCTACTTCTTTAGCTCCTGATTGAAGTACAGCTCCTTTTTTGATGACTTCCTCATCACCTAAAATATAGACACTTACCGTGCTGGTTAGTTTTTCTGTCATATCTACTGTTAAGAAGTCGATATGTACTACATCTCCACTTACCGGCTTTTTTTGAATTTCTCTAATAAGTGCTATAACTGGTTCTTTTTCATCTTCAATGTTTAGTGAAAAAAGCCCTCTGGATCCGTATTGATTAAACACCCTAATAAGTTCTCTTTGCCCTAGGGTAATAGGGACACTAGGCTGTCCTTTTCCGTAAAGTACGGCTGGAACCCATTCATTTCTTTTAAGTTCATTGCGATGTCCTTTAGTTTTTAATTCGCGTTTCTTGCAGTTAAGTGTTTGTGCTAGTGCCACATACACCACTCCTTATATTGTTTTTACTTAACTGGGATTATTTACTTTAACCCTATTAATTATATAGGTTTATTACACATCTGTCTAGGATTCTAACTATATTTCAAATAGTTTACTTACAGATAAGTCTTCGTGAATCCTTAGTATTGCCTCTCCTACAAGTGGTGCAATAGAAAGCATCTTTATGTTAGGCAACATTTTTTGCTGTTCCAATGGGATGGTATTGGTTATCACTATTTCCTTAAAGGGAGCTTTAGCTAATCTATCAATAGCTGGACCTGAAAATACCGCGTGAGTGCAACATCCATATACTTCTTTAGCACCATTGTCCATCATTACCTCAGCAGCAGTACATATAGTTCCTGCTGTGTCTATTATGTCATCTGTTATTATTACAGACTTATCTTTTACATCTCCAATAACATTCATTACTTCAGACACATTGGGTAGGGGTCTTCTTTTGTCAACAATTGCTAGTGGAGCCCCTATCTTAGCTCCTAAGTCTCTAGCCCGAGTAACTCCTCCTACATCTGGTGATAAAACTACAGCTTTTTCACCAGTTACATCTTTGCTTTTAAAGTATTCCCCTATTGTCGGCACACCCGGCAAATGATCAACTGGTATGTCATAAAACCCTTGAATCTGAGTAGCATGAAGGTCAACTGCAACAACTCTTTGCGCTCCTGCTTCTACTATTAGGTTAGACACTAGTTTTGCCGTTATTGGATCACGAGCTTTGGTTTTTCTATCTTGCCTTCCATACCCATAATATGGTATAACTGCATTGATTCTTGCAGCAGATGCTCTTCTAAAAGCATCAATCATAATTAGTAGTTCCATTAGATGTTCATTTACAGGCGGACATGTTGGCTGTACTACAAAAACGTCAACCCCTCTTACACTTTCATCAATCGCTACACTAATTTCCCCGTCAGAAAATCGATTAACTTTTGCTTCCCCTACTGGTAATCCTAAATAGGCTGCTATTTCATTTGCTAATTCTATGTTGGCATTTCCTGTAAATAGCTTCATGCGCCACCTGGTTGCTTTCATGATGATATATACCCCCTATTTAATCATCTTTTTCCTTTTTCTTTCCCCAATTACTTATGTTTTTTTGTTTCGCTCTTTCAAATGCTAATGAATCTGAAGGTACATTTCTAGTAATGGTTGAGCCTGCCCCAATCAAAGCATTTTCCCCTACTTTTACTGGTGCAACCAGGTTTGTATTACTACCAATGAATGCACCATCTTCTATTAATGTTTCGAATTTGTTTTTACCGTCATAGTTGCAAGTTATAGTTCCAGCACCGATGTTGACGTTTTCTCCGACCAAAGCATCTCCAACATAACTTAAGTGAGGAACTTTACTGTTTTCCCCTAAAACTGATTTTTTTACCTCTACAAAATCTCCTATTTTTACACCATTTTTAAGAATAGTACCTGGTCTAATATAAGCAAATGGCCCTATTATGCAAGCATCACTTATTTCAGCTTCTTTTATGCGTGAGTTTTCAATTACCACATTGTTACCTATTTGAGTATCATTAATTCTCGTTTGAGGTCCTATTTCACAGCCCGAACCAATAACGGTTTTACCCTGAATAATTGTAAACGGAAGTATAGTCGTATCCGCCCCTATGCTAACATCTTTATCTATAAAAGTAGTTTCTGGATCCATTATTGTTACGCCGTTTTCCATTAACTCAAGGTTTTTTCTCATGCGAAGTATTTTTTCTGCGGTTGACATCTGTATTCTGTTGTTAATTCCGTGAAACTCTTCACTATTATTTGCTTTGTATACTGCCACTGTTTTATTATCATTCTTAAGTATTTCTAAAATATCTGTTAAGTAGTACTCTCCTTGTGCATTACTAGTTTTGGTTCTATTTAAAGCATCAAATGCCGCTTTTACTTTAAAGCAGTAAATTCCTGTATTTATTTCAGTTATTTGTTTTTGTACATTAGTTGCATCTTTTTCTTCTACTATTTTGACAAAATTCCCACTTTCGTCTCTAATTATTCTTCCATAACCTATTGGGGGATCAATTTTTGTTGACACAACTGTTGCCACTGCATTATTAGTAGCATGATATTCGATTAGACTTTTTATGGTGTTACCTGTTAATAAAGGAGTATCACCTGCTAAAACTATTATTGTCTCGTTATCGTCAAGAAGATCTTTAGCTTGCATTAAAGCATGGCCAGTTCCCAGTTGTTCTTCCTGTATGGCAAATTTTATGTCTTCATTTTTGAAAAGATCATAAACCTTTTCTCTACCATGCCCCACAATTATGTTAGTTTTTGATATACCTGCTTCTGTTACTGCATTTACTACATGTTTTATCATGGGTTTCCCTGCTACTAAATGCACAACCTTGGGTAAATTTGAACGCATACGAACACCTTTACCGGCAGCCAATATAACAGCTGAATAACTCAATATGGTCACCTCTTTATAAATTACATCAAGTACTTTTACAACAAAAACTCTAATAATATAATATTTTGATTTGTGTTTAATTGTTCTTGTCCTATATAAGTTTGCGCATATTATCGAATTATGTATTTTAAAATGAAAAGTTTCACCAAATTAAAAGTTTCTACGAGTAGTACTAATAATCCTGTCAAATTAACGAAAATCTTTTTGTATAAGTATACATTCTTAGCTTAGTTAATTGTGCTATAAATATTAGCACTGAATAAGATAAGGGTAAGACTAAAATCAAGCCTTACCCTTTAAGGTAGTTTTGCGCAAGTTCAAGATCAGAGGGCTTGTCGACATCGACCCCTACTTCAGCATAAGGGGAAATTATTGCTTTCCCTTTTATTCCTATGACTTCATAGAATCTTTTTTCTGCTTTACTAATAGTTAGTTGTTTAGTAATAAAGCTCCATACTAAACCAAATCCAAAAAGTTTTGCCATAGCTAAAGGATTTTTCCTTCGCTCTATTAGCTCTACTCCAACCCTTAAGCACCTAGGGATAACTTTCTCTCTGACTAGAAACAGGTTTCCTCCAGTAAATGTTCCATCTTTAAGTTTTACATATGTTCGAGTAACCCCAGGAAAAACTTTTTCATTAACTTCTTTGGTAGTTATTGAGTAATAAAAGTCAGCTCTGCTTTTTTCACACCTATTTATAAAATCATCTATGGCTTCTGTTGTTATAAAAGGTATGTCTGTAGGCATTACTAATATTTTTTCAGTTATAGAATGATTTTCTAGAAGTTTTACTGAATTACTAAAACTTTCTATGGCATTTTCTCCACTTTCTGCAAATAATAGGTTTTCTTCTTTAATGAAAATATTACGTAACGCCTCTTTTGGACCACATATAACTATGTTTTTTATAAACGAGGAGTTGCGAAGCGCTTGGTAGACGTAGTGTATCATTGGATATTTATCGATAATTATTAAAGCTTCATTATCGTATGGAGCTATCTTCTTTAACTCACTTGTATTTTCACCACCAGCAAGTATGATAGCGTCATATTGCATACGGCACCTCCGTTTTTATCCCTTGGATTCTTCTTCTTCTTTGGCTCTTTGAGCTTTTATTGAGTCTATCATTATATTTTCAGCGTTTTCTATGTGCTCCTGTGCAACCTGTCTAGCATAGTTTATATCACGAGATTGTATCGCTTCCGTTAAAGTACGGTGTTCTTCCATTGATTGTTTTTTTCTTCCTGGATAAGATAATGAAGTTAATCTAAATCTTTGAATTTGTTCTCTTAAGTTGTTAATTATAGTTGTAAGACGTTCATTTCTACTAGCTATATATATAATTTCATGAAATCTAGTATCAACTTCTACTAAGCGATCAATATTATTAGTAGCTATACATTCAGCTTTTTCTACTAGTAGACGTTCCATTTCTTCTAGCTCTTCATCGGTAATTCTCTCCGCTGCTAAGCTAGCAGCAAGCCCCTCTAGAGCAGCACGAATTTCAAATACATCTGCAATGTCTTTAAAAGATATATCTGCTACATAGGCACCTTTCCTTGGAACCATAACTATAAAACCTTCGAGTTCTAATTTGCGCAATGCTTCTCTTACTGGTGTTCTAGATACTCCTAGCTCTTCTGCTAATTGGATTTCCATTAGCCTTTCTCTTGGTTTTAGTGAACCACTTATGATTGCTTCTCGTATTGCTTCTAAAACCAATTCTCTTAATGGTTTGTAGGAGTCTAGGTTCACAGGTACTAAACGTTTTTCTTCCATTTTATTATCACCTCTTAATATAGGATGAAACCAAAAATACTTCTTGGTATTGCTCTTTAAAATAGTTATGAGCATTTAAAGCCCTTTTTCTATCATTAAATATACCAAAAACAGTAGGTCCACTACCAGACATTATTGCATTTAGTGCTCCTAAGTTTTTTAATTTATTTTTTATATTAGCAATTTCTGGGTATTTAGCAATAGATACAGACTCTAGTACATTTGCAATATTTGATGTTATATTAATAATATCATTATTATTCCATGCTTCAAGAAAAGCTCCATTGTTAGGATTTTCTTCAACTTTGTCTATAGCAAAGTTTTTGTAAATTTCTGCTGTTGATAATTGATATTTGGGTTTCACTAGTAAAATAGTTAATTTTTGTGTATTTATAGGTGTTAGTACTTCTCCTCTGCCTTTGGCTAATGCAGTCCCCCCCATAATGCAAAAAGGAACATCTGAGCCTATGTATTCACCTAATTTTAATAGGCTTTTTTGATCAAGATTTACTGCATATAGCTGGTTTAAACCCTTTAATACCCCAGCAGCATTTGTGCTTCCACCAGCAAGTCCAGCTCCTACTGGTATATTCTTCTGTATAAATATATTAACACCTTTTCTTTTAATCCCATTTTTTTGAAAAAATAACTCTGCTGCTTTATAAGCAAGGTTTTCTTCATTGTTAGGAATTTGAGTGTTTTCACTTTGTATACTAATATTTTCATTAGTTTTTTCAATTTTTATATAATCTAATAAATCTATTTGGTGCATAACGGTTTCTAGTTCATGGTACCCATCATCTCTTTTGCCTTTTATATCTAGTGTTAAATTTATTTTTGCTGGAGCTTCTATAGTTATAGAATTCATTTTATTTCTCCTAACCTTTTTATGATTATTGCCTAGAAAATAGTTTAACATAAGTATTTATAAGCTAACGTATTTTTTTATTTAGATTCTTCATTAGTAGCAATAAACTATTGTTGGTTTCACTGCGAAAACCTAAACTCAGACTATGAAATCGGCTGAGCAAACATGTTTATCACGCCACTCATCGGTCTTTACCTCGATTTTAGCTTAGCACTTATTATCTAAAATGTTTTTTTATTTATACTTAGCTGTGATCTATGCACCACGCCTTGCTATTCGGGACTTAGATAAACATGTTTGCTCAGCCTTAAGCTTGTTTGTAGTTATTTTTAGCAGCAGAATCAACTATGGAATCGAAAAATAAAAAAAAGGGAAACTATTGTTTCCCTATATTAATTTAAAATTAGAAGTTTAGTTTTGTTTATTTCCTATGCGTAATTTTGAATCTTTAGGCAATAATTCTAGGCATTTTAGGCTTACTTCAGCATCTTTAGTGCCATCAAGTGCTATGCCTTTGTCTGTAGCTGATACTAAGCAAAGTGGAGGAAATAATACACACCACCAGTTTTTTCCTTCACCACTTCCTATAATTACTCTAACAGCCTCATATTCACCTTGTGGTAATACTATATTTCCATAAGAGCGGTCTGGAAAATTATGCTTACCAACTTCAATCTCAACCGAATAATCATAACCATTGGCAACTATAGTTTTTTCTGCAGTTTCTTTAATTTGTGGAATTCTTTTTTCAGCAAGTGTTTTTGCATCTTCAACATCATCTATGTATTTAAATTCATCGTTCATTAATTCTACTATCTTGTCTTTTACCGCTAATTTAAGTATTTGGTCACTAGGGTTATCACTATTAGCTAGTACATGTAATCTTAAAACATTGTTTCCGATATCGGTTCCTTGCCCAGCAATAATATAACCAGCAAAAAGAGTAATATTTAGAATCATTATAATACCAACAACTTTTTTTAACATCTTATAATACCTCCCTTAACAATCATTATTTCCAGGAGGTATTTATTTAAACTCGACAAAAAATATATTTTAAAAATTGATTCCACTGCAAAAAGCTAAACTTAGACTATGGAATCGGCTGAGCAAACATGTTTATCACGCCACTCATCGGTCTTCACCTCGATTTTAGCTTAGCACTTATTATCTAAAATGTTTTTTTATTTATACCTAGCTATGATCTATGCACCACGCCTTGCTATTTAAGGACTTAGATAAACATGTTTGCTCAGCCTTAAGCTTGTTGTAGTTACTTTTTGCATCAGAATCAAAATTGTGTATAAAGACGCCTAGGCATGTGTTTTTATAATATCGCTGACTATTAACCATGGATAATTTTTGTCAATACTTATACTTTTTTATCTAAATCTGTTGACATTTATTGTGAATCAAAGTACAATTTCCATAAAGAATTAGTTAGTTACTATTTTCATTAGCAAATTAATATTTTTATATAACCCCCCTCCCCCCCCGGGAGTTTTAGACATCACAAAAGTGATGTCTTTTCTTTTTGTTTCTAAAAAATACTATAAAAACATATATATAAAGTATAGATTTATGATGTGTGAGAGGTGATTTTATGTTTGGTTCATTCCCTCCTATTTATGATTGGAACAGTAATAAACAATCTGCTAAAGCAGTTTTGGCAAGGCGTCCCGAGAAAAGGAAGATTTTTAAAAGTAAAGCAGAAAAAAATGTTATTAAATTATTGTTCCTTGTTTGTTTTGTTGTGTTGTTAGGTTATTGGGCTTTTTTCTAGGTGTGCCTTTAGAAAAGAGTAAGCTGATTGGTAATTTTGTTCATCCCTTTATATATGTTTTTATTTATTGATTTTACTGGTATTAATCCTCTTACACTGTTAGTTAAAAATACTTCATCAGCTTCATAAACCTCTAGAATATTTGCAGCAACTTCAAACACCTTTATATTTTGTTTCATGGCTTTTTCTATCACCTTTTGCCGTGCAATACCTGGTAGTAAACCACATGAAATTTCTGGAGTATATAGGGTGTTATTTTTTACCCAAAATATATTACACCTACTAGTCTCACATATATGATTGTTTTCATTAATTAAAATAGCATCATAACACCCTTTTTGTGTTGCAAATTTAAAAGCTAATTCGTTTTTCCAATAATTAAGGGTTTTGTGCTTTGTCAATGGATCTGTAGAATGGTGTTTAAAATTATTCATAATTAGTTTTACAGGTATATTAGTTGTAATGGCTAATTTTTCTGCCATTAGACATATATCATTTTCATTTTGATTGCCCCAAACCATTATTCGCAAATATCCTTCATGTATTTGGGTTTGTTTTATAAAATTTTTAATATCATTTTTTATTTTATTTGTATTAATAGGTTTAAAGTTAAAGTATTGTAAGGACGAGTTTATTCTTAAGAGGTGGTCTTTTATCCATACAGGTTCACTATTACTGATTCTAGTTGTTGAAAATAAACCTTGACCATACCTAAATGCAGGTAGGGTTATTTTTATTTTAGCTTCATTTTTATCTACTAATATTCCATTTAGCCATATTTGCACTTTTATTTGCCTCCTCTTTGGCCTTCACTAATGCCTTAGTTTTTACCCATGTTTCTTCATATTCTAAATCAGGATTAGAATCGCTAACAATTCCACCACCTGCATAGTAATATCCCTTGCCATTTTTTATCACAGCTGTTCTTATTGCAATATTTAAATCACACTCTTGATTAAATCCTATATAACCAATTGAACCAGTATAAACCCCTCTAGTTGTTGGCTCTAATTCATCTATTATTTCCATAGATTTAATTTTGGGAGCACCAGTAATAGATCCACCAGGAAAAGTTGCTTTTAGTATATCTTTGTAGTTGTTGTTTTCTGGTTTTAAAGTTCCTGTAACTATAGCATCTAAGTGGAATAATGTTGCATAGGTGCTAACTTTAAACAAATCGTACACTTTAACTGTCCCGGGCTGTGTGATTTTCCCTATATCATTTCTCATTAGATCAACAATCATTAATAGTTCTGCTCTATCTTTTTTGCTATTTACTAATTCTTTTTTTATTTTGCTATCTTCATTATAATTTTCCCCTCTTCCTCTAGTACCTTTTATGGGACGTGTTTCTATAGTGTTTTCTGTTGTTTTTATAAACCTTTCAGGAGAGATTGACATGATTGAGTATTCCGAAAAATTTAGAAATGTTCCAAAGTATGAGGGGCTAGTTTTTCTAAGAAAATCATAGAATAATTTGCTACTTCCTTCGATATCAAAACTAAATCTTTGACTTAGATTCACTTGATAGATATCGCCTATTCTAATATGTTCTTTTGCTTGTTTTACCGCTTTTATGTAGTCATCACGTGTAAAGTTGGATTTTAAATCCCCAATGTAGCACCAATAATTAGAGTTGGTTTTTATATTAAACTGGTTAATCTTTTTAAGTAGAGTATCCGCCTTTTTTTTATCATAGCTAACTATGTAGGTTTTTTTTGTAGTGTGATCTTTTACTAAAAAAGAATAATATATTCCCCAATATTGGTCATAAAGGTTTAGGTCATCTTCTGCTGTTTGGGGTAGTTTTTCGATTTGGTTTTTTAGATCATAAGATATATAGCCGACTAATCCTCCCTTAAAGGGAAATGGACAGGTTAGGTTTTCGGTTGTGTGACTTATGTTTTTTACAATATTGTTAAGAGCATCTAATGGATCGCCTTCCCAAGCTGTTTTAGTTCCTTTTTCAAAATATTCTAGTTTGTTTCCTTTACTGCGAAAAACTACATCCGGATTTAACCCCATAAATGTATATCTTCCAAGCTCTATATCATAAAGACTACTATCAAGTATAAAGCTGGTAACTTCTTTTATGTTTTTATATAAATCCCACAAATCTATGTCAAGTCTAATTTCATTTATATACAAAAAATCACCTCTAATAATTTTAGTGTGAAGCTTATATAGCCTTATTGATTTTTTTATTTAAATTTAAAAAACCAGCACATACTTATAGTATGTGCTGGTTCGCATCCCAGCTATTAGCGTCCATTGATTTTCGTCGATTGATGTGCCTGTTAAGTTTATTTATAATTATTTTAACAAATTGATAATAAAAATACAATTGGAGGAATTATCTTGATTTTGATGATAGATAATTATGATTCTTTTACTTATAACCTAGTTCAGTACTTACAAGAGCTTGGGCAAGAGGTTATTGTTAAACGAAATGATGAAATTTCTATAGATGAAATAGTTGATCTAAATCCTGAATATATTTTTATATCACCTGGACCATCTACTCCAGATAATGCAGGAATAACTCTTGATGTAATTGAATTTTTTACAGATAAAAAACCTATAATGGGAATTTGTCTAGGTATGCAAGCAATAGCACAGGTATTTGGTGCTAAAGTGGATGTTAATTGGCGTCAAATGCATGGTAAGGAATCATTAGTAACTCATAATAATAGTGGAGTCTTTACTGGTCTAAAAAATCCTTTATCAGTAATACGGTATCACTCTCTTGCTGTTTGCTCTGATTTACCTGAGGGTTTAGAGGTTACTGCTTCTACTAAAGAAGGTGAAATAATGGGGCTTCGTCATAAAAAATATGCTATTGAGGGAGTACAGTTTCATCCAGAATCTATTCTATCTGAAGCTGGACATGATCTATTAAATAATTTTATAAAAACTTATAGAAACCCTATATAATCGTACATGTCGATATTAAACCGACATTTTTATAGGAAGCACGAGGAGGGAAGCACGGGGACGGTTCTTTTGCTTCCTAAAAAGGAAGCAAAAGAACCGTCCCCGTGCTTCCTATATTTTCAATCAGGGTTTAATCCACCAATCTTTATCCTTGTATCCTTTTTGCACTTCTTTTAATTTATCTCTTTCGGTTAAAAACCGCTTTTTCATCTCTGTCAACCATACTTTGAAGTGTTCTTCCATCTCTTTATTTGAAAAACGGTAGTATTCTGCATCAGTAAAGTCAGGTATATTATCGTACTTTAGGGTGCCTTGTGCACCACAGATAGGACACTCCACTTTGTTTCCCGCAAGCAATCGTAAAAGGTCAGACCCACAATAAGAACATTCCCTAGTCCCAGATTTATATTCATAACCATTGAAAAGCCCTAGACCTAGGCTCTGTGCATACTTTAAATTGTCGGATTTCAACAGTGAGTCACCCGGTAATGTAGCATGAACCTGCCAGCAATCAACAATCTTCATCTTAAGAATCCTTGGCATTACCATGACTGCTGCTTTGCTGTAACCTTCCCAACCTTTTGTCCCATAAGGGATTACTATCACACATGGTTTGTTCTCAGTATATTTTGCGTAGTTCTCCGCTCCTAATAGACGGTCGGTCAACATCTTATAATATCCGTGAGGTCCTAAGAGATATACTGGAACCCCAATAATTAGTGCATCGGCTTCTTTTATTTTGCTTAATACATAATTAAAATCATCTTCAATGGGACAATTTTTTTCCGGCTGCAAGCACCGATAACAGGCCTTGCATGATTCGAGCTTCAAATCAGTCAGGCGGATTATTTCCCGACTACATTCCTCAGGTATATTGCTCATGATCTCTTTAACTAAAAGCTCGCTGTTACCTAATTTTCTATGAGATGTTACTAATCCGAGAACTTTTTTCATAATCCAATATTCTCCTTTCCGTACGTACGTTCAATAAGTATTTCATGGGACACTTAGGACTATCTAGTTATTGACTAATAATCCAGTAGCTAATGTTTCATGGAAAGAAACAACCATCTCGATCATTTCTTCTTTTGTTATAGCCTTGAGAACAATCCATTTGTATAACAAGTATTTTTCAGTGCTTAATATGGAATGTGCAACAGGAAGAACCGGGATATCTTTAAAAACACCTTTTTTAATACCATATTCAATATTTCTTGAATATAACTCTATTAGTCTATCCTCGAATTGTTGTAAGCATTGATCAATAGGAGCACTTGCGCCAGCAACTCGACTATATATCTCCGATAGAGCTTCATTTTGAGCAAAAACTTCCATAGTTAAACGCTTTGTCTCCACAAATCTTAGATACAGATCCTTTTCTATTGTGTAATATTCTTTAATACCAGAGATAATTTGATCGGCAAAATCTTCGAGCAGTGCTTTTAGAATATCTTCCTTATCAATGAAATAATTATAAAAAGTACCGGTTCCAACTCCTGACCGAGCGATAATGTCGCGAATTGACGTATTGAAATAACCCTTCTCAATAAAAAGATCGATAGAACACTTCAATAATCTCTGCCGTCTTTCTTTATTTTGCTTTTCTTTTAATATGGGCATCTTGTTCCCTCCGAGTGTACGTTCGTTCACTTTATGTTAATTCTAGTTTATTTAATGTTATTGTCAAGGCGTAAAACAGGAAGCGAAACAGGGGACGGTTCTTTGTTCTATTTGTAAATAGAACAAAGAACCGTCCCCTGTTTCGCCCCCTGTTTCGCCAATTGGTGTATTTTTATTTTTTATGTTTCATATAAAACATTTCTATTGTTAGTGTTTTCTCAAAGCATTGACAATTCGGCTTTTTAGAAGTAAATTAAATATATTAAATTATATAAACAATAAATTAATAAACTAAATATTATATGACGATGGCGGATTATGGGAGTCCTGCGGGAAGCCCTACGGAAACCAATGTTTTGACAGTCATAACACTTTATTTATGCTGCAAAATATTGGCTTTTTTGTTTAAATATAGGTATAGTTTTAGTTTAATTTTAAGCAGGGGGGATTTAAATGTCGTCATTATCAGATCAAAATCCTAAAAATATAGTTAATATGAACATGAAACTAGATGATCGCCAACGTAGGAAATTGCAACATGAACTCAAGATTTACATGGAACAATATTTTAAGCAAAGACTTGGGAAAGGCGTTGACTATACAAAAGTTATAATATGGGACGATATGCTTATAATACGGGGAGAAAGATTTTTAACCGAACCGGAAATATATATTGTTGAAACCTCGGCAGGACGTGAAGTAGTACGAGCAGCACGAATGAAGGTTGCACAACAACATGCAATCGAAAATGTACCCTATTTTGAAGAAAAGCTAAATGCTAAAGTAGTACATCAATCCTACGATGTTGAACCTGAAAACGATTTTTGGATACATGTTATGGTATTTGATCGAATACTTACTGAATAAATAAAGATTAAAGTTAAAAATTAAATAAATTTAGGTGGATTAAGAAGAAACCCCTATGGGTGGCTTCGAGAAATACCAATATTTTTACAAACTTATGTATGAATATTGGTCTTTTTTTTTATAAAGAAGTAATGCAGATTACGAAAAGAGGTGGTATGTGGGAGAAATAGTTGTTGCTTAGTGAAAAATATATTTTATTTTAAGAAAAATTAGGAGGTAGTATATAATGGCAGATACTATGAAAGCTCTCGTTTACCGTGGACCGGAAAAAATAGCTCTTGAGGACGTACCAAAACCTACTTTAAAAGAAGCTGATGACGCGATAGTGAAAGTAACCACATCAACTATCTGTGGAACCGATATTCATATTCAGCATGGTGGTGTACCTACAGTACAACCTGGTACAATTCTTGGACATGAATTTGTTGGCGAAGTAGTTGAAATTGGTTCAGCAGTTAATAAAGTTAAAGTAGGAGACAAGGTAGCTGTCTCTTGTATAACACAGTGTGGTGAGTGCTTCTATTGTGTGCGCGGAATTTACTCTCAGTGTGTTAGCGGCAGTTGGATTTTCGGCCACTTAATAGATGGGTGTCAAGCAGAATATGTTAGAGTTCCTCATGCCAATATGGGATGCCACCATATTCCAGAAGGATTAACAGAAGAAGATGTTCTCTATGTGGGCGATATTGTATCAACTGGTTATTATGGCGCAGAACAAGCAAATATTGAACCTGGTGATACCATTGCTGTTATTGGGGCTGGCCCAGTAGGACTATGTGCAATGGCAACTGCTAGATTATGGGGTCCTTCTAAAATAGTAGCTGTTGATACCATAGATGAACGCTTGCAAGAAGCTATAGATAATGGAGTTGCTGATGTGGGACTAAATCCTATGAAAGATGATGTAGTAGCAATTTTGAAAGACATGACAGATGGTCGTGGTGCAGATGCGACTATTGAAGCAGTAGGAATCAAGCCAACTTTCGATTTAGCTATTGAAGCTGTAAGACCAAGTGGTACGGTTTCTCTTTTAGGTGTATTTGAAGAACCTCAAGAAATTGCCATGGAAAGCTTATGGATAAAGAACATCACCATAACTATGGGTCTTGTTAATTCTAACCGTATACCAGAGTTAATACGCTTAATACAATCAGGAAAGCTTGACTTAAATTTCTTAACTACTCATAGAGCTCCATTAAACGATATAATAAAAGGTTATGACATCTTTGGAAACAAGAAGGAAAACGTTCTAAAGTGGGTTGTAACACCATTTGAAAGATAATAATAATTTTTAATATTATTATATTTTCCACAGGACTTATGTTCAAAAAATTTGTTTTTGCCGCCTGCTTAAATAAGGTAGGCGGTCCCTTTTTTTGGTATAATTAAAATTTATGGGGCCATAAATTTTTAAACTACTGAGTCTCCCCTTCTTCACTATATTAGGGTGGTAAGCACAGGGTAGCAAGTACGGGGATAAGGATAAGGAAGCACGGGGGCGGTTCTTTTGCTTCCTAAGTTAGGAAGCAAAAGAACCGCCCCCGTGCTTCCCCGGCCCTGTGCTCACCCGTCCCATTTTTGCCTTTCATTCTATCTATTGAACCATATATTTTTTCTTTCCTAGTATTATTGACACAATGCCTAAAATGGCAATTCCTATAAAGGTTAAAAAGGCATCTCCTAGGCTTATTTCAGGTAAGAATATGTTTAATACAAAAGCAATTACCATTACTGTACCAATAATCATTAGGGTTATTCCAATCCATCTCGCTAGGAGTATTCTATATTCTGGCTTTACTGGTTTTAAACCAGTAACCAATCCTACTAAACCATATTTTGCAACTGCTGTACCTAGTGCTAATAGTAACATACCTATGCCTATTAATATTATAGAAATTATAATGGAAATTATCGCCATCTTTATCCTCCTAGTTATTAGTGAAAATTAACTTATTGATTCTGCTGCAAAAAGTAACTACAACAAACTTAAGGCTGAGCAAATATGTTTATCTAAGTCCTTAAGTAGCAAGGCGTGGTGCATAGATCACGGCTAAGTATAAATAAAAAATCATTTTAGATAATAAGTGCTAAGCTAAAATGAAGGTAAAGACCGATGAGTGGCGTGATAAACATGTTTGCTCAGCCGATTTCATACTCTAAGTTTAGCTTTTTGCAGTGGAATCACTTATTCAATTGATTAAAAAATGCCTTACTTACTGTGGAATCATCTTCTTGATGGTTATAAGTGGTTTTTGGGATTACTCAATTTTTATTTTTTCTTCTTCTAGTACCGGTTCTAAAAATAAATTATTATTTATTTCTGTTATTTTATCTTTTGTATTTAATTTTGCATTAGCTGCTACAGCTTCTTTTTGTGTAGGTAAATTATAAAGTTTTTGATTATTTAGCACATCTGGTAAAGGTAATATTTCATAATTTACTTGTCCATCATATTGGTATTTGTGTACCCATGTTGGTGTATATGTAATCTCTTCATACGATATTTCCCCTTCTACTTCCTTTAAGTCTATATTTACTATAATACCTTTCTCCGTGAGGCGAGTATCTAAGTATTTTAGTCTCTGATTAGAGATAAAGTTTCCTAATGAATAAAAAACTAGGGTCTCATGTTGTGCATCATTTGATTTTATTATGTCAAAGGGTTGGATAACATGAGGATGACTTCCAAATATAATATCTACACCAAAATTAGCTAATTTATTAGCAACCTTCTTTTGCTCCATACTAGGATATGTTTGATATTCATTACCCCAGTGCATATAAACAATTGTTAGTTCTGCGCCTAAGTCCTTAAGTTTTTTAATTCTATTTTTTATATTTAAAACTTCTTCTTCTAAGTTTTGATAGCTAAAACTGTCAACCAATTGGCTTAGTTCTTCATCCATTATGATGCCATTTAATGACCTATGACCATGAATTAATGGGGTTTCATAAGTAAAAGCAGTAATGCCTACGTTAACTCCGTTTATGTTTTCTACATAGTAGCCTGGATTTTCTAAGTTTTTTCTAGTTCCAACTGCTTTTAAGTTGTTCTTTTCTAAAATATCGACTGTCCTTTTTAAACCTTGCTTTCCTTTGTCAATTGAATGGTTGTTAGCAGTAACTATATAGTCAAATCCTTTTTTACTTAAGGTTTTAGCTAATTCATCAGGGGCATTAAACATAGGGTAACCAGAGTACCCCCTATCCTCTCCTGCAAATGTGGTTTCTAGGTTACCAATTAAGATATCGCTTTGCTTAAAGTATGGTTTTACAAAGGTAAAATTATTATCAAAGTTATAATTGTTATTTTCTGCATTAAACTGTGCCCTTATTTGAGGCCCGTGAACCATTATGTCTCCAACTGCTGTAATTCTAAAATGAGTTTCCTCTGGTTCTTCTTTTAATAATTCATCCTTTTTTTCATCTACTTTAGGAGGTTCCTTAGTTTTTTTATCACTAAAAACACCCTCTATGTCATTACAACCTATTAAGATAAAGCTAGTTAATAAGAATAAGGTTAGTAATGCTATATGTTTTATATTTATCATTATTTTGTTAAACACCTTATCCTGCCCTTTCATAAAAATGAGTTTGGTTTATTAATATAGTTATTTGGACTTATCCTTTTCTCTTTTTAGAAATTTATTCTAATTTGTATAACTAAATAGTTAAGGTATAGTTCTTTTTTTTTGGTCTCTTAGTTTAAGTACATATATAATTTAGAGTTAAACTCCATTTTATATAGATATTCTTCAAACGTTAGTCCCATCTGAGTTATTTCTTGTGCTATATCTTTGCCTATATAGCGTAAATGCCAAGGCTCGTAAGCATAGCCCGTAATATGGGTTTTATCTTTAGGATAACGAATAATAAAGCCATATAAATGAGCATTTTCTGCAACCCATTTTCCTTCACGAGTATCTCCAAAGCTTGTAGTTAAGCGTGGATCACTTTTAAGGGCTATATCCATTGCTAACCCTGTTTGATGCTCACTTTGACCTGGGTAAGCACTAGTTAGATTAGCTTTTTCCTCTCCTCTAATAGCTGCAAGGTTAGTAAATATTTGCTTTTGTAGGTCATAAGAGCGATATCCTGACACAGCTATTAACTCTAGACCTTCCTTTTTGGCATCTGCAAACATTGCTTCTAAAGCTTCTGCTGCTTCGGGACGTAGTAATCTACTTGGATCATTTGCTGGTTTAGATGAAGGAACTGATGGATCAATTAAATCTTCGGGAACATAGTCAGCTGGCAATTGATTGTTTTTATTTACTAACACTAGCAGATCTTCTGGATTGTTAATTTTTTGTATTTTATCCGGTACTGTTGATAAGTAGTCTTGTCTTATTATTATCTTGTAATTATTAATTGTAATAATTACTGCTTTTAAGTCTTCATTCCACACAACACTCTGTTGTTTGGGATTAGATTTACTATTATTTTTTAACTCACTTAAATTAATTAAAAGCTTTTCATTATTAATATTTATATGGGGTTTACTGTCAAAAGTTAATAGTTCATCTTCTAATGGAGTATATTTTAGCTTGTCTAATACCTTTTGTTTAGAAATAGTTAAATTAGTATCTTTAGTTGTACCTTCTAATATTATCGGCGGCATTGGAGGGGTATCTGCATAGAATGCATTTAGTATTGGTTCACCCAGTCCTGTTCTTTCCATAAAACCTAGTATAACCCTATCTTTATAATAAGAGCTGTTAATAAGTTGTCTGTCTATAACGGTTAAGCTTCCTGTTATAAATAACAAAGCGACTAATAGTACGGCAATTATTTTATTAATTATCACTTTTTTCTCCCCTTTAGGTTATAAAATACTTAGCTTGCTTTTTATCACTATTTCTTTCTACAAATTAATTTATATTTCCTGTTAAATCGTAAAACAATTCTTTCCTGATAAGATCTGTTTGGAATTTTTTATTTAATCCTTACTTAGATATATCTGGGCTAAAGATGCAAAATATTATTGTTATTATTGACATATGTTCGTAAAGAGGTATAATTCAAGTAAATGAACATATGTCAATAATGATTTTTTAAGGAGGGTTACCATGTTTGGAAAAAATAAAAACAGACCAATGAGACTTAGGGCAAAAAGGGAATGCTTAAAAACTTGTAAAAAAAATAACGAATTCCGCAAAGGTATGAGATTAGGTTGTAATTACAGAAGAGGTTTTGAAAATAATCTAAACATAGATTCAACTCAACTTAAAACAAAATAAGAAATAGGCTACAACAATTTTTAACAATCAACTAAAAGGTTAAGACCCTATTAACTTAAGTAACAGATATTTACTACTAATTTGAGGTGAAATAGTTATGCCTAGACCTAGAAAGCGCAGAAACGTCTGTTGTTTGCCAGAAAATAATATGTTTGGTCCACTCCAAATACCAAGTTTAAGTAATGAAATTATAGTGATGACTGTTGAAGAATATGAATCTATTCGTCTTATAGATTTAGAAGGTATGCTACAAGAGGAGTGTGCAGAAAAAATGGATGTAGCTCGCACTACTGTACAAAGAATTTACAGTGATGCTCGCAAAAAACTTGCTGAATCTTTGGTTAACGGAAAGGTTTTAAAAATAAAAGGAGGAGATTACAAGCTTTGTGAGCACAACAAGCAAATTTTTGGATGTGGCAAATGTCACGGACATAGATTTGGGCAGAAGTAACTATGTAAAAATATTAAACGCGACTCTTGGAGTGGTTATATGTTTATCTTAAATTCAATAAATAAAAAGCTTGAAAATAATAATTATAAACTAACTGAGCAAAGAGCTATTGTTTTAGATGTAATGGTTGAAAACAAAGGGAAACATTTAAGTGCAGAAGATGTTCTGTATAAAGCAAGAAAAAAAGCTCCAAGTATCAGTATGTCTACTGTTTATAGGACATTAGAAAAACTATCTAGTATAGATGTTTTATATAAAACAATGCTTGATAAGGGAAGATTTCGCTATGAATTGTGTAAGGATGAATACCATCGACATCATCATGTAATCTGCATTGATTGTGGAAGTATATTAGAAGTAAAAGTAGGAGAAGAATTATTAAGTAGTTTGGAAACTCATTTAGAAAAGAAAGGCTTTAAAATTAAGGATCATGAACTAAAGTCTTATGGACATTGCCCCAAATGTAATAAAGGTTAGTAAGCGGCAATTATTGCCAACATAGAGGCGAGATGAAATTATGAGTATTTGTTCACAAAAAAGGGCTGCTACATTAACAAATTTAATTAATTGTTATGCACAGCCCTTTAATAACTAAATTATCGGGGTGAAACATGCTATTTATCTTTATCTTCAACCTGTTTGGCCAGGTACTCCCTTATTATCATTCTTACTAGAGCACTTCTGGATATTTGATTTTTTCTTGCTAGCTCCTTTATTTCATTTACTTGCTCTCTGGTTAAATAAAATGTAGCATGTTCAAATTTTTCAGTAGCCATTTTGACCCCCTCTCCCACCAGAACATGGTTTGCCAGTGTAAAGATAGTGCTTTGTGCTTATTATATGTTTTCTATATCCTTTATGTTACTCTAATAGATACTTAACTTTTAAATATAATGCAGAGGGAAGCGCGGGGGAGGAAGCACGGGGACGGTTCTTTTGCTTCCTTTTTAGGAAGCAAAAGAACCGTCCCCGTGCTTCCCTGGCTTTCGCTTGGCTTAATTGATATCTAGGTGGGCTTTTATTTCTGGTAATTTAGCTTTTATTGCTAGTCTGCCGGCTTTTATGACTTCGTCTGCTTTTTCTATATCATCAAGATCAACATCTGGTATGTCAGGGTAAAGAACCATATCAGCCCATAGGCTTTCTGCAAAATCTGAAGTTTCTGCTGTTAATACACTAATTGACCTTGATACTATTTCAAATATGCCTTTAGCATCTTTATCAAAAGTATCTTTACTTAGATTTACTGCTAGAATATAGTCTGCACCCATTATTTTTTGTACGACTACAGGAACTACTTCACGTAGAGCTCCATCCACTAGTTTCATATTATTTAGGTTTTTTGGTACAAAGGTAGCTGGTATAGAAATACTTGCACGAATAGCTTCACTTATTAGTGCCTCTTGTAAAACAATGGTATTTGTATCTTTTACAACCATATTTTTATTAGAGAATATAACTTCTTTTCCTGTATTTATATCACAACCAATAATAGCTAGAGGGAGTTTGGCGTCTTTTAGCTTTTTGCCCTTGGTAAGGTCGAAAACTAGTTTTTCTATTTTGTCTCCTTTAATTACTCCTTCAAGCTTTTTATCTATACTACGGAAAAATATTGATAAAACGTATTTTATAATTTCCATATAGTTGTAATCTAAGTAATCAGAAGGTTTAAGGCTTTTAACTATTTCCTCCATTTGATATGGAGACATACCTGTAGCATATAGTGAAGCGATAATACTTCCTGAGCTTGTTCCTGAAATATATGAGATGGGTATAGAGTTTTCTTTTAAAACCTGTAAAACTCCTATATGTGCTAGACCCCGTAACCCTCCAGCACCTAAGGCGAGACCAATTTTTTTGGTCATTTTTTTCACCTCTAATTTATGGTTTAAATAATACAGACAACTGTCTGCTATAGATTTAAATTCAACGGTTACATTTTCTTACCATGTACTTAGATATCAGTTGCACTGTTTGTATATTTTTATCTTTTATATTTTGAAAAAAGTCTTTATACTCCTCAACTTCGGTTTGTTTAGCGTGTTCTTCTATATAGTTGTTTACTTCATAGTGCAGTTTTATTATTTTTTCCAGATGACCTCGCATTATGTTTTTTTGTTTGCGCCCTATTTTGACATGTGAAATCATTTACACCCCCCAATAAAAATAATGCCCGGCATTTGCCGAGCATACCATGAGTGCTTTGTTTTATTTTACAACATCGATATCTGGCTCTATTTCACCAAATACGAAAACATCATGGAACATTCCTAGTTTAACTGTAAGATCAACAAATACTCTAAGCCCGATGCAAGTTCCTGGTATTGGAGTAACCAGGTCACAAGGGTTATCAGGATCTTCACAGAATCCTTTTATTTCAAAATCAAAGCTCCAGTTTCTAAGTATGATTTCAGATTGTTCTATTTCTTGTCTAAATTCTTCTGGAGTAAGTGGTGGATCAAATTCATCAAGTTCTATTACCTGCTCATAGCGGTCTGTAACAGTGATGATTTGGAATTCTCCCTCTACTATTACGAATAAAATGACTTCATAATCTATAAATATTTTTACTCTATTGAAATGTAAGTCTTCAAAAGCTTGAATAACTTTTACTTTGATATCTTCAACTGCAGATATCTTTCCCCCTACCTGCTCATCAGGTACACAAAACTGTGTGTCTAATATTTTTGTCTGTCTCTCGATATACTTTGCTTTTATAACTTTTGCCCATAAATCCAGCTTACAACCCTCTGGAAATTCACATTTTAGTTCTCTGTCTCTCATTAGGTCTTCCCTCCTTTTTTAAGTTGATGTATGCCTTAGTAGGCGCTTTAGAAATTTATTTTATCTAAATTTCTAGGATATACTATGAGTAGAAGTGATAAAGTGTGATTAAGGTTGTAATTTTTTTATAAAAAGAATTGAAATTATAAGTATATTTTATTCATAATGTGTCGGCATTCTATTCTGCCATCACAATATATTGGTATACCCTTTCTTTTTACATCTTCACAAAAACCAATATCTTCTGCACCATAAAGTGATGAGTAGCGAACATTATGTTTTTCTATAACATTTCTTTTTATTAGGTATGCTGCTCCAGTACAATCTACAGAAAAAAGTCCTTCACGTGAAAAGTCTGTAATAAAGTGCCAACTATTACCATCAACTTTTTTTAATATATTGTATATATTTGTGTTTCCCACTTCATGGCCATTACAAACTAAAGCAGACACTATCTCACAATCGTTATTTATAAGTTGGCTTAAGGCATTTGGTGGAACAAGAATATCACTATCTACAGAAAAAAAATAGTTGCAATCGGATTTTAAAAATTCTTCTAATAGGTAGTTACGAAGTCTAGTTAATCTAGTAAAGCTATACCAACCACGTTCATGTCTATCTTCTGATCCTAGGTTTTTAGTAACAAGTTTTACTTTGTTTTTTTGATTTTTGGCAAAATCTTGGAGAATTTCTGAAGTGTTGTCTGTGCAATCATTTATAATGAAGCAATATTCTACTAGTTCTTTCGGATAGTCTAAATTTTTTATATGATCTAAATACACAGGTAAAACCCATGCCCGGTTTCTTACCGGGCATCCAATAAAAACTTTATTCATCAATGTGTATCACCTACAATTCGAGCTCGTGCTGTTTTGATTTGGAAACTTGCACCTCTTCCAACATTAAGAATAGCTTTATAAGTTTTGTTTTGAGCTTTTTTGGTGGCTGTTTTAGAAACCATTATTTGATTTGGTCCTGCTCTAACCACAATTTTAAAATAGTTGTTTTTAGCTATATTAAGTCTACGTTCTTTTGGTGTACCAACACTAAAATAGGGTGAGCTTAATAAGCTAGTTTTTAGGTAGTTTGTACCGGTTTGGTTGGGGGTTTCTTCTTTTTGAGCTAAGTGTTCCTCTATAATTTGTAAAATTTGACGAGCTCTAATTGTCCATGAATTGCGTTCTGCTAATGCCATCCTTGGCCATTTATCATCTTGATTAGCTAATGCTTCAGCGATGTTGTTTATAAATTGGTTGTCATCCTCTGAGTAGTATATATATTCAGCAAATTTATTTATTTCGGGTATTGCTGATGTAACTACAGGCATTCCAGTAGCTAGGTACTCCCACATTTTAATAGGATTAACTGAGCTTGTCATTTGTGATTTTCTAAATGGAATAATTCCTACATTAAACCTTTGAGCATAATTAGGTAGTTCCTGATATGGCTTATACCCTAGCCAATGTACATTTGGTAGGTTAGGAATCTGGTTCTGATTTAAATTGAATAATGGCCCTATAAGTACAATGCTACAATGTGAATGTGTTTGGGCTATTTTTTCAATAAGTCCCATATCACACCAACTAGCTACAGCCCCAATATAACCAATTATTGGCTGAGGTATATTAATAATATCTGCGGGTACTGGTAGATTTTTATTAGCTGCCTGTGAAAAATGCGCGTAATCACAACCATTAGGAACTAAATAGGTATTTGGGTTAATGCCTTTTGCAAGGTTAAATAATTTATCTGAAGTTGTAATAACTAAATCAGACTGCTTTACTGCTAGGTGATAATGCTTCTCCCAAGGAGCAAACTCCTCTACTGGTTCATCTAAGCTATCATATACTACTAAGGCTGGGTTATACTGGTCAACTAACTGTATGTGTTGGGGAATTGTAAAGTATACTACCGGCCTTTTATTAGCTAGATAAGGGGTTGGATCTGTATTATCTAAGATATATAAGTGGGGATTTATTTGTCTTACTTTCTTGGGAACAGTATTTTCTATATGATTTAGATAATAGCAGGTTATATTTTGCTCTGAGAAGCTTTTCATAAGCTGCTGAGGACGCTGTATTAAATAATCGTAGTTAATGCTAGGTGGATATAAAATACAGTTTATATTAGACACTGTAAGCCTCCTTACTCTTTTATACAACTCATACACAGTAGTTCTTTATATTTACCTTTTATTAAGCATTTTAGACATGCTTGTTGGCCACAACTATCACATAGTTTTAATGTTGTTTTATCAACTTTTTCTAAACAGGAAGGACACTCTACATTAATACCTAACTTGCTTTTTTTAGCGGTAGATACCTTTATATCTTTTTCGTCTAAATTTTTTATGAGTTTCGCCTTTATCATTTTTTTGATTTTAACATGGGGAGCTTTTTCCTTTTTATTCACTTCTTTTTTGTCGTCCACTTAATTACACCTCCTCACTACTATTAAAAGGATGTATTAAAAAAGCTTATACTAGTTCACTTATAATCTAAAATATGAAAAGCACCCCTTAAGGGTGCTTACTTAAGAAATATTTCTGTTTGAAAAAAACAAACTTCATACCTAATATTAAATTATTAATTTTTTTAGTATTTTAATTTTACTCCTTTTTTTACTCTTAGCTTATTAGAGTCATATACAATTTGTTTTCTAGCAATGTTAGGTTTAACTATTTGACTCTTGGTTCTTGGTTCAAAAGTTTTTTTGTTTACTAAATAGGTGTTTTTCTTTCTATCAACTACTATACTAGTTGATCCTATTTTGATTGTTATTCCTTTTCGACTTAAAATTGGTTGTGATTGTAATTGATTTTCCATAGGATTAATATTTTTATTAACATTAATTTCGGCAGGCATTCCTATAGCTTTTAAAATATCTTGGGCTCGATGTAAGTAGGTGTGCTTTGCATAAACTTCCTCTTGCCCCTGTCTAGCTATCTTAGCTCTTAAGTCTGGTTTAGATAAATAAAAGTCAACTAATTCTATGGTTTCTTCTGCAGATCTAGTCCACACTAGGTGGTGATGATTTTTAAAATAGTACTCTATAGCTGGAGTCCACTGAGTTAGGTAAAATCCTCCACAGCCTAATATCTCAAATGTGCGCATACTCATCATGGTTAGAGAGTTTACAACAGAATGTAAACCCAGAATAATTGGCACAGAAGCACAAATTGTAGACAGGTCTTCACTTGGCAAATATCCTCCATAAAACCTTGGATCAATATAAAAGGGACGGCTTTTATCAGTCCACCAAGGTAACCCATAAATTTTTATATTATAATCTTTATCTAGTAATGGCTTAATTACATAGTTTGCAGCTTTAATTCGTTCAGGATGCTCTGTATAATTGTTACCAATAAAGGTAATGTCATGACTAAATCTACTGTCGGGAGCAACTGTTTTATTAAAGCTAGGATGACATGCAAATGGAATTAGGTGTGCCTGCATTCCATGCTTATTATAATCTTCAATTGATTCGATGCAGGTTGTAAATACATATGCCGATTCACGAGACCATGGTAATGAAAGGTGGTTAAAAAATACTGGATCTTCTATTGCCCAAAATATATGAGGAATTTTTCTTTCATGTAATAGAGGAAATAAAATACCTCTAAAATCACCCCACCCAGCATCGGTAAAGACATAGTCTGGTTGGAATTCATCCAGTGCACGAAAGAATGGCGCCCCTCCATCATGTTCCACATTTACATAGCGCACCTCGTGACCTAAATCCACAAATGCTGGTCCCATACCCCGAGTAATAATCGGAGCGGTGTTAGTAAACAAAATTTTCATTGATATTCCCACTTTCAATAATTATTTTATTTTAATGACGCTCCGTTTAAGGGCGTAATAATTAGGAGGTTGCTCTCCTGTAAGTATTTTATGCAAGTGGGATTAGTATTGTTAAGGTTTTGGTAAATTTGGTGAAAAATAAGGGTATGTTGTTTAGACATTGGTAGAACTAGCACTGCAAATATCTGCAGAATTACCCTGAGTTCATAAATAGTCTTTTTATTTTTGCACCTAGGTTAGTTGACTCATTGTCATCTTGGTTTTGCTCATAGGGTTCTACGCTAGTATTTTGTTCAATAAATCTAGGATCTTTATTTAATATGTTCAATCTTAGTTCCTCTATTATTGTTTCATACCGCTTTAAATCCTTATTTAAATCTGTATTTCTTTTCTCGGCTTTATGTATCCCTTTTTTTAGACTTGATATGTTCTTCTCATAAACATAAAGCTTGCGACGAAGGATTTCATTTTTTTCACGCAAATGGACTACCTCCTCCTCTAATGCCTGCACAGCTTCATGTAGCCCTCTAGTCTCCTTTTTACCTTGCTCGTCAAACCCAAGGTTAATTATTTGGTCTGTAACTGCAATAACCCAATAATCTACAAAATAAATTATTTCTATTTGACCATCCTTAATATCACCTTCATAAGTAATATTTTTTATATCTACTTGAAAGTTAAAGTCTTTGTTTAAAAAGCGTTCACTATTAAATTCATCTAAAAAAAGTTTATCTCTTAGAATCTGTTCTTGAGTTAATAGGGTTAATTTTCCTTTACTGTCTTCTATTAAACACAATATATCTATTTCTACTTTGACTTCTACTGATTTTCCTTGAAGAGTGGCTTTTTTGTTCTTAGTTTTAATCTTTATATCTTCTAACGAGTCAATACCATGCTCTATAGTAAAAATACAGGAATTTTTGGCTCGATGTATTTTCTCTAACTCTCCTATTACTACTGACGACCATATGGATATTGTCATTATTAACACCTGCTTTCCTATCCTTGTTAAAAATATATTTGTTTGGTATAAAATGTATGCTAATACCTTTAGCTATCTTTAAAATTTTTATATGTTTTTGTATATTTATATAGGTCATTTTGAAAAGGTATATTTTAAAACAAAAAAAAAGACTGCATTTTGCAGTCTTTAAGTTTGTTTTAAGATTTAATTTGCAGAAGCTATTCTAATTTCATCGTCTTTATTATCATAAACAAAAAGTTCTACTGTCTCAGTCAACACATCGGCATAACTATAAGAAATTCTTCTTTCAACTTTACGTTCATCTACCTTTACAACAAATATATTAGGATAGATAGATTCTAATACGCCTTCACTCTCTATTATTCTGTTTCTGCCGCGATTAGCCTTAAGTCTAATCTTACTACCTACGAATGTTTCCAGATCTCGTTTAATTTCTGAAATAGCTCTAGGAGCGCCCACAGAACCACCCTCTTCTCTCATTATAATAGATAATTTTATACTATCTGGGGCGGTTTGTCAATAGCAACGTAATAGTATATATAAAAATAAATGCTATGTCAATATTTTTGATTTAATTATTGTAGTTTTTATTAAAAAAGTTTTTTATATTAATTTTTAATTATATGTTTATTTTACCATTTTGTATGTTTGTCAGCTACAGAACTAGCACCACTTGCATTAGGCTTTATTTTAGCATCAAATCCACTCCCTACTATCATTCCAACGATTTCTTTTACTAATTCTTTAGTTTCTCCACGAGTCCCAATATCTAAATGTATTTCTACCTTCATATCGTTTTCATGGTTGTTCTTTAATTGCTCAGACAGTTTATCAGCTAATTCTAAGCTTAAGGAGGCTTCGTAGAAAATTCTTTGTTTCATATTACTAACTTTTTCTATTATGTGTTTACTGTAATAATAACGAGCTCCTTTACCTATACGATGAATAATTATCGCACTAACAAAACAGCTTCCTGTTTGCCCATTTTGTGAATCAGTACCTACTATCAGTTTATATGCTTGTTTTATGTCTTCGTTAGTATAATTTTTTATATCTTTTGCTACATCCTGTAAACTCATCTCCCCTTTGCTTGGACTCCTAAATATCATGCTGTTAGCCTCCTAGTAAAATAAATCTGTTACTAGAGCAAAATCTTCTAAGGTAAGATTTTCAGGACGCGACTCTGGTTTTATGCCCTCATTTTGTAGTTTTTCTATAATCACACTTTTTTCTACTTTAAAGTGACTAGCACAAATATTCAATATAGTTTTTCTCCTTTTTTGAAAGGCTGTTTTTACAAATTTTTTAAATTGTATTTCATTTTTTACTATCTTTTTTTTGTTAGTATCAGGTGTAATTCGTATAACTGTAGATTCTACTTCAGGTTTAGGATAAAAGCAGTTTTTTGAAACATTCATAACATGGTCTATATTAGAATGATATGCCGCCATAATTGTTAATAAACCATAATCTTTGGTTCCCGGTTTAGCAATTAGGCGAAAAGCTACTTCTTTTTGCATCATCAAAGTTGCAGAAGTCATATTAGGACAATTTTCAAGTAATGTGAATAGTATGGGAGTACTAATGTTATATGGTATGTTTGCACATATTTTATATGGCTGAACCTCTTGCAAATTAAGCTGCTTCGTAATTTCATTTTCTAGGTTTATATTTAATATATCTTGGTAGATTATATTAACATTGTCATAATTTTTAAGTACTTCTTTTAATACGGGGTCTAATGATGTGTCAACATCAATTGCAATCACTTTTTTGCTATGTTCTGCAAGTTTTTGAGTAAGTGCACCAAAGCCAGGGCCTATTTCTACAACATAATCTTGTTTGGTAAGTTGGCATGAACCTACAATTTTATTTAATATATTTTGATCAACTAAGAAGTTTTGCCCAAATCTTTTTTTGGGATGTAAATTATGTTTATGTATTAATTTTTTTACTTCTGTAATAGTATATGGATTTGCCATTTTTTATAACCTCTTCTATTTAATCTTTTTAATTATACTATATTATTCCCTATTTTTTGATTTATTCAAAACAAAAACCCGGGTGAAATCCCAGGCTTATTGTTTTATTATTATTTATTTTTAAAATGATCTTCTCTCAGGTTGTATTTCATTGTTTAATTGAATAATATCTTCTTGAAATTCTTGAATTGGTCTTCCATCAATGATTCCTGCTGCTATATCATTAATTTGTCTAACGAGATTTGGGTCTGTTGTTACAAGAACTTCTTCAATTCGAGGGTCACTCTCTTCAATGCTTGTAACAACCTCTTGTTGAATTTCTTGCCTTCTGTTTGCATCATCAGCAGCTTCATCATTCATATCAAGTCCAACCATTACTGTTACTCTATCTTCTGTAGGTCCGGGTGCTCCTATGTCTCTTGGTGTAGGACTAACATCTCTCATTGGTGCTTGTCCATCCTGCATAGGTACTGTTCTGCCATCTTGACCAACATTTGTGTCTCTAGGTGTTGTAACATCATCTCTTACGCCTGTTGCATCATCTCTCACACCTGTTGCATTATCTCTTACATCAGCACCTTCTGGAGGGGGAGTATCTATTACATCAGGACTTGGGCTGACTCCATTTGGTTGTTGATCTAAATTCATAGTGTCAGCTTCTGTAGTTACAACTACCGCTGCTCTTTCTACTCCTTCTACTTGTTCAGCAATGTTCGATATGCTGCTGGCCATAACTCTTCTTTCTGATGTGGATAAATCTGTTGTTTGATCTTGTTCCTGCTCTGGTGGAACGGGACGTTGAGCAGCTGTTCCACAACCCATCATAAATATAGATGTTATAAAAGAAATGCATAAGAACAAGGCTATTTTTCTTTTCATTTTATCACCTCCTTTTCCCGATTATTTTTAGTTTTATGTTTTTTTAAGGATTTAAAACGCGGGAAAAAGTGGCAAAAAAAAAAGCGGAGTTTCCGCTTTTATTCCAAAACATATACTGTAACGGTTCGCCGTCCAAAACTTAAACAATCAGCACGATCTTCCATAAATAAGTCAATTTTATTACCTTTGATCAGTCCTCCAGTGTCTTCTGCTCTTGCGTATCCATATCCTTCAACATATAGTTCTGTTCCTAGAGGAATTACATTTGGATCAACTGCTACAAAACCTACTTCTGGCCACTTGCCAGTAAATGTTCTATTACCTGTGTGTGTATATGCAGTTGCTTCCATTTCTATCGCTTCTTTAAAATCTAAGCGATCTCCACCTCGTGATACTGAGGTAATATTACCCATAGCAATTACTCTATTTTGGGGCTGTTTAATAACTTCGGTGTCTATTACATCTTCTTTAACTTTTTCGCCATTATGATAAATTTTTTGAACTGTATTTAGGGCTACCCCATTTGCTCCTTGGCTAACAGTACGATTTAAACCTTTAGCTAAAGTATCATCTGGTTTACGATCTGTTTTATATGGTATTTCTTCTTCTACTGTTTTTTCCTCTTTTGTAACTCTTATTACTTCTATTTCTTGATTGGGACTTGTTTTCGGATTAGGCAAGGTTTTAACTATATCATCTTCACCTAATTCTATCCCTGCTAGCTTTATTGCTTCTTTAACTGGTATTGGAGTTGTGTAAATTTCTTTTGTTTCTCCATCCGCCTTAATTGTTACTTTAGATGCCCGAGTAATTTTTATTTCGGTTTCTTTTTCTATTATTGAGTTTAGTGATGGTTTAATTAAGTCATTGTCTCCTAGCATAATTTGTTCTCTTTCTAGTACATCCTCTACTGTTCTAACAAGTAGTGCTTTTGTCTCGATAACATCCCCATCCACTTTTATAGTAATTGGCTTTTGTAAAGCGTAGAAAGCGCTTATTAATAGCAATGCTCCAATCACTATGCCAAGTAAGACTTTATGCATTCTAGACAAGCTAATATTCATTTTTCTCCTCCCTCTTTCTTTGCTAATAATATAGCATATCCCGAGATAAAGTAATTTTACCTAAAAAATCGACTTAGAGTCAATTATAGGATTTAAAAGCAAACCTTTTATTATTCTTATCACTTTTATATTATTTTATTCTATAATATAAAAAAATTTTGCTGGTACCTGTCACTTACAAAACTCAACAATATGATGTTTTTTATACCTAAAAAAAATAATAGATAGTGCTATAAAAAAACTATTTAGCACTATCTATTTGTAATGTCTAGTTTTAAAGTTATTTTTGATTCCACTGCTTTATCACACCACTCATCGGTCTTTACCTCCATTTTAGCTTAGCACTTATTATCTAAAATGATTTTTTATTTATACTTAGCCGTGATCTATGCACCACGTCTTGCTATTCGGAACTTAGATAAACATGTTTGCTCAGCCTTAAGTTTGTTGTAGTTACTTTTTGCAGCAGAATCATTTTTTAGTCATTTATTCTATATACTTTTTTTGCATTTAAGCTTGTTATATATCCTATTTCTTCTGTTGTCTTACCTCTTAGTTTTGCTATTTTTTCAGCTGTGTATTTTATGTATGCAGGTTCATTTTTTTTGCCCCTAAACGGCTCTGGAGCTAGATAAGGGCTATCTGTTTCTATAAGCAATCTATCTTGAGTTACTTTTACAGCTACCTCATGAGATTTCTTAGCATTTTTAAAAGTGACAGGACCCGCTAGTGATATATATAATCCTTGTTTCATTAATTCTATTGCTAAGGGTAGATTTCCTGAGTAACAATGCATAATGCCTTCGTTTTTACCGGCTTTTTCTTGTTTAATTATGTCTAGTACTTCTTGGTGAGCATCTCTATCATGGATAACAACAGGCATATAGAGTTCTTGTGCTATTTTTATTTGCTCTCTAAATACTTTTCTTTGGGTTTCTCTTGGAGATAGATCTCTATAAAAGTCTAAACCCATTTCTCCTATTGCTACAACATTTTTATCTTTAGCTAATTTGTATAATCCTTCCATTGCATCATTGTTGTAACTTTTTGCATCATGTGGATGTATTCCTACAACCGCATATACCTCTGGATATTTTTTAGCAATTTCAACTGCTTCAATCGATGATTGATAATTAAATCCGATACTAATTATTTTTTCGACTCCAGCATCTTTAGCACGTTGCAATAAATCATTTAATTTATTACCTTTGTCCTCTAAATGTGCATGGGTATCAATAAACATACTAATAATCACTCACTTTTTATGTTATTTAACTCTACTACCTATACTAATATCTTTATCTACAGTAATCACCTCTAAATCATCATCGTCTGAGGCTGCTAGAATCATGCCTTGTGATAATGTTCCGCGTAATTTAGTTGGTTTTAAATTAGCAACTAAAATTACTTTTTTTCCTATTAGATCCTCTGGTTTGTAATTTTGAGCAATCCCTGAAACTACAGTGCGTTCCTCTTCGCCAACTTTTAATTTTAGAATGAGTAGTTTATCTGCTTTTTCCATTTTCTCACAGTTAATTACTTCTGCAACTCGTAAGTCAAGTTTTGCAAAATCGTCAATAGATATAAACTCTGATTTATCCTCTTCTTTTTGCTGAGGCTTTTCTTTTTTTTGTTTTTCGCTTTTATTATCTTGATCTTTCTCTAGATTTTTTATATCAATTCTTGGAAAGAGGGGGGCTCCTTTTGATACTATAGTTCCATGCTGAGTAACTCCCCATTTACTAGCCTCTTGCCATTTAATGTTTTTTACATCATTAAATAATTGTATCTGTTCATTTGTTCTAGTAGCCAAAAGAGGCATCGTAGGTGTAGTTAATATTAAAGCTATCCGAATACATTCAACTAAATTATATAATACGGTTGCCAGCCTGCCTTTTTTCTCTTCATCTTTTGCTAAAAGCCAAGGCTCTGTCTCATCTATATATTTATTTGCTCTAGCAACAAGCCTAAATGTTGAAGTAAGGTAATTTGCAAAATCTAGTTTTTCTAATCTTTGTGTAGCTTCTTCATATGTTTTTAGAGCCGTGTTTTTTAATTCTTCATCTATTGCTTGTGTTTCAATAGCTTGAGGTACTTTCCCATCAAAGTATCTATTGATCATAGCTATTGTGCGACTAATAAGGTTTCCTAGATCGTTTGCTAAGTCTGAGTTAATACGATTTATCATTAGTTCCTCTGAGTAATAGCCATCTTGACCAAAGCTAAGTTCTCTTAGGAGATAATACCTAACAGCATCCACACCATATCTTTCAACTAGTATTACTGGATCAACTACATTTCCTTTTGATTTCGACATTTTACCACCTTCAAGAAGCATCCATCCATGAGCAAAAACTTGCTTAGGTAGTGGTATGTCAGCCGCCATAAGCATAATAGGCCATATTATAGCATGAAATCTTAAAATGTCCTTTGCCATTAGATGTACATCTGCTGGCCAATATTTGTTATAGTTTGCTTCATTTTCATAACCTAAAGCACTAATATAGTTTATCAGTGCATCAAACCATACATATACTACATGTTTATCATTAAATGGTACTGGAATTCCCCAGTTAAACGTTGTTCTTGAAATACATAAATCTTCTAGTCCACTTTTTATAAAGCTAGTTACTTCGTTTCTTCTTGATTCTGGTTGTATAAAATCAGGATGCTTTTCTATATGATCTAGTAATTGATTTGCATATTTAGACATATTGAAAAAGTAGCTTTCTTCTTTAAGCAGTTCAACCTCTCGACCACAATCGGGACATTTTCCTTCAGCTAGCTGTCTTTCTGTAAAAAAAGTTTCACAGGGAGTACAATAGTGTCCTTCATACTCAGAAATATATATGTCGCCTTTATCATAAATTTTTTGGAATATTTCTCTAACCACTTCCTGGTGCCTAGGTTCAGTAGTGCGAATAAAGTCAGTATTTGTTATCATCATTAAATCCCATAGTTTGCGAATGTTGCTAACTATCTCGTCTATATATTTAATAGGTTGCATGCCTTTTTCTTTTGCTGCTTTTTCAATTTTTTGTCCATGCTCATCAGTTCCTGTCAGGTAGAATACATCATATCCCTGCATCCTTTTAAAGCGTGCCATACAATCAGCTGCAACTGTAGTATAAGCATGTCCTATATGTAGGTTATCGCTTGGGTAATATATAGGGGTTGTAATGTAAAATGTATTCCTACTACTCATAATTTAGTCCCTCCATTGTTTTATAATTAATATTGATATTTGTTTTTAGCTACACTACTTAGGATAGTTTTTAAATTTTTCCCCTAATTTCATTATATAAATAGTTTACCACAAAATACCGTTTGTATCCTCTTCTACAGAAGTATAAGGTTCTTAATATGATTTTACAATCATTTTTAAAAAATTTGTTGTTTTAAGTGCTAAATGTTTTGTATTTTTTTGTTTAAATTTACATGTTTGGGCTTGGATATTTTAACCAACGTGTGAAAGTTTATGTAAAACTATTTGTTAAAAAATACATTTTAAATTATATTTTATGAAATTGTCCCATTTTTTGTCGTAAAATTTAGAAAATACTCTTGACTATTTCTACCATCTTTGGTATCGTTTGTGTAAGATAAACGCGAAAAGTTGTATATTAGGAGGGTATTTTAAAATGATGAAATCAACTGGTGTTGTAAGAAAAGTGGACGAGCTAGGTCGAATAGTAATACCTATAGAGCTTAGACGTACAATGGGTATTGAGGAGAAGGATGCTTTAGAAATCTATGTGGATAATGAAAGGATCATTCTTAGAAAGTACGAACCCGCATGCCTATTTTGTGGTAATGCAGAAGATGTGCTAAATTATAAAGGTAAAAATCTTTGTAAAAGTTGTTTAACTGAGTTAAGTAAGCAGGTCGGTTAAATACATATTCTTTAGGACTTATTTTTTTCAAAAAAATTATATATTTCTGATTTTTTCATGTTATATTCACGGGCCTTTATTTTGAAGGCCTCTTTCTTATTTTCACCATTTTTAATTAAAGTTTCAACCTCTTCTATAATTTGGGTCATATCAGCTTTCTTTGTTTTTTCTTTTTTTCCAGATATAATAATACAGATTTCTCCCTTTGCTGGATTTGTTTTAAAATGATTTATAAGGTCTATAACCGTGCCTCTTTTGGTTTCTTCATACTTTTTAGTTAATTCACGCGCCACTACAACCCATCTTTCTTCTCCCATTATTTCTTTAATATCCTCTAACGTGGCTAATAGTCTATGAGGAGCCTCGTATAATATGGATGTACGAGTTTCGGGTTCTATTCTTCTAAGTTCAGTTTGCCTCTTGCCCTGACGTTCAGGTAAGAATCCTTCAAATATAAATTTGGATGTATCAACACCAGAAATAGCTAATGCAGCTATTACTGCTGATGGTCCTGGAATAATTTCTATATTTATGTTCTCTTCTATTGCTCTTTTTACTAATTCTTCTCCAGGGTCAGATATTGCTGGCATACCAGCATCAGAAACTACTGCTATGTTTTTCCCGTTTATTAATTCATTTATTATGTAATGTTCTTTCCCCTTTTTGTTATGCTCATGATAACTAACAAGTTTCTTCTTTATTTTATATTTATTTAAAAGCTTAACTGTTTGCCGAGTATCTTCACATGCCACTAAATCGACTGCTCTTAAGGTTTTTAGGAGCCTTATTGTAACATCTTCTAAGTTTCCTATTGGTGTTGCACATATGTAAAGTATCCCCTGCATCAGTCATCACCTTTTCCATAATAGGTTTTTAGAACTTCTTGTGTGTACTCTCCTGGTTGATTATAAATAATAATAGGTGGTTTTATTATTACTCCACTATTTTTGGCGTTTTTTTGCCCTTCAATTAAAACCATTTTGGCATCTTTGTTGATAAAGGGATGAACCATTTGTATTTTTTTTACTGCTATTTTGTTGCTATTAAATAATTCTAATAGTTCGTTTAAACGATCTGCCCGGTGTATTATAGCTAGCTTCCCTAAGTTTTTTAAAAGATAAGAAGCTTTTGTAATAATTTGTTCAGCATTTATTTCTAGTTCGTGTCTAGCTATAGCTTCTTCCTTGTTTAAGCTTATTTTGCCTTCTTTATCTCTCCAAAAAGGAGGATTGCTTACAACTAAATCAACAAATCCTCCTTTTAATTCTTTTTCCATGTTTTTTACATCAGTCTTAATAAACTCTATTCTTTCTTCTAGTTCATTAATTAGCAAACTCCTTTTAGCTCTTGCTACCATTTCTGGTTGCATTTCTATGCCTATTATTTTCATCTTTCTTTGTCGTTGAGATAAAATTATGGGTATAACTCCACTACCACTACCTAAGTCTACAGCAGTTTTTATTCCTTTTAGCTCAGGGAAATGGGCTAGTATAACAGAATCTATTGAAAACCTATAGCCTTTTTTTGGTTGAATTATTTTTTTATTGCCAATTAGCAAGTCATCTAATGTTTCATTTTCTTGTAGATAATCATATGGATTTATCAACTAATTTACTCCTTTTCTAAATAACCTGAACAAAATAGACATTCACCATATCGTGGTTCTCCATAAGCCATAGGACATATATGATAGCCTTCTTGGTATATCAAGCTTAAGTTTTCATATCGTTCACCAATAATTTGTGCTTTTTCTAAGGGTGGTATTTTAGGCGCTTTTTCTTTATCAGAATCTATTATTTCTTTTTCTAAAACAGCCATTCGCTCCTTAAGGTCTCCTATTTCAAGAATCAGCTCCCTTATTATCTGTTTCAGCTCCTGAACCGTTTTCTCCATTCAGATCTATTTCCTCCCCATTTTTTTTGCACTCATATACTTCTGACTCGTATTTTAGACAGCACATGAGTCTTCCACATGTACCTGAAATCTTAGTCGGATTTAAGGATAGGTTTTGTTCTTTTGCCATCTTTATTGAAACTGGCTCAAACTCTCCTAAAAATTTTTTACAGCATAGTACTCTACCACATCCACCAATACCGCCAACCATTTTAGCTTCATCCCGAACTCCTATTTGTCTTAGCTCTATACGTGTTTTAAATATGGCGGCTAAATCTTTTACTAAGTCTCTAAAATCAACTCTTCCTTCGGCTGTAAAATAAAATATTATTTTACCCATATCAAAGGTATATTCAACATCTATTAATCTCATAGGCAAATTATGTTGTTTTACTTTGTGTCGACAAATGTCTAAGGCTTCTTTTTGTTTTTCACTGTTTAATTTGAAGTTTTTTTCGTCTTCATCGTTAGCTTTACGAATAACTTTTTTTAAGGGTAATACTAATTGATCTTCACTTAAGTTTCTTTTTTCTATTACTACTTTTCCATACTCTATTCCTCGAATTGTTTCTACTATTACTGAATCTCCTGCATCTATATCTATATCTTCCGCTTCAAAGTAATATACTTTACCTGCGGGTTTAAATCGTACTCCAACTACCCACGCCAATTCTATAACCTCCTTGAATCATCACTGTTTTTTTATAAAGGCATCAAAAAGTTCATATGAAATATTTATACCTATAAGCATAGGGTTAATATTGTTCCTAGTCTTTCTTTTTAGTTTATTGATATTATTTATAGCTTTACTCATTGATTCTAAAGTAAGATTTGGTACTTGTTTAGCTATTTTTATACTGTTTTTTATTAATACTATTTGTTCATCTTGTGTTTTTTTATAAATATATATATCTCGTAAAATAGTTTCTATACAGCTTGCAATTAATGGTATATCTGCTTCAATTTTTTCTGCTGCTTCGAAAATAGCTATATTTTGTCCCTTTGATAGAGCTTTTATTATTTCTTCAGTATCTTGTATTAGTTTTTCAAATTTGTTTTCTTCAGCTAACATTATAGCATTTGCTAAGCTGCCCTGAGAAAGACACGCAATTATAGGTGCATTTTCTTTATTGTTTAACTTATTGGTTAAATAAGCTTCAATTTTATCTTCGGTTACTGAATTAAACCTTATAGCTTGGCATCGTGAAATAATAGTTTCTAATAGATTATTCTCATCTGCAATTAATATAATACTTGCGTAAGGGGGTGGCTCTTCTAATGTTTTTAAAAGTGCATTAGAAGCCTCTAAACTCATTAAGTGACTATCTCTTATTATAGCTATTTTTCTTTTTGCTCTATATGGCTTTACCGCAATCCATGACTCTAATTCTTGTGTTATTTGTTCTTTGGTTACTACTGTTTTATTGTCTTTTTTTTCTATAATTAATAAATCTGGATGAATATTGTCTTTTAAATATATTTGTGCTGACTTATCATCTTTGTTTATTATTATATTGCTAAAAGCTCTTGCTGTAAGCATTTTACCTATACCTGATTTGCCTATAAAAAGATATGCATGGCTTATATTGTCACTATCTATAATTTTTTTTAGTTTGTTTATTGTTTTATCTTGTCCAATGATATTTTTAAAATATTCCACACCTACTCCTCCAGGGGTAATGTTAACCGTTAAATCATTAAATCTACTAACATTCCTCTGATTTTATCTAGTGTTTCAAGTACTTCCATAGGTCCTTGTTTATGATTTACAAATTCGTTTATTAGTTTTTCTACTTCTTGGTCAACTGTTTTTATACTAATTAATAGTGTTCTTCCTTTTCTTCCTCGACCTCGTTGCTGTTCAAGTAAATATGCTAATGAGGTTGCTTCTTGCAAAAACGCTTTGACCATTTTTTTATATAACATTAAATCATTAATGTTTAAATTAGTATTAAGCTTTTTAACAAGCTTATCAATATCATTAATTAAATCCTGCAATTTTTGCTGGGAATCAATGTATTGATAGTTTGCTAGCTCTTGGTTGAATGTTGTTTCTTTACCTCGTTTAACCTCTGGTATCTGACTTTTGTTAACTGAGGTGTATCTGTTAAAGCCTTTTTTGTTGCGGTCTACTCTCACTAAACATCGACCTCGCTACCTTTACCTTTAATTTCTTTATCTATCAGCTTTATAGCCTTATTTAAAACTATCTCAATTTTTTGGCTAGCATCTAGTAACTTTACCCTTTGTGGCTCTTCTTTTGCTATTTTTAAGTACCCATTTCTAACCTTAGATTGAAAGCTTAAGCCTTCTTTTTCTAAACGATCTGGCAATTTATCACTTCTTCTATTATGCGCAGCTGTAGGTTCTAAGTCTAATAATAATGTTAAGTCTGGTTTTAAACCACTGGTACACAAATAGTTTAATTGCTTAAGAAAGTCTATGTCTAGATTTCTTCCATAGCCTTGATATGCTATAGTTGAATCCATATATCGGTCAGCTATAATTAACTTACCTTCCTTAATTGCGGGTTTAATTATCTCTTCTACAAGTTGAGCACGAGCTGCTGCATATAGCATAGCTTCCGTTTGAGGTTGTATTCCTTCGTTTTTAACATCTAAAAGCATTTCTCTTATTTTCTCAGAAACTTTATTGCCACCTGGCTCTCTTAAAGGCAATATTTGATAATAATTATTATAGTTTTCTATTATAAGTTTTTTTAGGGTGGTCTTTCCACTACCATCAATGCCTTCTAAACTAACAAAAATACCTTTTTTCATCTTTAACTCCAATTTATAATTGTTTTAACTGCAAAAAGCTAAACTTAGGCTATGGAATCGCCTGAGCAAACATGTTCATCATGCTCCTCATTAGTCTTTATCTCCATTTTTAGCATAGTACTTATTATGCCATTCATCAAGCAGACCTACTGCTTTAACCATCTACTATTGCTATAGTTTCCATACTAGCATCTTTAGGCCCCTGAATGTAACCACCCGTTTTTTTGACAAATGTAATGTAATCAATAATTTCCTGGGTAATAGTTTCTCCTGGCAGTAAGCAGGGAACCCCTGGGGGATATAGTGTTACAATTTCAGCAGAAACTTTATTTATGCTCTGGTTAAGCTTAACTTTTTTACTAGCTGCGCGATATCCCGCTCTTGGGGATAAAGTAACCTTTGGAAGAGGTAGAGCTATAACCTCGTTCTTTTTCTTGGTATCTGTATAATAAATTCTTGCTATATCCTTTAATGCTTTATATAAGGTACTCCAATCACTACGTGTATGAAGTAATGAAAACATAGCAACAACAATGTTTGGTTCTGCCATTTCAATGTGTATATTATATTTTTCATATAATATTGTAGCTAGTTCATATCCATTAATGCTAAGTTGTATAGGTGATATAACCACCTTTAGTGGGTCTATCTGGTTTATTCCCATATACCCAAGATAGTCATCTGTTATGCAGTGAATACCTTTTATGCTACTTATTTTTCTTTTATATTCAATTGATAATTTTAATGCTCTATCGAGAAACGCTTGTCCTTCTTTTTCTATAAAATTACGAGCTAAGTCTATAGAAGCTAATATAGGATATGAAGGACTAGTAGTAGTTAATAAACTTATGGCAGAAAATAATTGCTCCTTTTCTTTAAAATTTTCACCTACATGAATACATGCACCTTGATTTAAAACGGGTAAACTTTTATGCAGTCCATTAACTGCAGCATATGCCCCTGCATCAATTGAAGGGGTTGGGTATTCACTATGAAAATAAAAATGTGCACCATGTGCTTCATCAACAAGCAATGGTTTATTGTATTTATTAGCTATTTCGAATATTTTTTTGGTATTTGATACTGTTCCATAATAACTAGGATTAGTAATAAATACAGCTTTAGCTACTTCACTACATGATAACACATTCTCAATTTGTTCGCTCGTTGTTGATACAGTTATTCCTAAGTATGAGTCAGTTTGGCATTTTATATATTCTGGTATTACATCTGCTAATACCATGGCAGCAAAAACTGATTTGTGTACATTTCTAGAGATAAGAAAAGTATCTTTTTCTTTATTGCTAAGTGCTAAAAACAATGCATGAATACCTGATGATGCACCATTTACTAAGAAGTAACTTTCTGAGACTCCAAATGCCCTTGTTAGTGCTTGCCTGCCTTCCTCTATGATTCCTTGGGGGAGATGAAAATCATCTAATCCTGTTACTTCTGTTATATCTAGTCTAGCAAGTTGTTCTAATATATTGTCAAAATAAATTGCTGAGCCTATATGACCAGGCATATGAAACCTTAAACTTTTTTGGTTTATATAGTTTTTTATGGCCGTATATATTGGAGTTTTTTCACGCACTTAAAATTATCACCTTTCTGCTAGGTTTTATATATAAAGTTTTATCTCTGATGGTAATATTTCAAATTCAATATTACCTTTTCCTGGTGTTTCACCATCCATTTCTAAATAGACATCCTTTTCATTGGCTAAAATAGTTGCCTTTTTTCCTTGATAGTAGTCAACTTTAGGATGTTCTAAATGAGTACCCTTATAAACTTTGGGAAGGTTATAAAGTAGCTCTAGTTTTCCTAAATCCTTAACTAGTACAATATCTATAAGTCCATCATTAAATATTGCTTTAGGTGTTATTTTCATGCCTCCGCCAAAAAAACTACAGTTTCCAACAGCTACAATACAAGCCTTGCCTGAAAAAACTTCTTGATCATCAATTAAAACAGTAATATCTCTATTTTTGTATGTTGTTACAGTAATAAGTGCGCTTAAAAAAAAAGACCAAAAACCTCCAAGAATTTTACTATTACGATTAACTCTTGCTACCGTTTCACTACCTACTCCAACATCTGCTACATTAATAAAATGCCTTATATTTTTTTTGCCTGTCCAATCAATAAAGGAAGTTCTAACAATGTCGCAGTATAGTTCTTTTTGATGATAAAAGATGTTTTTAATGCATTTATCTTTAGTAGATAGTTTTAAATAACGAGCAAAATCACTTGCTGTTCCCATAGGAATTATTGATAAACTTGATTGGTTATTAATACGCTTATCTCCAATATAAAAACCATTAAGAACCTCATTTATGGTTCCATCCCCACCAACCGCAATAATATTACTAAAACCGTTTTGTAATGCTGATCTAGTAATATGGGTTGCTTCCTCGGGATGTTTTGTCACATAGGCCTCAAATTCGAAACCCTCGTCTTTTAGTTGCCTCTCAATATACGTCCACGTCTTCTTTGTTCGTCCATTACCTGAAGTGGGATTAATTACACACAAAGTCTTACTAGTACAATTATTGTTCATTTTTTCTCCCCAACAACTTTTATCTTTATGTATATAGTATAATTAATTTTATGTTTAAGATAAAATAAAAAATAAGCACCTTTTAAGGTGCTTATTTAAAAGTTTTTTTAATTCTTTCTAGTAATCTTTCATAACCTTCGCTTCCCACTTCAAGGTTTACAATATCATTTTCACATTGTGTACATATAAAAAGCTTCTTTAATTTTATACCATCCCGGAGTCCCTCATTAGGAACATTACCACATAGACCACAAACAGGCAATATTATAGCTGTTTTTTCAGTCTCGTGACTTAGGTTTCTTTGTACTTCCATAAAGCCATCTTCCTTTTTTATTCTTAATTCTTCCCAATTGGTCTCTAAGTATACAATTATTAAATACTTTCTCTTATCATATGTAATTTCCTGCAAAAATGTTAATAAAATTCGGGGAAGGAAGCACGGGGACGGTTCTTTTGCTTCCTAAAAAGGAAGCAAAAGAACCGTCCCCGTGCTTCCTTCCTCTTCCTTCTGTTTCTATAAAACTCCATAAAAGGTCAGAAAATAAATAAAACCTGGCGACGACCTACTCTCCCACAGCTTGAGCTGCAGTACCATCGGCGCTGGAGGACTTAACTACCGTGTTCGGGATGGGAACGGGTGTGGCCCCTCCGCCATTATCACCAGGAAATCTCATTTCGTTATTTAATTTTGAATTCTCAATTTTTAATTTTTAATTATGGTTAGGAAACGTAGTTTCCTTTTTATATATAGGCAAATTTGTTTGCCTTCCTTAATTAAGAATTAAAAATTAAAAATTAATAATTAGCCTCGCTAGAGGCGTTAAAGTTCTTTGAAAACTGCAATACATGATAGGTTGTTCTTAATTTTTAGGTCAAGCCCTCGATCTATTAGTATCGGTCAGCTTAATGCATTGCTACACTTACACTCCCGACCTATCAACCACCTAATCTTGATGGGATCTTACTTCCTTGACGGAATGGGAAAATTTATCTTGAGGATGGCTTCGCGCTTAGATGCTTTCAGCGCTTATCCTTCCCAGACATAGCTACCCAGCTGTGCCTCTGGCGAGACAACTGGTACACCAGCGGTCTGTCCATCCCGGTCCTCTCGTACTAGGGACAGATCCTCTCAATTTTCCTACGCCTGCGATGGATAGGGACCGAACTGTCTCACGACGTTCTGAACCCAGCTCACGTACCACTTTAATGGGCGAACAGCCCAACCCTTGGGACCTTCTCCAGCCCCAGGATGTGATGAGCCGACATCGAGGTGCCAAACCTCCCCGTCGATATGGACTCTTGGGGGAGATAAGCCTGTTATCCCCGGGGTAGCTTTTATCCGATGAGCGACGGCCCTTCCACTCGGTACCGCCGGATCACTAAGCCCGACTTTCGTCCCTGCTCGA